>NZ_SMOA01000033.1 GCF_004353985.1 Paracraurococcus ruber | reverse complement strand
GCAGGCGGCGAGGCCGAGCAGCGGCGCCCGCCGCGGCGCCGGCAGCCGGCCCAGCAGCGCCGCGCCGGTCCCCAGCGCCAGCAGCGCCGCCAGGGTCAGCAGGTGGCTGGCATGCGCCATGGCGGCGAAGGCGGTCAGCAGCAGCAGCGCCAGCCGCTCCCCCTGCCGCAGCGCGCCCCAGAAGCCGAGCAGCAGCCCGGCGCCGAGGATGCCGAGGGCGGCGAAGAGGTCCGGCATGACATAGGCGATGTAGAGGGGCAGGGGGGTGGCGAGGGTCAGCCCGGACAGCGCCCCGGCATACCAGCCCGGCCCCAGCCGCAGCAGCCGGAGCAGCAGCAGGTCGAGCAGCCAGGCGACCAGCGCCGCCTGGAGCACCACCAGCCCCCAGAAGCCGCCGGCGAACCAGCCGAGATAGGCGAGGCTGCCCCAGTAGATGGACCGCCCGGCCTCGATATGGCGCTCGGCCTTCTCGGCGGGGGTGGCGGCCGGGGGCGCCGCGACCGGCGGGGCGACCGGCGCGGGTGCCGCGGCCGCCGTTTCGGAGGCGGGCGGGCCCATGCGGGACCAGGCATTCTGGAAGCGCGGGCCGCCGGCCTGGGCCAGCAGCACCGCCGGGCCGCGCAGATAGGCGAAGATGTCCTCGTAGAGCAGCGGCTGCCGGTTCAGCATGGCCGGCGCCGCGAGCAGCAGGGTGCCGAGGAGGAGCCGGACCAGCAGGCCGGGATGTCGCATGCGATACACAATTCCCTGGAAGCGCGCGGGACGATAGCGGCGCGGTCCCGGGCCCGGGATGACGTCCCGTTTGCCTGACCCCCCTGTGATGGGCCGCGATGGGGCGCGGCGGCAATGGCCCGGCCAGGCGGCGGCGGGTCGGGGGCGCCGAGCGGGCCTGCGCCGCGACGGGGCGGAAGCCGCCTCCGGGGGGGGTGCCGGCATGCCGTTCGTCGCGCCGCGCGCCGGGGACGCCCCCGCCGTGGCGGCCGGATGTACCGCTGCCGCTGCCGCCGCGTCCCGCGCCGGCATGCCCGCATGGCGCGGGGCGCGCCTGCCCGCCCGGCAGCGGCCAGGGCCGGAGGGCCCCTGGCGACGCGGGCCAGGCAGCGGGCGGAGGGGCCTTGCGGGCTGGCCCAAGGCCGGGCCACAAGCCATGCCAAGACGTGTCGTGGGAGAAGCAGGGTGAACGTCCTGACCTCGAGCGGGCCCGGGCCCGTCACCAATCCGGACGACCGCGACCCGGAGGCGCCGCGCCTCCGCCTGCTGCATGCCATCGAGCGCAAGCTGCTCTGGCTCTCGGCCTGGATGATCCATCACGCCAACCACATCCGGCCGAACCGGGACGGGCTGAAGGTGGGCGGCCATCAGGCCTCCTCGGCCTCCGTCGTCTCAATCATCACGGCGCTCTACTTCGAGATCCTGAAGCCGCAGGACCGCATCGCCATCAAGCCGCATGCCGGCCCGGTCTTCCATGCGGTGAACTACCTGTTCGGCCGGCAGCAGCGGGAGAAGCTGGAGACGCTGCGGCAATTCGGCGGCATCCAACCCTATCCGTCGCGGGTCAAGGACGGGACGGAGGTGGATTTCTCCACCGGCTCCGTCGGCCTCGGCGTCGCGCTGACCAGCTTCGGCAGCCTGGTGCAGGACTATGTGAAGCTGCACGGGCTGGGCCGGCCGGAGATCCCGGCGGGGCGCCATGTGGCGATCGTCGGCGACGCCGAGCTGGATGAGGGCAACATCTACGAGGCCCTGCTGGAGGGCTGGAAGCACGACATCCGCAATGTCTGGTGGATCATCGACTACAACCGCCAGAGCCTGGACAGCGTGGTGCAGGACCGGCTCTTCGGCCGGATCGAGGGCCTGTTCCGCGACATGGGCTGGAATGTCGTCACCCTGAAATACGGGCGGCGGCTGGAAGCGGCCTTCGCGCGGGAGGGCGGGGAGTCGCTCCGCCGCTGGATCGACGACTGCCCGAACAGCCTCTACTCCGCGCTGACCTTCCAGGGCGGCGCCGCCTGGCGCGCGGCGCTGCTGACCGACCTGGGGCGGGAGCCGGGGATCCGCGCCATCATCGACCCGCTGTCGGATGACGAGCTGGGCGCGCTGATGACCAACCTGGGCGGCCAGGACGTGGCAACGCTGCTGGAGGCCTTCCGCGCCCAGGACGCCGCGGGCGACCAGCCGACCTGCTTCATCGCCTACACCATCAAGGGCATGGGCCTGCCCTTCGCCGGGCACAAGGACAACCATGCCGGGCTGATGACCCGGGAGCAGATGGCCGTCTTCAAGGCGGAGATGCGCATCCGCGACGGGCATGAATGGGACCCCTTCGAGGGCCTCGACATCCCCGAGGCGGAGATGCGCGCCTTCGTGGACGGCGTGCCCTTCGCCCGCCCGGTCGCGCCCGAGGGGCGGCGGCTGCAGGCCGACCCGGTGCCCGTGCCGGGCGCCGGCTTCCCGGTGCCGCGCGTCGCTGCCGGGCGGAAGATGTCCACCCAGCAGGCCTTCGGCGAGGTGCTGGCCGAGCTGGGCCGCGGCCATGGGGAGGCGGCGGCGCTGGCCCGGCGCATCGTCACCACCAGCCCGGACGTGACGGTCTCGACCAATCTCGGCCCCTGGGTGAACCGGCGCGGCATCTTCGACCGGCACCTGAAGAACGACGTCTTCCGGGATGCCAAGCTGGCCTCGGCGCAGCGCTGGGGCATGTCGCCCGAAGGCCAGCACATCGAGCTCGGCATCGCCGAGCAGAACCTGTTCCTGCTGCTGTCGGCGCTGGGCCTCGCGCATGACCTGTACGGGGCGCGGCTGCTGCCGATCGGGACGGTCTACGATCCCTTCGTCAACCGCGGCCTCGATGCGCTGATCTATGGCTGCTACCAGGATGCGCGGTTCATGCTGGTCAGCACGCCCTCCGGCCTCACCCTGGCGCCGGAGGGCGGGCAGCACCAGTCGCTGAACACCCCGCTGATCGGCATGGCGCAGGACCGGCTGGCGAGCTTCGAGCCGGCCTTCGCCGACGAGGTGGCGGCGCTGATGCGCTGGGGCTTCGGCCATATGCAGGCGCCGGACGGCTCCTCGGTCTGGCTGCGGCTCTCGACCCGCGGGCTGGAGCAGGCGCCGCGGCCGCTGGACGCCGAGGCGGTGGTGGCGGGCGGCTACTGGCTGGTGCCGCCGGCGCCGGGCGCTCGCATCGCCATCGCCTATCAGGGCCCGGTGGCGCCGGAGGCGATGGCCGCCTTCGAGCAGCTGCGGGAGGAGGAGCCGGGGGCCGGGCTGCTGGCCATCACCTCCCCCGACCGGCTGCATGCCGGCTGGCTGGCGGCGCGGCGCAAGGCGCGGCAGGGCTTCGGCGGGCCGTCCTGGGTGGAGCAGCTGCTGGCGCCGCTGGCGCCGGACGCCGCGCTGGTGACGGTGCTGGACGGCCACCCGGCGGCGCATGCCTGGCTGGGCGCGGTGCGCGGCCAGAAGGTGGTGCCGCTGGGCGTGGACCATTTCGGCCAGGCCGGCGACATCCCCGACCTGTACCGGGAATACGGGCTGGACGTGGACGCCATCCTGGATGCCTGCGCCCAGGCGCTTCTGGGGTGATGCAGCGTCAGGCCGGTTGCAGCGCCACGCCCTCGGCCGCGGCGGCCCGGCGCAGGGCCGCGTCCAGGGTCGCCAGGGCAGCGCCAAGCCGCAGCGCGAGTTCGAGATAGGTTGCGTCGTAGAGGCTGAGGCGATGCCGTTCGGCCAGGGCCGTCGTCGCCGTCCAGGCGAACAGCCGTCCCTCCGCATCGGTCTCGATCGGCAGCCGGGCGAGGCGCGCCAACCCGTCGCGTCGCTCCGCCTCCGTCATCCGGCCGTGGCGAACCGCCTGCAGGGCGGCGTGTCCCACCTCGATCCACCAGAGTTCCGGGACGGTCAGGCCGAGCACCGCGGCTCCGGCCAGCGCCTCGCCCGGCAGCGGCTGTGCCTCGTCGGGCAGCATAAAGGCGAGCGCGAAGGAGGCGTCGAGGACGACCCCCGGCATGGCGTCAGCGCCGCCCGTCTTCGATCCAGCCGCGGATCTCCGCCCGGGTGACCTGCGCGCCCTTCGACCGCAACGCTTCCCGGAAGGCGAGGAGGGAGGCGACGGCCTGCGCCGCATCCGGCGCCGCCTGCGCCGCCTCCACCGGCACCAGCCGCGCGACCGGCCTGCCGTTGCGCGTGATGGTCAGGCTCTCGCCCTTCTCCACCCGGTCGAGCAGGGCGGAGAGATGGGTCTTCGCCTCATAGGCGCCGATGCTGCCGTCCATGGCGGATAGACTAGTCGGCCGACCAGTCGGCTGCAACCGGCATGGTCGCCGCCCCGCCCTCCTTTCAAACCCGCCATGCCTGCGCTACACGCGGCCCCTTCGATCTTCGCGGGCTGGCCGCGCGGGCGTGGTGGAATTGGCAGACACGCTGGATTTAGGTTCCAGTGGCGCAAGCCGTGGGGGTTCAAGTCCCTCCGCCCGCACCAGGCTGCCTGTCCTTCTCTGGGCTGATGGAAACGATACGATGCAGGTGACCGAGGTCGCGAACGAGGGTCTGAAGCGGGCCTTCACGGTGGTGGTCCCCGCCGGCGACATCGCGGCCGAGCGCAGCAAGCGCCTGGCCGAGCTGGGCCGCGACCTCCGCCTGCCCGGCTTCCGCCCCGGCAAGGTGCCCGCCAAGGTGGTGGAGCAGCGCTACGGCCAGGCGGTGATGGGCGAGGTGCTGGAGCAGTCCGTCAACAAGGCGACCGACCAGGTCGTCACCGACCGTGGCCTGCGCCCGGCCCTGCAGCCGAAGATCGAGCTGGTGAATTTCGCCCCCGAGGCCGACCTGGAGTTCAAGGTCGAGCTGGAGGTGATGCCCGACATCGCCATGCCCGACTTCGCCGGCATCGCGGTGGAGCGGCTGAAGGCCGAGGCGTCCGAGGAGCAGGTGCAGAAGGCGCTGGAGACCATCGCCTCCCGCAACCGCAAGCTCGAGGAGGTGGCCGAGCCGAAGCCGACCGAGAAGGGCGACATCCTGGTCTGCGACTTCGTCGGCCGCATCGACCCGGCCGAGGGCGAGGAGGGGCCGGGCGAGGCCTTCCCGGGCGGCACCGCGACCGACATGCCGGTCGAGGTGGACGGGCCGGGCTTCATCCCCGGCTTCACCGAGCAGCTGGTCGGGATGAACATCGGCGACGAGCGGCTGGTGAAGGTGACCTTCCCGGAGGACTACGGCTCGAAGGACCTGGCCGGCAAGGCGGCGACCTTCACCGTGACCGCCAAGGCGCTGAAGCGCGCGGTGACGCCGCCGGCCGACGAGGAGTTGGCGAAGTCGATCGGCTTCGAGACGCTGGACGCGCTGAAGGATGCCGTGAAGGGCAGCCTGCAGCAGGAATACGACCAGCTGGCCCGGCTGAAGGTGAAGCGCGCCCTGCTGGACGGGCTGGCGGAGAAGGCCGATTTCCCGGTGCCGCAGGGCATGGTGGAGGCGGAGTTCGGCCAGATCTGGCAGCGGGTGGAGCAGGACCTGAAGGCCGGCCGCCTGGACGACGACGACAAGGGCAAGGACGAGGAGACGCTGAAGGCGGAGTACCGCGGCATCGCGGAGCGCCGCATCCGGCTCGGCCTGCTGCTGTCCGAGATCGGCCGGACCAACAACATCACCGTCACCGGCGACGAGCTGGCCCGCGCCATGCGGCAGGAAGCCGCGCGCTACCCGGGGCAGGAGCAGCAGGTGATGGAGTTCTTCCGCAAGAACCCCGAGGCGGCGAACAACCTCCGCAGCCCCATCTTCGAGGAGAAGGTGGTGGATTTCATGCTGGAGCTGGCCCAGGTCACGGACAAGCAGGTCTCCCCCGAGGAGCTGACGGCGCCCCAGACCACCGCTTGATGCCGGGGGGCGCTGCTTCCCCGGCGACCCCCGGCCGGGGGCCGAAAGGCCCCCCGAGATCCGCGAGTCCCCGCCCGCCGGGCATTCCCCGGCGGGCGATTCGTCCCGGCCGGCGGGCCGCGTGGCCCGGGGCGCCGGGCGGTGCGGCGGCCGCCCCGCCCTGAAGCGGCAGCGGTTCAGTTTCCAGCCACCCCGGCATGCGACCCCCGCCGAACGGCCGGGGCTTCCGGCGGCGGTGCCGATGCACCACATTAACCCCTGCCGGTTAGCCTTGCCCGCCGGCCGGCATCGGTTGCCATCGCCGTGTCGAGCCTTTGAGTCGAAGAGGAATTCCCATGCGGGATCGTGATCCGGTCGAGGTCTACAACAACACCCTGGTGCCGATGGTCGTCGAGCAGACGGCGCGGGGCGAGCGGGCCTTCGACATCTATTCGCGCCTGCTGAAGGAGCGGATCATCTTCCTGACCGGCCCGGTCTTCGACCAGGTCTCGGCCCTGATCTGCGCCCAGCTGCTGTTCCTCGAGAGCGAGAATCCGAACAAGGACATCGCCTTCTACATCAACAGTCCGGGCGGCGTGGTCTCCTCGGGCCTCGCGATGTACGACACCATGCAGTATATCCGCAGCCCGGTGAGCACGGTGTGCATCGGCCAGGCCGCCTCCATGGGATCCCTGCTGTTGACCGCCGGCGCCAAGGACAAGCGCTTCGCCCTGCCGAACAGCCGCATCATGGTCCACCAGCCCTCCGGCGGCGCCCAGGGCCAGGCGACGGACATCGAGATCCAGGCGCGCGAGATCCTGAAGCTGCGGCAGCGGCTGAACGAGATCTACGTGAAGCACACCGGCCAGCCGATCGAGGCGATCGAGCGGAAGCTGGAGCGCGACACCTACATGTCGGCCGAGGAAGCCCGGGATTTCGGCCTGATCGACCAGGTGGTCGAGCAGCGGCCGGCCGCCCCCGGCGCCGAGACCAAGGCCTGATCCCGACCGGCCCCGGTCGCCGGCCCGGGCGGCATCCTGACGCGATGTTGCCGTCCCGGTTGCGACCGGCGGCCGCCGGCGCCTGCCGTTATGCTTCCCCCCTGATGACAGGGGGGCTACAGTCCCACCCCAGGTCCCCCCTCGGCTACGGGGGTCGGAGCCGGGACCGGCTGCGCCTTCCCGACCCGGAAGGCCGCGGCGGCCCCGGTCAGCCCATCCAGGCGGAGTGCCCATGAGCAAGTCCGGCGACTCGAAGAACACCCTCTACTGCTCGTTCTGCGGCAAGTCGCAGCACGAGGTCCGCAAGCTCATCGCCGGACCCACCGTGTTCATCTGCGACGAATGCGTCGAGCTGTGCATGGACATCATCCGCGAGGAGCACAAGACGCACCTCGTGAAGTCGCGCGACGGCGTGCCGACGCCGAAGGAGATCTGCAAGGTCCTCGACGACTACGTCATCGGGCAGGACCATGCGAAGCGCGTGCTGTCGGTGGCGGTGCACAACCACTACAAGCGGCTGGCGCACGGCGCGAAGAACAACGACGTCGAGATCGCGAAGTCGAACATCCTGCTGCTCGGCCCCACCGGGTCCGGCAAGACGCTGCTGGCGCAGACCCTCGCCCGCATCCTCGACGTCCCCTTCACCATGGCGGATGCGACCACGCTGACCGAAGCCGGCTATGTCGGCGAGGATGTGGAGAACATCATCCTCAAGCTGCTGCAGGCCGCCGACTACAACGTGGAGCGCGCCCAGCGCGGCATCGTCTACATCGACGAGGTCGACAAGATCAGCCGCAAGTCGGACAACCCCAGCATCACGCGGGACGTCTCCGGCGAGGGCGTGCAGCAGGCGCTGCTGAAGATCATGGAGGGGACCGTCGCCTCCGTCCCGCCGCAGGGCGGCCGGAAGCACCCGCAGCAGGAATTCCTGCAGGTGGACACCTCCAACATCCTGTTCATCTGCGGCGGCGCCTTCGCCGGGCTCGAGCGCATCATCGGCGCCCGCGGCAAGGGCTCGGGCATCGGCTTCGGCGCCGAGGTCCGTTCCCCGGACGACCGCCGCGCCGGCGCCATCCTGCGCGAGGTCGAGCCCGAGGACCTGCTGAAATTCGGCCTGATCCCCGAGTTCATCGGCCGCCTGCCGGTGATCGCCACGCTCGAGGACCTGGACGAGAAGGCGCTGATCGAGATCCTGACCAAGCCGAAGAACGCCCTGGTCAAGCAGTACCAGCGTCTGTTCGAGATGGAGGGGACGAAGCTCACCTTCACCGAGGACGCGATGCGGTCGGTCGCCACCCGCGCCATCCAGCGTAAGACCGGCGCGCGCGGCCTCCGCTCCATCATGGAGACCATCCTGCTGTCGACCATGTTCGACCTGCCGGGCATGGACGACGTGGACGAGGTCGTCGTGAACCGCGAGGTGGCCGAGGGCCGCGCCACCCCGCTCTTCATCTATGGCGAGCGGGCGGCGGAGCAGTCCTCCGCCTGAGCCTGCCAGCCGCAATGCCGGACCGGGGCGGCCGATGCACGGCCGCCCTCCATTTCAAGGGATTGTTGGGGACTGCCGGGTTCCCATCTCATCGGCAATCCCGTGACGCCTGGCAGCATGCCGAATGCGGGTGGTGCCGGCGTCGACTGTCCTTCAGCGAGGTCCACAATGGCGGAAAAGCCTGAAACCCTCCGCGGCGAATTGCTCCCCGTGCTGCCGCTCCGCGACATCGTCGTCTTCCCGCACATGATCGTCCCGCTCTTCGTCGGGCGCGAGAAGTCGGTGCGCGCCCTGGAAGCGGTGATGCGCGACGACAAGCAGATCCTGCTGGTCGCCCAGAAGAATGCCGCCCAGGACGACCCGGGCGCGGACGACCTCTTCGCCGTCGGCACCGTCTCCACCGTGCTGCAGCTGCTGAAGCTGCCGGACGGCACCGTGAAGGTGCTGGTCGAAGGCGGCCGCCGCGCGCGGATCGCCGGCTGGAAGGAGACCCAATCCCACTTCGAGGCCTATGCCACCCCGCTCGAGGAGCCGGCCGGCCAGGCGTCGGAGACCGAGGCGCTGGCCCGCACGGTGGTCGGCCAGTTCGAGCAGTACATCAAGCTCAACAAGAAGATCGCGCCGGAGGTGCTGGTCTCGATCAACCAGATCGACGACCCGAACAAGCTGGCCGACACCGTCGCCGCCCATCTCTCGCTCAAGATCCCGGAGAAGCAGGAGCTGCTGGAGACGGCGGCGACCTCCGCCCGGCTCGAGCGGGTCTTCGCCCACATGGAATCCGAGATCGGCGTCCTGCAGGTGGAGAAGCGGATCCGGAACCGCGTGAAGCGGCAGATGGAGAAGACCCAGCGCGAGTACTACCTGAACGAGCAGCTCAAGGCGATCCAGAAGGAGCTGGGCGAGGGCGAGGACGGCAAGGACGAGGCCGCCGAGCTGGAAGCCCGGATCAAGGCCACCAAGCTGAGCAAGGAGGCGCGCGAGAAGGCGATGGCCGAGCTGAAGAAGCTCCGGACCATGAGCCCGATGAGCGCCGAGGCGACGGTGGTGCGCAACTACCTCGACTGGATGCTGAGCATCCCCTGGAAGAAGCGCAGCAAGATCAAGAACGACATCATCGAGGCCGAGAAGGTGCTCGATGCCGACCACTATGGCCTGGAGAAGGTCAAGGAGCGGATCATCGAGTACCTGGCGGTGCAGTCGCGCTCGCCGAAGATCAAGGGCCCGATCCTCTGCCTCGTCGGGCCGCCCGGCGTCGGCAAGACCTCGCTCGGCAAGTCGATCGCCAAGGCCACCGGCCGCAACTTCGTGCGCATGTCGCTGGGCGGCGTGCGGGACGAGGCGGAGGTGCGCGGCCACCGGCGGACCTATATCGGCTCCATGCCCGGCAAGGTCATCCAGGGCATGAAGAAGGCGAAGACCTCCAACCCGCTCTTCCTGCTGGACGAGATCGACAAGCTCGGCGCCGACTGGCGCGGCGACCCGTCCTCGGCCCTGCTGGAGGTGCTGGACCCGGAGCAGAACGGCACCTTCGCCGATCACTACCTCGAGGTCGACTACGACCTGTCGGACGTGATGTTCGTGACGACCGCCAACAGCCTGCGCATGCCGCAGCCGCTGCTGGATCGCATGGAGATCATCCGCATCCCCGGCTACACCGAGGATGAGAAGGTCGAGATCGCCAAGCGCCACCTGTTCAAGAAGCAGTCCGAGGCTAACGGGCTGAAGGATGGCGAGTGGAGCGTGAGCGAGGACGCCGTGCGCGACCTGGTCCGCTACTACACGCGGGAAGCCGGCGTCCGTAACCTCGAGCGCGAGATCGGCGGCTTGGCCCGCAAGGCGGTGCGCGAGATCGTCTCGAAGAAGGCGAAGAAGGTCGCGATCAACGTCAAGAACCTCGACAAATTCGCCGGCGTGCGGAAGTTCCGCTACGGCGAGGCCGAGGCGGAGGACATGGTCGGCGTGGTCACTGGCCTGGCCTGGACCGAGGTGGGCGGCGAGATCCTGACGATCGAGTCGATCACCGTACCCGGCAAGGGCAAGGTGCAGCACACCGGCAAGCTCGGCGACGTGATGCAGGAGAGCGTGTCGGCGGCGATGTCCTATGTCCGGTCGCGCGCGACTAGCTTCGGCCTGAAGCCGACCCTGTTCGAGAAGCGCGACATCCACGTCCATGTGCCGGAAGGCGCAACGCCGAAGGATGGACCGAGCGCGGGCATCGCCATGGCGACCAGCATCGTCTCCGTCCTCACCGGCATTCCGGTGCGCCGGGACGTGGCGATGACGGGGGAGATCACGCTGCGCGGCCGCGTCCTGCCGATCGGCGGCCTGAAGGAGAAGCTGCTGGCGGCGCTGCGCACCGGCACCACCACGGTCTTCATCCCGAAGGACAACGAGAAGGACCTGGCGGAAATCCCCGACAATGTCCGGAAGGGGCTGACCATCATCCCCGTCTCGCATGTGGACGAGGTGATCTCGAAGGCGCTGGTCCGACCGCCGGAGGCGATCGACTGGGAAGAGCCGGCGGAACCGACGGCGCCGCGCGCCGCGGATGGCGACGGGGCGAAGCCTGCGCTGGCCCACTGACCGCCGGCGCAGCACGGAACCTTGGAACGGGGCGGGCCTGCGGGCCCGCCCCGTTTCGTATTGCGGGCGCCACAATCAACCGTGAAGCGCCGGCGGCCAGCCTCGCTCGCGTTGACGCGGGCGACCCCGCTGCACAGATTCGAATCGACAGGAGGCGCCCGGCCGGACGCGGCCAGGGCCGCCCGAGCGAGGGGCTGTCCGATGAACAAGCATGATCTTATCGCGGTGGTGGCGGAAGCCGGCGACCTGCCCAGGGCCAAGGCGGGCGAGGTGGTGGACGCCATGTTCGCCGCCATCACCGGGTCGCTGAAGCGGCAGCAGGATGTGCGGCTGGTGGGCTTCGGGACCTTCTCCACCTCGACCCGCAAGGCCGGCAAGGGCCGCAATCCCCGCACCGGCGAGGAGATGGTGCTTCCGGCCAGCACGACGGTGCGATTCAAGGCCGGCAAGGGGCTGAAGGACGCGGTGGGCTGACCCGCCGGGCATGGGCCGCGGCATCGCCGGCGCTTTGCCTTTGCCGCGCAACGGCGGCATGCTGGGCTGCCGGGGCAGGGCCCCGGTACAACATCCCGCGCCGGCAGGCCGGGTGGTTCGCGGCGGGCGCTTAGCTCAGCGGTAGAGCGCTTCGTTTACACCGAAGATGCCGGGGGTTCGAATCCCTCAGCGCCCAGTCCCCGCAGCGGCGAACCCCGCCGCCATTCATCCTCCCGCCGCCTGCGAAGAATCTGCCGGCGGGCGTTGACACCCCTGGGTCCGCGGCATACACCCCGCGTCACGTCGCAAGCGGGTGTAGCTCAGTTGGTTAGAGCGCCGGCCTGTCACGCCGGAGGTCGCGGGTTCGAGCCCCGTCACTCGCGCCAAGCGACGAACCCAGCGGAAGGCCAGAAGCCGTATACGGTTTCTGGCCTTCGCCGCATTTTGGGCCCTTTTCGTTCTGCAAAAAAATCACCACCTCGCTCTTGAGTAGGACGCTTCGGCCTCTATGCGAAGCGCGCGCGCCGTGGCTAATGTCCGCCCGCGCTGCGCTGCGGCAAGAGCCGGGGCGGGGCCTGCCGCGGGGCTCTGCGGGCCCCTGCATGGCAGGCTGAGGGCGCCACGACAGGCGGAGCAAGCATGACCCAGCCGCTGCTGGCCGAGTATTTCCCGATCCTGGTCTTCCTGGTGATCGCCGGGGTGATCGCGGCGGCGATGGTGGGCGGCAGCCTGCTGGTCGCGCGGCAGAAGCCGAACCCGGAGAAGCTTTCGGCGTATGAATGCGGGTTCGAGCCCTTCGACGACACCCGCCGGCGCTTCGACGTGCGCTTCTACCTGGTCGCGATCCTCTTCATCATCTTCGACCTCGAGGTGGCCTTCCTCTTCCCCTGGGCCGTCGCGCTGGGCGACATCGGCTGGTTCGGTTTCCTGTCGATGATCGCTTTCCTTGGCGTGCTCACGGTCGGCTTCATCTACGAATGGCGCAAGGGCGCCCTGGACTGGGAGTGACGGCCGCGCCGTCGCCCCGACCGGAGAGCATCATGAGCGGAAACACCGACAGCGTCGCGCCGATGGGATCCACCCCCGGCGCGCCAGGCACGATCGCCTGGAACCGCGACCACCTGCCGCCTGGTTCGGCACAGGATGCGGTGGTGAAGGGCATCACCGGCGAGATCGAGGAGAAGGGCTTCGTCGTCGCCAACCTCGACAAGGTGGTGAACTGGGCGCGCACCGGCAGCCTGTGGCCGATGACCTTCGGCCTGGCCTGCTGCGCGGTGCCGATGATCCATGCCTACATGGCGCGCTACGACCTCGACCGCTTCGGCATCATCCCGCGCGGGTCGCCGCGGCAGTCGGACGTGATGATCGTGGCCGGCACGCTGACCAACAAGATGGCCCCCGCGCTGCGCAAGGTCTACGACCAGATGTCGGAGCCGCGCTGGGTCATCTCCATGGGCAGCTGCGCCAATGGCGGCGGCTACTACCACTATTCCTACAGCGTGGTGCGCGGCTGCGACCGCATCGTGCCGGTGGATGTCTATGTGCCCGGCTGCCCGCCGACGGCGGAAGGCCTCGTCTACGGCATCCTGCAGCTGCAGAAGAAGATCCGGCGGACGGGGACCATCCTGCGTGGCTGATACGACCGAGACGCAAGCGGCGGCCCCGACCCGCGCCGAGGCGCTGCAGGCCCTGGGCGAGGCCGTGCGCATGGCGCTGCCCAATGGCACGGTGGAGGCGATCGCGGTGGAGCGCGGCGCCGAGCTGGTGTTGCGCATCCGCCGCGACGGGCTGCTGGACACGATGACGCTGCTGCGCGACGCGCCGCACCTCGCCTTCGAGCAGCTGATGGATCTCTGCGGCACCGACTGGCCGGAGAAGCCGCTGCGGTTCGAGGTGGTGTACAACCTGCTGTCGCTGTCGCTGAACCAGCGCATCCGCGTCGTCGTCGCGACCGATGCGGCGACGCCGGTGCCCTCCGTCGTGCCCATCTGGCCCTGCGCCACCTGGTACGAGCGCGAGGCCTGGGACATGTACGGCATCGTCTTCGAGGGACAGACCGACCTGCGCCGGCTGCTGACCGACTATGGGTTCGAAGGCCATCCGCTGCGCAAGGACTTCCCGCTGACCGGCTATGTCGAGGTGCGCTACGACGAGGAGCGCAAGCAGGTCGTCTACGAGCCGGTGACGCTGACGCAGGATTTCCGCAATTTCGACTTCCTCAGCCCGTGGGAGGCGATGACGACGCTTCCGGGCGACGAGAAGGTGCATCTGAACCGCATCGAGGGGCCGAAGCCCCCGGCGGATAAAGGAACCCAGCCATGAGCGGCAGCTCCGCGATGGCGTCCGAGGCCGGCCCGCTGGCGGCCGCCGCGGAACCCGCCACCCGCACCGTCGAGGTGGACAGCCACACCATCAATTTCGGCCCGCAGCATCCGGCGGCGCATGGCGTGCTGCGCCTCATCCTCGAGATGAAGGGCGAGGTGGTGGAGCGCGCCGATCCGCATATCGGCCTGCTGCATCGCGGCACCGAGAAGCTGATGGAGTACAAGACCTACCTGCAGGCCATGCCCTACATGGACCGGCTCGACTATGTGAGCCCCATGTGCATGGAGCACAGCTTCGTCCTGGCGGTGGAGCGGCTGCTGCGGATCGAGGACCAGATCCCCGAGCGGGCGCGGGTGATCCGCACCATGTTCGCGGAACTGACCCGCATCCTGAACCACCTGCTGAACGTCACGACCTATGCGCTGGATTGCGGCGCCATCACCCCGGCGCTTTGGGGCTTCGAGCAGCGCGAGCACCTGCTGGAATTCTACGAGGCGGTGGGCGGCAGCCACTACCACGTGAACTACTTCCGCGCCGGCGGCGTCAGCCGCGACATCCCGAAGGGGCTGGAGGACCGCATCGGCAATTGGTGCCGGCAGTTCCCGAAATTCCTCCAGGACCTCGAAGGGCTGCTGACCGAGAACCGGATCTTCAAGCAGCGCACCGTCGATATCGGCGTCATGACCGCCGAGATGGCCATGGAATGGGGCTTCTCCGGCCCCTGCCTGCGCGCGTCCGGCGTGCCCTGGGATTTGCGCAAGGCGCAGCCCTACGAGATCTATGCCGATCTCGACTTCGACATCCCCGTGGGTCGCCACGGCGACTGCTATGACCGCTACCTCATCCGCATCCAGGAGATGAAGCAGTCGCTGCGGCTGGTGGAGCAATGCCTGGCCCGGCTGAAGCCCGGCCCGGTGAAGATCCTGGACAACAAGATCGTCCCGCCGAAGCGGGGCGAGATGAAGCGGTCCATGGAAGCGCTGATCCACCACTTCAAGCTCTACACCGAGGGCTATCACGTGCCGGACGGCGCGACCTACACGGTGACCGAGGCGCCGAAGGGCGAGTTCGGCGTGTACATGGTGGCCGACGGCACCAACCGGCCCTATCGCTGCAAGATCCGCGCGCCGGGCTTCGCGCATCTGCAGGCGATGGAGGTGCTGTCGAAGGGCCATATGCTGGCCGATGCGGTGGCGATCATCGGCTCGCTCGACATCGTCTTCGGGGAGATCGACCGCTGATGACCGAGGACGTCTCGACCAGCAACGAGATCCCGCAGCCCGAGAGCTTCGCCTTCGATGCGGAGAGCGAGGCGGCGATCGGGACCATCGTCGCCCGCTACCCGGCGGGCAAGCAGGCCAGCGCGGTGATCCCGCTGCTCTATGTGGTGCAGCGGCAGATGAAGCGGCAGACCGGCAGCGCCTGGGTGCCGCTGAAGGGCATGGATGCGGTGGCGGAGCGCCTGGGCATGCCGCCCATCCGCGTCTACGAGGTCGCCACCTTCTACTTCATGTTCAACACCAAGCCGATCGGGCGCTTCCACCTGCAGGTCTGCGGCACCACGCCCTGCTGGCTGCGCGGGTCGGACGACGTGGCGCGCGCCTGCCGCGACGCCGCGCATGTCGCCGGCTACGGCCAGACCAGCGCGGACGGCATGTTCACGCTGAGCGAGGTGGAATGCCTCGGCGGCTGCGTGAACGCGCCCATCCTGCAGGTGGATGACGACTACTACGAGGATCTCGACTACGAGGGCACGGTCCGGCTGATCGAGGCGCTGCGGCGCGGCGAGCGGCCGAAGCCGGGCTCCATGATCGGCCGCCAGACCAGCGCGCCCGCGGGCGGGCCGCTGACGCTGCTCGACGTGCCGGGAGAGTGACACCATGGCGCTGAGCGACAAGGATCGCATCTTCACCAATCTCTACGGCCAGCAGGACTGGCGGCTCGACGCCGCCCGCCGCCGCGGCCAATGGGACGACACCAAGGGCCTGATCGGGAAGGGCCGCGACTGGATCATCGAGGAGGTCAAGAACAGCGGCCTCCGCGGCCGCGGCGGCGCCGGTTTCCCGACCGGCCTGAAGTGGTCCTTCATGCCGAAGCAGAGCGACGGGCGGCCGCACTACCTCGTCGTCAACTCGGACGAATCCGAGCCTGGCACCTGCAAGGACCGCGACATCCTGCGGCATGACCCGCACACGCTGGTGGAGGGCTGCCTGATCGCCGGCGTGGCGATGGGCGCGCATGCCGGCTACATCTATGTCCGCGGCGAGTACTACAACGAGCACCTGGTGCTGCAGGCGGCGATCGACGAGGCCTATAAGGCCGGGCTCCTGGGCAAGGATGCCTGCGGCGCCGGCTGGGACTTCGACCTCTACGTCCATCGCGGCGCCGGCGCCTATATCTGCGGCGAGGAGACGGCCCTCATCGAATCGCTGGAGGGCAAGAAGGGCATGCCGCGGCTGAAGCCGCCCTTCCCGGCGGCGGTCGGGCTGTATGGCTGCCCCACCACGGTGAACAATGTCGAGACCATCGCGGTGGTCCCGACCATCCTCCGCCGCGGCGCCGCCTGGTTCGCCGGCTTCGGCCGGCCGAAGAACAGCGGCACCAAGATCTTCTGCATCCAGGGCCATGTGAACAAGCCCTGCAATGTGGAGGAGGAGATGTCGATCCCGCTGCGCGAGCTGATCGAGAAGCATGCCGGCGGCGTGCGCGGCGGCTGGGACAACCTTCTGGCGGTAATCCCCGGCGGCAGCTCCACGCCGATGCTGCCGAAGCATATCTGCGACGACGTGCTGATGGATTTCGACGCGCTGCGGGAGCATCGCAGCGGCCTCGGCACCGCTGGCGTCATCGTCATGGACAAGTCCACGGACCTGATCAAGGCGATCGCCCGGCTGTCCGCCTTCTACAAGCATGAGAGCTGCGGCCAGTGTACGCCCTGCCGCGAGGGCATGGGCTGGGTGAAGCGTATGATGGACCGCATGGTCGAGGGCCGCGCCGAGACGGCGGAGATCGACGTGCTGGAACAGGTGACGCGGCAGATCGAGGGGCACACGATCTGCGCCCTGGCCGATGGCGGTGTCTGGCCGGTGCAGGGGCTGATCCGGCATTTCCGGCCGATGATGGAAGAACGCATTGCCGCCTACAAGGCACGCAAGGGCTCGCCGCAGCCCACGCTGCCCATGGCGGCGGAGTAGGCCGCGATGGCGAAGGTCACGGTGGACGGGATCGAGGTGGAGGTGCCGAATGGCGTCTCCGTCCTGCAGGCCTGCGAGGCGGCGGGCAAGGAGATCCCGCGCTTCTGCTACCACGAACGCCTGTCGGTCGCCGGCAATTGCCGCATGTGCCTGGTGGAGGTCGAGAAGGCGCCGAAGCCGATCGCGTCCTGCGCCTATCCGGTCGCCGACGGCATGAAGGTCTTCACGGACAGCGAGATGGTCCGCAAGGGCCGCCGCGGCGTGATGGAATTCCTGTTGATCAACCACCCGCTGGACTGCCCGATCTGCGACCAGGGCGGCGAGTGCGACCTGCAGGACCAGGCGGTCTCCTACGGCCTCGACCACAGCCGCTATCTCGAGGAGAAGCGGTCGGTCAAGGACAAGTATATGGGTCCCCTGATCAAGACGATCATGACCCGCTGCATCCAGTGCACCCGCTGCGTGCGCTTCGCCACCGAGGTTGCCGGCGTGCCGGAACTCGGCGCGACCAACCGCGGCGAGGGCATGGAGATCGGCACCTATGTCGAGAAGGCGCTGACGACGGAGCTGTCGGGCAACCTGATCGACATCTGCCCGGTCGGCGCGCTGACCTCGCGGCCCTATGCCTTCGTCTCCCGCCCGTGGGAGCTGCGCAAGACCGACAGCGTGGACGTGCTGGACGCGACCGGCACGAATATCCGCGTCGATGCCCGCGCCGGCGAGGTGCTGCGCATCCTGCCGCGCACCAATGACGACGTGAACGAGGAATGGATGGCCGATCGCGGCCGCTTCGCCTTCGACGGGCTGAAGCGCCGCCGCCTCGACCGTCCCTGGCTGCGGCAGGATGGCAGGCTGCGCCCGGCCACCTGGGCGGAGGCCTTCGGCGCCATCGCCGCCCGGCTGAAGGGCCTGCCCGGCGACCGCATCGGCGCCGTCGCGGGCGAGCTGGCGGATGCCGAGGCGATCCTGGCCCTGAAGGACCTGATGGCCGCGCTGGGCAGCCGCAACCTGGACTGCCGCACCGATGGCGCGGCGCTGGATGCGACCCGCCGCGACTTCTACACCTTCAATACCGGCATCGCCGGGATCGAGGAGGCGGATGCGCTGCTGATCATCGGCAGCGATGTCCGGCGCGAATCGCCGGTGATCAATGCGCGCATCCGCAAGCGGGCCGCGGCCGGCAACTTCCCCATCGGCCTGGTCGGGCCGCAGGGGCTCGACCTGACCTACCGGCATGAGTGGCTGGGGGAGGGGGGCGCGACCCTGCGCGCCCTGGCCGAAGGCAGCCACGCCTTCAACGAGGTGCTGCGCAGCGCCAAGCGGCCGATGCTGGTCCTGGGCCGCGGCGCCCTGGCCCGGCCGGACGGCGCGGCGGTGCTGGCGGCCGCCTGGCAGGTTGCGGCGCGCTGCAACATGCTGCAGGCCGACTGGCACGGCTTCAATGTCCTGCATCATTTCGGTGGCCAGGTGGCCGCGCTCGATCTCGGCTTCCTGCCGCCGCAAGGCGGTGCCGCCATCGCGCCGCAGATCCAGGCGCTGTGGCTGCTGGGGGCGGAGGTGGATCCGGCGGCGATCCCGCAGGGCGCCTTCGTCATCTACCAGGGCCATCATGGCGAGCAGGCGGCGGCGCGGGCCGATGTCATCCTGCCCGGCGCGGCCTATACCGAGAAGGACGCCACCTGGGTGAACACCGAGGGGCGGGTGCAGCGCGGCCGCCTCGCGGTCCATCCGCCGGGCGAGGCGCGGGAAGACTGGAAGATCCTCCGCGCGGCGTCCGAGGCGCTGGGCAAGCGGCTGCCCTATGACTCGCTGGATGCGGTGCGGGCGCGGCTGGAGGCGGCGAACCCGGTCTTCGCCGGGCCGGAATTCGTCCCGCATGGCTGCGCCGACCAGGCCGGCCCGGCGGGCGATGCCGGCGCGGTCTCGGATGCGGCTTTCGTGCTGCCGCTGGCGAATTACTGGCAGGCGGACCCGGTCAGCCGCGCCTCCGCCACCATGGCGGAATGCGCCGAGGTCTATCTGCGCAGCCCGCAGAAGCAGCTGGCGGCGGAGTAGCTGAGATGGACGGCTTCCTCTCCACCCCCATCGGCATCCTGGCCATCACGCTGGCGCAGACCCTGGCGCTGCTGGTGCCGGTGCTGATCGGCGTCGCCTATCTGACGCTGGCCGAGCGCAAGGTGCTGGCCGCCATGCAGATGCGGCGGGGGCCGAACGTGGTCGGGCCCTTCGGCCTGCTGCAGCCCTTCGCCGATGCGCTGAAGATGCTGATGAAGGAGACCATCGTGCCCTCGGGCGCGAACCGGTATCTCTTCCTCTTCGCGCCGATGCTGACCTTCATGCTGGCGATGCTGGCCTGGGCGGTCATCCCGGTGAACGAAGGCTGGGCGATCGCCGACATCAATGTCGGCATCCTCTACCTGTTTGCCATCTCCTCGCTCGGCGTCTACGGCATCATCATCGCGGGCTGGGCCAGCAACTCGAAATACGCCTTCCTCGGCGCCCTGCGCTCCGCCGCGCAGATGGTCAGCTACGAGGTCTCGATGGGCTTCGTCATCGTGACCGTGCTGATGTGCGTGGGGTCGCTGAACCTGACGGCCATCGTCAAGGCGCAGGAGACGGTGTGGTTCTTCATCCCGCTCTTCCCTATGTTCGTCATCTTCTTCATCAGCACGCTGGCGGAGACGAACCGGGCGCCTTTCGACCTGCCGGAGGGCGAGAGCGAGCTGGTGGCCGGCTTCTTCGTCGAATACAGCTCGATGAGCTTCGCGCTGTTCTTCCTCGGCGAATACGCCAACATGATCCTGATGTCGGCGCTGACCACCATCCTGTTCCTGGGCGGATGGCTGCCGCCGATGGACATCGCGCCCTTCAACTGGGTGCCCGGGCCGATCTGGTTCATCCTGAAGATCTGCCTCTGCCTCTTCACCTTCATCTGGGTCCGCGCGACCTTCCCGCGCTACCGCTACGACCAGCTGATGCGCCTGGGCTGGAAGGTCTTCCTGCCCTTCAGCCTGCTCTGGCTGGTGATCACGGCGGCGGTGCTCAAGCTGGCCGGCTGGCTGCCGGCGTAAGGACGACGCACGATGCCCACCCTCGACCGCGCCGCGCGCAGCCTGCTGCTTTCCGAACTGGTGGCGGGCATGGCGCTGACCCTGAAGTACTTCTTCAAGCCCAAGGTCACGATCAACTACCCCTACGAGAAGGGGCCCATCGGCCCGCGCTTCAAGGGTGAGCACGCGCTGCGCCGCTACCCGAACGGCGAGGAACGCTGCATCGCCTGCAAGCTGTGCGAGGCGATCTGCCCCGCCCAGGCCATCACCATCGAGGCCGAGCCGCGCGAGGACGGCAGCCGCCGCACCACGCGCTACGACATCGACATGGTGAAGTGCATCTATTGCGGCATGTGCGAGGAAGCCTGCCCGGTGGACGCGATCGTGGAGGGGCCGAATTTCGAGTTCAGCACCGAGACGCGCGAGGAGCTGCTCTACGACAAGGACAGGCTGCTGGCGAATGGCGACCGGTGGGAACCGGAACTCGCCAAGCGGCTCGAGCTCGACGCCCCCTACCGCTGATCGACCTTCCCGGGCCGCCCCCAAGGCGGCCCGGTTCCAGTCTCACGCCCCGCTGCATGCCCCTTGGGGGCGCCAACCGGACGACGCCATGATCCAGCACCGGCCAGGAGGCACGCGATGATCGCCGCGCTCGCCTTCTATCTCTTCGCCGCCATCCTGATCGCCTCCGCGGTCATGGTGGTGACGGCGCGCAACCCCGTCCACAGCGTGCTGTTCCTCATCCTCGCCTTCTTCAACGCCGCGGCGCTGTTCCTGATCGCGGGGGCGGAGTTCCTGGCGATGATCCTGGTCATCGTCTATGTCGGCGCCGTCGCGGTGCTGTTCCTGTTCGTCGTCATGATGCTGGACATCGACTTCGCGCAGCTGCGGGAAGGCTTCCAGCGCTACGCGCCCTTCGGCGCGGTCATCGGCGGCATCCTGTTCCTCGAGCTCGCCTTCGTGCTGGGCAGCTGGAGCTTCGCCGACAGCGCCGACGACCTGCGGCTCTCGCCCAATCCGGGCGCCGGCGTGACGAATGCCGAGGCGCTGGGCCGCATCCTCTACACGGACTATGTCTACCTGTTCCAGGCGGCGGGCATGGTGCTGCTGGTCGCCATGATCGGCGCCATCGTGCTGACCCATCGCGACCGGCCGGGCACCCGCCGGCAGAGCATCGCCGACCAGGTGGCCCGGGCCAACTCCATCAGCCTGGAGAAGGTGCCGGTCGGCGCCGGGGTGAAGGAACTCGGCATCCGCCGCCCGCCGGAGCCGGCGGCCGAGCCGCCCAGGGTCACGCATGACGCCGGCCACGGGGGGCACCACTGATGCTGACCATCGGCCTCGCCCACTACCTCACCGTCGGCGCCATCCTGCTGGTGCTGGGCATCTTCGGCATCTTCCTCAACCGGAAGAACGTCATCGTCATCCTGATGAGCGTGGAGCTCATCCTGCTCTCGGTGAACCTGAACTTCGTCGCCTTCTCCGCCTACCTGGACGACCTGGCCGGCCAGGTCTTCGCCATGTTCGTGCTGACCGTCGCCGCGGCCGAGGCCGCCATCGGCCTCGCCATCGTCGTCATCTATTTCCGCAACCGCGGAAGCATCGAGGTCGAGGGCATCTCGACCCTGAAGGGCTGAGCGGCATGTTCGTCGGCGCCATCTTCTTTCCCCTGCTGGGGGCCTGCCTCAGCGGCTTCCTGGGCCGCTGGATCGGCGACCGGGCCGCGCAATGGTCCAGCGTCGGCTGCATGGCGCTGGCCGCGCTCTGCGGCATCGCCGCCTTCGCCCAGGTCGCGCTCGGCGGCCAGCCCACCACCGTGCCGATCGTCACCTGGATGGATGTCGGCGGGCTCGAGGTCTCCTGGGCGCTGCGCTACGACACGCTGAGCGTGGTGATGGTGGCCATGGTCACCTTCATCTCGACGCTCATCCATCTCTACTCCATCGGCTACATGTCGCACGACGCGACGCCGGCGCGGTTCTTCGCCTATCTGTCCCTGTTCACCTTCATGATGCTGATGCTGGTGACGGCGGACAACCTGGCGCAGCTCTTCTTCGGCTGGGAAGGCGTCGGCCTGGCGAGCTACCTGCTGATCGGCTACTGGTACGACCGGGACAGCGCGAACCGCGCGGCGATGAAGGCCTTCATCGTCAACCGGGTCGGCGACGTCGCCTTCATGCTGGGCATCGCGCTGACCTTCCTCACCTTCAACAGCATCGAATTCGCCACGATCTTCGCCTCGGTCGAGGCGCATGCGCATGACACCTTCCTCGGCATCAATGCCATCGAGCTGATCGCGGTGCTGCTCTTCCTCGGCGCCTGCGGCAAGTCGGCGCAGCTCGGCCTGCACACCTGGCTGCCGGATGCGATGGAAGGGCCGACGCCGGTTTCCGCGCTGATCCATGCCGCCACCATGGTCACCGCCGGCGTCTTCCTGGTCTGCCGCATGTCCCCGGTGTTCGAGGAAGCGCCGGCGGCGCTCACCCTCGTCACCCTGGTCGGCGCCAGCACGGCCTTCTTCGCCGCGACGATCGGCTGCGTGCAGAACGACATCAAGCGGGTGATCGCCTATTCCACCTGCTCGCAGCTCGGCTACATGTTCTTCGCCGCCGGCGTCGGCGCCTACCAGGTGGCGATGTTCCACCTTTTCACCCATGCCTTCTTCAAGGCGCTGCTGTTCCTCTCCGCCGGCAGCGTCATCCACGCCATGTCGGACGAGCAGGACATGCGCCGGATGGGGGGGATCTGGAAGAAGATCCCGGTGACCTATGCGGTGATGTGGATCGGCAACCTGGCGCTGGCCGGCATCCCCTTCTTCGCCGGCTACTATTCCAAGGACGCCATCCTGGAAGCCGCCTTCGCCAGCCACAGCGCGGTGGGCTTCTACGCCTTCCTGATGGGCATGGTCGCGGCTTTCCTGACCGCCTTCTATTCGTGGCGGCTGCTGATCCTGACCTTCCACGGCACGCCGCGGGCCGACCACCACACCATGGCGCATGTCCATGAGAGCCCGTTGGTCATGCTCGTCCCGCTGCTGCTGCTGGCGGTGGGCGCGGTGCTGACCGGCGCTGTCTTCGCCCCGCTCTTCGTGGGCGAGCACGAGCAGGCCTTCTGGAACGGGGCCATCGTCAACGGCGCGCACAACCATATCATGCACGCGATGCATGAGGTGCCGGGCTGGGTGCCGCTGGCCCCGACCGTGATGGGCGTGGCCGGCATCGCCCTGGCCTATGCGCTGTACATGTTCGCGCCGGGCCTGCCGACGCGGATCGCCCAGCGCTTCAGTGCCCGGCCGGAGACGGTGCGGACCCTGGCGCCGGTGCCGGCCGAGGGCGCCGAGCAGCGGACGGAGCAGGACCCGGGCGGGCTCTACGGCTTCCTGCTGAAGAAGTGGTACTTCGACGAGCTCTACGACCGCATCTTCGTCCAGCCGGCGCGGCGCCTTGCCGCGGTGTTCTGGAAGGTGGGCGACGCCCGCATCATCGACGGCATGCCGAACGGCGCGGCGGACCTCGCGGTCCAGGCCTCGCGCGGCGCGGTGCGCATCCAGACGGGGCGGGTGGCCAACTACGCCTTCGCCATGATCATCGGCCTCGTCGCCTTCGTCTCCCTCTTCCTGCTCGGGCGCTGAGAATGAACGCCGCCGGTTTCCCGCTTCTCTCGCTCCTCACCTTCCTGCCGCTTGCGGGCGCGGCCATCATCCTGTCGGTGCGGGGGGAGGAGGCGGTCGTCGCCCGCAACGCCCGCTGGACCGCGCTCTGGACCAGCCTGATCGTCTTCCTGCTCAGCCTGATCCTCTGGGTGCGCTTCGACGCCTCCTCGGCCGGCTTCCAGTTCGAGGAGAAGCTGGCCTGGCTGCCGGAATTCGGCGTCGGCTACCACATGGGCGTGGACGGCATCTCCGTCCTCTTCGTCCTGCTCTCCACCGCCCTGACGCCCATCTGCATCCTGGCGTCCTGGGAGGCGATCGAGACCCGCGTGCGGGAATACATGATCGCCTTCCTGGTGCTGGAGACGATGATGGTGGGCATGTTCTGCGCCCTCGACTTCATCGTCTTCTACGTCTTCTTCGAGGCGGTGCTGATCCCGATGTTCCTGATCATCGGGGTGTGGGGCGGGGCGCGGCGGGTCTATGCCGCCTTCAAGTTCTTCCTCTACACGCTGCTGGGCAGCGTGCTGATGCTGCTGGCCATCCTGTACCTGTGGTACAATGCCGGCACCACCGACATCCCGGAACTGTTCGAGCAGGCGGTGCCGCGCGCCGCGCAGACCTGGATCTTCTTCGCCTTCCTGGCGTCCTTCGCGGTGAAGGTGCCGATGTGGCCGGTGCATACCTGGCTGCCGGATGCGCATGTGGAAGCGCCGACGGCGGGCTCGGTCATCCTGGCCGGCGTGCTGCTGAAGATGGGCGCCTATGGCTTCCTGCGCTTCACCCTCCCGCTGCTGCCCGAAGCCTCGGCCGATTTCGCGCCGCTGATCTTCGTGCTGTCGGTCGTCGCGGTGGTCTACACCTCCCTCGTCGCCCTGGCGCAGGAGGACATGAAGAAGCTGATCGCCTACAGCTCGGTCGCCCATATGGGCATCGTGACGATCGGCATCTTCTCGCTGAACCACCAGGGCCTGTCGGGCGCGCTCTTCACCATGCTGGCGCATGGCGTCGTCTCCGGCGCGCTCTTCCTCTGCGTCGGCGTGCTGTACGACCGCGTCCATAGCCGTGAGATCGCGCGCTACGGCGGCATGGCCAGCATCATGCCGTCCTACGGCCTGGTGTTCCTATTCTTCACCATGGCCTCGGTCGGGCTGCCGGGCCTGGCGAATTTCGTCGGCGAGTTCCTGGTCATCATCGGCGCCTGGAAGGTCAATGCCTTCGTCGCCTTCGGCGCGGCGCTCGGCATGGTGCTCGGCGCGGCCTACATGCTCTACCTCTACAAGCGGGTCGGCTTCGGCAAGGTGACGCGGGACGACCTGAAGCGCCTGCTGGACCTCAGCCCGCGGGAATACGCGGTCTTCGCGCCGCTGGTGCTGCTGACTCTCTGGATGGGCGTCTACCCGCAGTCCTTCCTCTCCTTCTTCGAAGCCTCCGTCGCCAACCTGGTGGCGCGGCACGAGGCGGCGCTCGGCGCCGCCCGCCTGGCCGGGATCAACTGACCATGACCTGGACCCTCGCCCTGCCGGAGCTGGTGCTGGCCGTTTCCGCCCTGGTCATCCTGGTGGCCGGCGTCATCCCGAAGCAGGACACCTTCTTCCCCGTCTCCATGGCCTGCATCGGCGCGCTGCTGCTGACCGCCGTGCTGGTCCTCGGCCAGACCGAGGGCACGGCGCTGAATGGCCATTATGTCGCGGATGCCTTCAGCGGCTTCATGAAGGTGCTGGCGCTCGGCGCGGCCGCGGTCGGCATCCTGCTCAGCCTCGACTTCAACGAGAAGGAAGGGCTGGCGCGGTTCGAATTCCCCATCCTCATGCTGCTGGCCACGCTCGGCATGCTGGTGATGATCTCGGCCAACGACCTGCTCGCGCTCTATCTGGGGCTGGAGCTGCTGTCGCTGCCGCTCTACGTCATCGCCGCCTTCAACCGCGACAGCGGCCGTTCGGCGGAAGCGGGGCTCAAGTATTTCGTCCTCGGCGCCCTGGCCTCCGGCCTGCTGCTCTATGGCAGCTCCCTGGTCTATGGCTTCGCCGGCACCACGAATTTCGACCGGCTGGGGGAGGCCTTCTCGGCCGCCGAGGGCGTGTCGCCCGGCGTCATCGTCGGCGTGGTCTTCGTCATCGTCGGGCTGGCCTTCAAGGTCTCGGCGGTGCCCTTCCACATGTGGACGCCGGATGTCTACGAAGGCGCGCCGACGCCCGTCACCGCCTTCTTCGCCTCGGCGCCGAAGGTGGCGGCCATCGCGCTGCTGGCGCGCGTCCTGCTCGGCCCCTTCGGCGACCTGGTCGGGCAGTGGAGCCAGGTGATCACCCTGATCTCGCTCGGGTCGATGACCCTCGGCAGCTTCGCCGCCATCGGCCAGCGCAACCTGAAGCGGCTGATGGCCTATTCCTCCATCGGCCATGTCGGCTATGCGCTGATGGGCCTCGCGGTCGGCACCGATATCGGGCTGCGCGGCCTGCTCGTGTACATGGCGATCTATGTGTTCATGAACCTCGGCACCTTCGCCGTGCTGGTGGCGATGCGCCGGCAGGGTCGGGCGGTGGAGGGGGTCGAGGACCTGGCCGGACTCGGCCGCACCGATCCAGGCATGGCGCTCTGGATGGCGATCTTCATGTTCAGCATGGCCGGCATCCCGCCGCTCGCGGGCTTCTTCGGCAAGCTCTATGTCTTCCTCGCCGCGGTGCAGGCGGGCTTCTGGACGCTGGCCGTGGTCGGCGTGCTGACCAGCGTCGTCTCCGCCTACTACTACCTGCGCATCGTGAAGGTGATGTATTTCGATGCGCCGGCCGGCAGCCTGGACCGCGCCCCCACTAGCCTGGCGGTAGTGATGGCGGGCACCGGGCTCTTTACCGCCCTCTTCGCCCTCTGGCCGGCGCCGATGCTGGCGGCGGCGCAGTCGGCGGCCGCGGCGCTGCTGGGGTGAGCGGGTCGGGGTCGGGCGGCGCCGCCCCCGCGGGGCCGGCACCGGCCCTGCCGCCGGGCTGGGTGCTGGAAGCGCATGACAGCCTGCCGAGCACCAGCGCCCTGCTGGCGCGGCGCGCCGAAGCCGGGGCGCCGGAAGGCCTGGCGATCCTGGCACGGGAACAGACCGCAGGCCGCGGCCGGGCCGGGCGCGTCTGGGCCTCGCCGCGCGGCAACCTCTATCTCTCCGTGCTGCTGCGGCCCGAAGGCCCGGCGCGGGAAGCGCCGCAATGGAGCCTGCTGGCCGGGGTGGCGCTGGCCGAGGCGGCTGCCGCGGTGCTGCGCGACCCCGCGGCGCTGCGGCTGAAATGGCCGAACGACCTGCTGCTGGGCGGCGCCAAATGCGCCGGCATCCTGGCCGAGACCGCGCTGCTGCCCGGCGGCGGCCTGGCCTGGCTCAGCCTGGGCATCGGGGTGAACCTGGCGCGGGCGCCGGCGCTGCCGGACCGCCGGACCGCCTGGCTGGATGCCGGCCTGTCGCCCGACGCCTTCGCGCCGCGTCTGCTGGCGCGGCTCGGCCATTGGCGGGCGGTGCAGCGGGCGGAAGGCTTCGCGCCGGTGCGGGCGGCCTGGCGCCGCTTCGGCCCGGCGGTGGGCGAGGCGATCACCCTGCATGGCCTGGATGCGCCGGCGCGCTTCGTCGGGCTGGCCGAGGATGGCAGCCTGCTGCTCGAGGTCGCGGGGACATGCCGGGCCATCCCGGCCGGCGAAGTCCTGTCCCAGGGAGGGGTTGCATCCCATGCTGCTGGCGATTGATGCGGGCAACACCAATGTCGTCTTCGCGGTGCATGACGGCACGGAATGGCGCGGCCGCTGGCGGATCGCCACCCGGCCCGATCGCACCTCGGACGAATACGCGGTCTGGCTGCTGGCGCTGTTCCAGCACAGCGGGCTGAAGCCGGCGCAGATCGACCGCTGCGCCATCGGCACGGTGGTGCCGGCGGCGCTCTACAACCTGCGGCGCCTGTCGCGCGAATGGTTCGAGGTGGAGCCGCTGATCGCCCGGTCCACGGTCCATTGGGGCTTCGACATTCGGGTGGAGCGGCCGCAGGAGGTCGGCGCCGACCGCCTGCTGAACTCGCTGGCGGCGCACCACCACTACCGGGGGCCGCTGGTGGTGATCGATTTCGGCACCGCCACGACCTTCGACGTGGTGGATGCCGATGGCGGCTACCTGGGCGGCGTGATCGCGCCGGGGATCAATCTCTCGCTCGAAGCGTTGCACAAGGCGGCGGCGCGGCTGCCGCGGATCGGCATCGGCCGGCCGCAGGCGGTGATCGGGCGGGACACGGTGGCGGCGATGCAGTCGGGCATCTACTGGGGCTATGTCGGGCTGATCGAGGGCATCATCGGCCGGATCAAGGCCGAGGCGGAGCGGGCGCTGAAGGTGGTGGCGACCGGCGGCCTCGCCCCGCTATTCGCCGAAGGCACGACCGTGATCGAGACGATCGACCCGGACATCACGCTGGAAGGGCTTCGCCTGTTGGCGGAGCGCAACCCGGTGCCCATCTTGCAGAAGCCGGTGCGCGAGATCCCCTGACGGGACCGGCGCCGGGGGCCGGCCCTGGGGCGGTGCCCGGGGCGCCGGCCGGGGCACGAGTATCCAGGCGACGTGCCGGAGGGACGTGCCCATCGAGGATCGAGGCGCCGGGCCGGGGCATCACCCCGCCCGGCCGCGATCCGGCGCCCGGCCCCCGCACCCGCGGGCGGCCGGGCCCCGCATCGCGCGAGAGCGGGTTGCCGTGGCGCCGGGCTGGTGCCGCGGGGCGACCCGTTCCGCCACGCCGGCTGAACAACGACAAAAGGCCGGGGCCGAAATCCGCCCCGGGACATGGTGATGGACGATTACTCGGCAGCGGCCGGACCCGATCCGGCCGGCGACCTCGCCTTCATCCCGCTCGGCGGGACCGGCGAGATCGGAATGAATCTCAACGTGTACCGCTGCGACGGCAAGCTGCTCGCGGTGGATTGCGGCATTGGCTTCGGCGGGCCGGAGAACCCCGAGGTCGAGGTTATGGTCCCCGACCCGACCTGGCTGGCGGAACGGCGCGACCGCCTAGTCGGCCTGGTGGTGACCCATGCGCATGAGGACCATGTGGGCGCCGTCGCGCATCTCTGGCCGCAGCTGCGCTGCCCGATCTATGCCGGCCCCTTCGTCTCGGCGGTGCTGCGGCGCAAGCTGGGCGAGGCCGGGCTGCTGGGGGAGGCGAGGATCGTCACCATCCCGCTCGGCGGCCGCTTCGCCGCCGCGCCCTTCGACCTGCAATTCCTCCGCGTGGCGCATTCGGTGCCGGAGGCGCAGGCGCTGGCCATCCGCACCCGGCATGGCCTCGTGCTGCATACCGGCGACTGGAAGCTGGACCCGGAGCCGCTGATCGGCGAGCCGACCGACGAGGCCGCCTTCGCCGCCCTGGGCGAGGAAGGCGTGCTGGCCATGGTCTGCGATTCGACCAATGCGCTCGTCGAAGGGCATTCGGGGTCGGAGGCGGAGGTGCGGCGGAACCTCGCCGCCATCATCCGCGGCCTGCGCGGCCGCGTCGCCGTCACCTGCTTCGCCACCAATGTCGCGCGGGTCGAGAGCATCACCCGCGCCGGCATGGCGGCTGGGCGGCAGGTGGCGCTGTTCGGCCGCAGCCTGCGCAACGCGGAGGCGGCGGCGCGCGAATGCGGCTACCTGACCGACATCCCGCCCTATGTGCCGGAGGAGGAGGCGGGATACATCCCGGACGACAACCTCCTCATCATCTGCACCGGCAGCCAGGGGGAGCCGCGCTCCGCCCTGGCGAAGATCGCGGCCGATACCCACCAGCAGATCGCGCTGGGGGAGGGCGACACGGTCATCTTCTCCTCCCGCATGATCCCGGGCAACGAGCGGGGCATCCTGCAGATGCAGGACCTGCTGGCGCGGCGCGGCTGCCGGGTGATGACCGCCGACGACCACATGGTGCATGTCAGCGGCCACCCGGCGCGGGACGAGCTGAAGCGGCTGTACCAGCTGGTGAAGCCGAAATACGCCGTGCCGGTGCATGGCGAATGGCGCCACCTGACCGAGCACGCCGCCCTGGCGCGGGCGCTGCAGACCACCCCCGTGCTGGTCGAGGACGGGGATGTGCTGCAGCTTGCCCCGGGCCGGCCGGAGGTGGTGGAGGGCGTGCCGACCGGCCGCCTCGCGGTCGACAATGGCCGCCTTCTGCCGCTGTCCGGCGGCGTGCTGGCGGCGCGCAAGCGCATGCTGTTCAACGGCGTGGTGATGGCCTCGCTCGCGGTGGACGGGGCCGGGCGGGTGCAGGGCACGCCGCAGGTCTCCGCCCCCGGCCTGCTGGACGGCGACGAGCCGCTGGGCCCGCAGCTGGCGGCCGAGCTGGCGCGGGCGGTGATGGACCTGCCGAGCGCCCTGCGCCGCGAGGACGATGCGCTGCGCGAGGCCGCCCGCGGCATGCTGCGCAAGGCGGTGGGCCGCCGGCTGCGCAAGCGCCCCTCGGTCGAGGTGCATCTCCTGCGCGTGTAAACTCTTGGTTTCCAAAGGCCCTTCGGCCTTTGGCGGAGGGAGTTTGAGGGAGGCTGAGCCTCCCTCGATGTGTCTTTGGAGCGGGCATGGGCTGGGTCAGCGGCACGGTGGTCTTCTTCCTGATCTGGTGGACGGCGCTCTTCGCCATCCTGCCGATCGGGACGCAGCCGAATCCGGATGGCGATCCGGAAACCGGCTGGCGCGGCGTGCCGGAACGCCCGCGCCTGCTGCGCAAGCTGCTGCTCACGACTCTGGTGACGGCGGTGCTGTGGCTGGGGGTGGAGGCGGTGATCGCCAGCGACTGGCTCAGCTTCCGGACCGGCTGGCTGGCAATGCCGGAAAAATAAGCGGCTTTCCGGCAATCGGGGCAGGGGCCGCTTTTTTCCTGTGCAACACGGCGTCGGGCGCCGTTTTTTTCGTCTTTTCCCGCAGCCTTTGCGGTTGTCGGGTGTTGGGTGTCCGCGGCACCATACTGGCAGAGAGAGGGTTGGTCCTCTCTCTGCCGTGTGACTGGCGTTTCCTCCCTAAACTCGGGCCGTGCCCTGCGGGTACGGCCCCTTTTTTTGTCCGGCGCCCGCCGATCCGGCACCGCCGCGCCCGAAGACGCGACCTGTGCCGCCATGGCGGGGCCGGAGCCAGCCTGCGCCGCTTGGCCGACGCATCGCAGCTGTAGCCGAAGGCCAAGCTTAACAAAAGCCTTTTTAAGCTTTTCCGGCAAAGATTCGTGTGGGTTCGTGCGCTCCTGCCGGGCTTTACGACAGAAAATTTCCCACGCCCGCACCCGCCGGGACGGGCAAGCGACCCGCCGCAGCCGGGGCGTTTCCGCGGCCCGGCGATCTGCTCTAAAGGGGGGGGACGCCGCCCGATCCAGGAGCCTGCCTTGCGCCTTTCCCGCGCCTTCCTGCCGACGCTGAAGGAAACGCCCGCCGAGGCGCAGATCGCCTCCCACCGCCTGATGCTGCGGGCGGGCATGGTCCGGCAGACCAGCGCCGGCATCTATGCCTGGCTGCCGCTGGGCTGGCGCGTGCTGCGGAAGGTCGAGCAGATCGTGCGGGAGGAGCAGGACGCCGCCGGCGCGCAGGAGGTCCTGATGCCGACGATCCAGGCGGCGGATCTGTGGCGCCAGTCCGGCCGCTACGACGCCTATGGCCCGGAGATGCTGCGGCTGAAGGACCGGCATGAGCGGGACATGCTGTTCGGCCCGACCAACGAGGAGATGGTCACCGACATTTTCCGCACCTACGCCAAGTCCTACCGCGACCTGCCGCGCAACCTGTACCACATCCAGTGGAAATTTCGGGACGAGATCCGGCCGCGCTTCGGCGTCATGCGCGGGCGGGAATTCCTGATGAAGGATGCCTACAGCTTCGACCTGGACCATGCCGGCGCCACCCGCAGCTACCGGCAGATGTTCACCGCCTATCTGCGCACCTTCGCCCGCATGGGGCTGAAGGCGATCCCGATGCAGGCGGATACGGGCCCGATCGGCGGCAACCTGTCGCACGAGTTCATCATCCTGGCCGAGACCGGCGAGAGCCAGGTCTATCTCCACAAGGACCTGCTGGAATTCGACGTGCTGTCCCAGCCCGTCGACTACGATGGCGACCTCTCGCCCGTCGTCGACTTCTGGACCAGCCGCTACGCCGCCACCGACGAGAAGCATGACGAGGCGGCCTGGGACGCCATCCCCGAGGCCGACCGGGTCTCCGCGCGCGGGATCGAGGTGGGGCACATCTTCTATTTCGGCACCAAGTACAGCGCGCCGATGGGGCTGCAGGTCAGCGGCCCGGACGGGAAGATGGTGAACCCGGAGATGGGCAGCTACGGCATCGGCGTGTCGCGGCTGGTCGGCGCCATCATCGAGGCGAACCATGACGAGACCGGCATCCGCTGGCCGGAGGCGGTGGCGCCCTTCAAACTCGCGGTGCTGAACCTGAAGGTGGGCGATGCGGGGACCGATGCGCTGGCGGCGCGGCTCTACGCCGCCTTCGACCCCGATGCGGTCTATGACGACCGGGACGAGCGGGCGGGCGTGAAATTCGCCGACGCCGACCTGATGGGCTACCCGTGGCAGGCCATCATCGGCCCGCGCGGCGCCGCCGCCGGCAAGGTGGAACTGAAGCGCCGCGCCACCGGGGAGCGGGTGGAACTGTCCGTCGAGGATGCCATCGCGCGGGTGAAGGGCGGCGGCTGAACCGCCACCCATGTTCACCGCCTTCGAGCGCATGGTGGCCTGGCGCTACCTGCGCGCCCGCCGCGGGGAGCGCTTCGTCTCCATCACCGCCGCCTTCTCCCTGCTCGGCATCGCGCTCGGCGTCGCCGCGCTGATCATCGTGCTGGCGGTCATGAACGGCTTCCGGCAGGACCTGATCGGCCGGATCATCGGGCTCAACGGGCATCTCACGGTCGCGCCGGCCAGCGGCCGCGCCCTGCCGGACTGGCAGGCCCTGGCCGAGCGCCTGGGCGGCCTGCCCGGCGTGGAGCAGGCGGCGCCCATCGTCGAGGGCCAGGTGCTGCTGACCGGGGAGGGCGGCGGCGCCGCCGCCGGCCTGGTGCGCGGCATCGCGCCGGAGGATCTGCGGGACCGGCCGGTCATCGCCCGCGGCATCCGCCGCGGCAGCCTGGAGCAGTTCGGCGAGGACGATACGGTGGTGGTCGGCCTCCGCCTCGCGGCCAGGATGGGGCTACGCCTGCAGGACCGGCTGACGCTGGTGCTGCCGCAGGCCCGCGGCGGCGACTTCTCGGCGGCGCCGCGGCAGCGGAGCCTGCGCGTGGTGGCGATGTTCGAGATCGGCATGCCGGAATACGACAACCGCAACCTCTTCGTCCCGCTGGCGGCGGCGCAGGCACTGTTCGGGCTGGAGGGCGCGGCGAGCCAGATCGAGATCATGGTCGCCGACCCGTCCCAGGTGGCGCCGGTGACGGCCGAGGTCCGCCAGGCGCTGGCCGGAAGGCCGCTGCGCGTCACCGACTGGCAGGGCGCCAACAGCAGCGTCTATGCCGCCGTGGTGGTGGAGCGGAACGTGATGTTCCTGATCCTGACGCTGATCGTGCTGGTCGCCGCCTTCAATATCATCTCCTCGCTGACCATGCTGGTGAAGGACAAGGGGCGGGACATCGCCATCCTGCGGACCATGGGCGCGGGGAGCAGCGCGGTGCTGCGCATCTTCCTGCTCTGCGGCGCGACGGTGGGCTGCGGCGGCACGCTGATCGGCTTCCTGCTCGGCCTCGGCATCGCGCTCAACTTCGACACGCTGCGGGCCGGGATGCTGGCGCTGCAGGGCACGCCGCTGTTCCGGCCGGAACTGCTCTATCTCACCCAGCTTCCGGCGGTGGTGGACTGGCGGGAGGTGGCGCAGGTGGTCGGCATGGGACTCGGCCTGTCGCTGCTGGCGACGCTCTATCCAAGCTGGCGGGCGGCGCGGATCGACCCGGCGCAGGCGCTGCGCAATGGCTGAGGGCCGGGCATTCGGGCCCTTCGAGCGCGCCATCGCCGGCCGCTACCTGCTGGCCCGCAAGGGGGAGCGCTTCGTCTCCGTCATCGCCGGCTTCTCCCTGGTGGGCATCGCGCTCGGCGTCGGCACGCTGATCGTGGTGCTGTCCGTCATGGGCGGCTTCCGGCAGGAATTGCTGGGGCGGATCCTCGGGCTGAACGGCCATCTCGGCGTCACCGCGGCGCAGGGGCTGCTGACCGACTATGCCCCGCTGGCGGCCCGGCTGCGCGCCCTGCCGGCGGTGGCGCAGGCGGCGCCGGTGGTGGAAGGGCAGGTGCTGCTGACCACCGATGCCGGCGGCTCGGCCGGCGGCCTCCTCCGCGGCATCGCGCCGGAGGATCTGCGGGCGCGGGCCCTGGTCGCCGGCAACATCAAGGCCGGCAGCCTGGACGCCTTCCAGGGGGAGGATGCCATCGTCATCGGCACCGGCCTGGCGCGGCGGCTGGAGATCGGCATCGGCGACCGCCTCACCGTGGTCTCGCCGCAGGGCCGGGTGACGGTCTTCGGCACGGTGCCGCGGCTGCGCGCCTACCGCGTGGCGGCGCTGTTCGAGGTGGGGATGCAGGAATACGACGGCGGCTTCGTCTTCCTGCCGCTCGCCGCCGCGCAGCTCTTCTTCCAGATGCCGAACGCCGTCAGCCAGGTGGAGGTCTTCCTGCAAGACCCCGGCCGGTCCGGCGACGCCGCCTACGAGATCCGCCGCGCCCTGGCGGACCGCCCCGTCCGCATCGCCGATTGGCAGGATGCCAACAGCGGCTTCTTCGAGATCGTGCAGGTGCAGCGGAACGTCATGTTCCTGATCCTGATGCTGATCATCCTGGTCGCCGCCTTCAACATCATCTCCTCCCTGACCATGCTGGTGAAGGACAAGGGGCGGGACATCGCCATCCTGCGGACCATGGGTGCGGGGCGGGGCGCGATCCTGCGCATCTTCCTGCTCTGCGGCGCGGCGGTGGGCGGCGTGGGCACGCTGGCCGGGCTCGGCCTCGGGCTGCTGTTCTGCGCCAATATCGAGAGCATCCGGCAGGCGCTGATGCAGGCGACCGGCACCACCGTCTTCGACCCCGAGATCTACTTCCTGACGCAGATCCCGGCGGTGGTGGATGCGGCGGAGGTGGCGCAGGTCGTCGGCCTCGCCTTGTTGCTGTCGCTGCTGGCGACCTTGCTGCCGAGCTGGCGCGCCGCGTGGCTCGACCCCGTGGAGGCGCTGCGGAATGAGTGAGACCGAGGCCCCGCTGCGCCTGGCCGGCGTGGAGCGGCGCTACCGCACCGAGGCGGGGGAGCTGCCGGTCCTGCGCGGCGCCGACCTCGTGCTGGCGGCGGGCGAGATCGTGGCGCTGGTCGCACCCTCCGGCACCGGGAAATCCACGCTGCTGCACCTGGCCGGGCTGCTGGAACGGCCGGATGGCGGGGAGGTGTTCGTGGCCGGGCGCGCCGCCGGCACGCTGTCCGATGCCGGGCGCACGGCGATCCGCCGCGGCACCATCGGCTTCGTCTACCAGTTCCACCATTTGCTGCCGGAATTCACCGCCGAGGAGAATGTCGTCCTGCCGCAGCTGGCCGCCGGCGTGGCGCGCGGCGCGGCGCGGGACAGGGCGCGGGCGCTGCTGGCCGGCTTCGGGCTGCGGGGGCGGGAGCATCACGCGCCCGGCCGGCTTTCGGGCGGGGAGCAGCAGCGCGTCGCCATCGCCCGCGCCCTGGCCAACCGCCCGCGCATCCTGCTGGCGGACGAGCCGACCGGGAACCTGGATGTCGGCACCGCCGGCCTGGTCTTCGAGGAGCTGCTGGCGGCGGTGCGCGGCCAGGGTCTGGCCGCCCTGATCGCCACCCACAACCCGGAACTGGCGGCGCGGATGGACCGCACCGTCACGCTGCGGGACGGGCGGGTGGTCGAGGGCTGACGGCTACTCCGCCGCCATCGGCCGCAGCGCCGGCTCCGGCTCCGCCGCCGGCAGGCCGCGCCACAGCAGCATGACCAGCCGCGCCAGGAACAGCAGCGCGCCGGCCATCCACACCATGGCGGCGGCAATGGCCAGCAGCGGCGACTGGTGCTCGATGGACAGGTAGATGCCGGCCGGGAAGGCGAAGGCGGCGCCGGCCGAGAGCAGGTACTGCGTCGCCGCCGCGACCTTGTTCTCCGTCAACTCGGGCCAGGCGCGGAAGGTCAGCCCCATCAGCGCCAGGGATGTCCAGCCCAGCAGGTTCAGATGCGCATGCACCGGCGCCAGGTGGAAATCATGGGCGATGCCCATGGCGATGCCCATGGAGACGCCGATGACGAGGCAGAGGGCGGCCGAGGCGAGGAAGAGCAGGGGCAGGCGGGACATGCTTCGGGTCTCCATGGTGTCGCCGCCCGATTAGGCCCGGCCCCGCCACGGGTCTGTGCGACGCCGCACATGGCGGCGCCCGTGCTATCCTCCGGGCCATGAGCAGCGACTCGGCCGGCGGCAGCTTCGTCCACCTCCATGTCCATTCCAGCTATTCGCTGAGCGAAGGCGCCATCAAGGCGGAGAAGCTGGCCACCCTGGCGAAGGACGCCGGGATGCCCGCCGTGGCGCTGACCGACAGTGCCAACCTGTTCGGCGGGCTGGAATTCGCCCAGGGCTGCGCCGGCAAGGGCGTGCAGCCGATCATGGGCTGCCAGCTGTTCCTCTCCCGCACCGCCGTGGATTCGCGGCCAGAGGCGGAGCGGCTGCCGCCCGACCCCATCGTCGCGCTGGCCATGGATGCGCGCGGCCTCGACAACCTGCAGCGCCTCTCCTCGCGCAGCTTCCTGGCGGGCGATGCCTCCGGCCGGCCCTGCCTGCGGCTGGAGACGCTGGAGGAGCATGCGGAGGGGATCTTCCTGCTGACCGGCGGGACCTTCGGCCCGATCGGGCGGCTGCTGGCGGAAGGCCGCCGCGCCCCGGCCGAGGCCCTGCTGCGCCGCCTTTCCGCCGCCTTCCCGGACCGGCTGGCGGTGGAGCTGAACCGGCACGGGCTGCCGGTGGAGCAGGCGATCGAGCCGCCGACCCTGGCGCTCGCCGACGAGCTCGGCCTGCCCATCGTCGCGGCGAACGACGTCTACTTCGCCACGCCGGCGATGCACGAGGCGCATGACGCGCTGCTTTGCATCGCCGAGGGGCGGACACTGGCCGAGGAGGATCGCCGCCGCGTCACCGCCGAGCACTGGTTCAAGCCAGCCGCCGCCATGCGCGCGCTCTTCGCCGACCTGCCGGAGGCCTGCGACAACACCCTCGCCATCGCCCGCCGCTGCGCGGTGATGGCGGAGACGAAGAAGCCGGAGCTGCCGGTCTGCCCCAAGGTCGGCCCCGGCATGACCGAGGCGGAGACGGTCCGCGACATGGCGGTGCGCGGGCTGGAGGCGCGGCTGGACGCGGCGGCGATGCCGGAGGCGGAGCGCGCCACCTACCGCACGCGACTCGACTACGAGCTCGGCGTCATCGAGCAGATGGGCTTCTCCGGCTATTTCCTCATCGTCGCCGACTTCATCCAGTGGGCGAAGGCGCAGGCCATCCCGGTCGGGCCGGGGCGTGGCTCGGGCGCCGGGTCGGTCGCCGCCTGGGCGCTGCAGATCACCGATCTGGACCCGCTGCGCTTCGGCCTGCTGTTCGAGCGCTTCCTGAATCCCGAGCGCGTGTCGATGCCCGACTTCGACATCGATTTCTGCCAGGACCGGCGCGACGAGGTGATCAACTATGTCCGCCGGGAATACGGCGCCGACCGCGTCGCGCAGATCATCACCTTCGGCAAGCTGCAGGCCAAGGCGGCGGTGCGCGATGTCGGCCGCGTGCTGGGCATGCCCTATGGCCAGGTCGACCGCATCGCATCGCTGATCCCCTTCAACCCGGCCAAGCCGGTGACGCTGGCGCAGGCGATCGAGGGCGAGCCGCGGCTGCAGCAGATGCGCGACGGCGACGAGCAGGTGGCGCGGCTGCTGGAGATCGCCAACCAGCTGGAAGGCCTGTACCGCAACGCCTCCACCCATGCCGCCGGCGTCGTCATCGGCCGCAAGCCTCTCATCGAGATCGTGCCGCTCTACCGCGACCCGCGGTCGGAAATGCTGATCACCCAGTACTCGATGAAATATGTCGAGCAGGCCAGCCTGGTGAAGTTCGACTTCCTCGGCCTGAAGACGCTGACGGTGATCGAGAAGGCGCTGGCCATCCTGAAGGCGCAGGGGCTGGAGGTGGACATCAACGCCATCCCGCTGGACGACCAGAAGACCTACGAGATGCTGCGCAAGGGCGACGCGGCCGGGGTGTTCCAGTTCGAAGGCCAGGGCATGCGGGACTGCCTGCGGCAGATGCGGGTGGACCGGTTCGAGGACCTGATCGCCGCCGTCTCGCTCTACCGGCCGGGCCCGATGGCGAACATCCCCGCCTATTGCCAGCGCAAGCATGGCGAGCCCTGGGAGAGCCCGCACCCGAAGATCCACGACATCCTGGCCGAGACCTACGGGATCATGGTCTACCAGGAACAGGTCATGCAGATCAGCCAGGTGCTGGCCGGCTACAGCCTGGGCGGCGCCGACCTGCTGCGCCGCGCCATGGGCAAGAAGATCGCCAAGGAGATGGAGCAGCAGCGCGCCAGCTTCACCGAAGGCGCGGTCCGCAACGGCATCGAGCCGGCCAAGGCGACCGAGATCTTCGACATGATGGCGAAATTCGCCGAATACGGCTTCAACAAGTCGCATGCCGCCGCCTATGCGCTGGTCAGCTACCAGACCGCCTGGCTGAAGGCGAACCACACCGTCGCCTTCCTCGCCGCCTCCATGACGCTCGACCTCGACAAGACCGAGAAGCTGGCGAGCCACATGCAGGAGGCCTCGCGCCTCGGCATTCCCGTCCTGCCGCCGGACGTGAACCGCTCGGGCGCGGAATTCCTGGTGGAGACCGCCGAGGATGGCCGCGCCGCCATCCGCTTCGCCCTCGCCGCGGTGAAGCGCGTGGGCGCGCAGGCGATGCAGGACCTGGTGCGGGCGCGCGACGCCCGGGGGCCCTTCACCTCGGTCGCGGAATTCGCCCACCGGGTGGACCCCAAGCTGCTGAACAAGATGCAGATCGAGAACCTGGCCAAGGCCGGCGCCTTCGACCGGCTGGAGAAGAACCGCGCCCGGCTGGTGGCCGGCGCCGAGGTCATCCTCCGCCGCGCCCAGGCGGCGGCGGAGCAGCGCGAGAGCGCGCAGATCGCGCTGTTCGGCGGCGCCGATGCCCGGCCGGAGCCGCTGCGCCTGCCGGAGATGCCGGACTGGCCGCAGCTCGAGAAGCTGTCCTACGAGGCGGAGGCGGTGGGCTTCCACCTCTCGGCGCATCCGCTGGACACCTACAAGTCGGTGCTGCAGCGGCTGGGCGTGGTGCCCTCCTCCAGGATCCAGGACCGCGCCAAGGCCGGCGCGGCGCGGCTCAAGCTCGCCGGCACGGTGGTCGGCAGCAAGGAACGCCCGACGCGGACCGGCAGCCGCATGTGCTGGCTGAACCTGTCGGATGCCGCCGGCAGCTACGAGGTGACGCTGTTCTCCGAGGTGCTGTCGCGCACCCGCGACCTGCTGGCCGAGGGCACGGCGGTGCTGGTGACGGCCGAGGTGCGGCTGGATGGCGAGATGCTGCGGCTGACCGCGCTGGAGCTGGAAGGGCTGGAGAAGGCGGCGCAGCAGGTGGGCCAGGGCATCCGGCTGTGGCTGGAGGGCGAATCGGGCGTGCCGCTCATCCGCACCCTGCTCGAGCGCGAGGGCCGCGGCCGCGGCCGGGTGGTGGTGGTCGCGCGCACCGGCCAGGGGCAGGAGGTGGAGGTCGCCCTGCCCGGCGGCTTCAACGTCTCGCCGCGGCTGATGCAGGCGATGAAGGTGCTGCCGGGCGTCGCCGAGGTCGAGGCGGTCTGAACCCGCGGCGGCGGCGCCGCGCCGGCCGCGAGGGGCCGCGCAGGGCCCCGCCGCGCTACCCCTTCACGGCGGAGAAGGCGTTGAAGGTCTGCAGCGTGTAGGTGTCCTTCACCCCCGGCACGGTCTGCAGCGTCTCCACCACGAACAGGCCGATATCCTGGTCCGCCTCCAGGTAGAATTTCCCCATCAGGTCATACTGGCCGGAGATGGAGTGCATCTCCGAAAGCTCCGGGATGGCGTCCGCCATCTGCCGCGCCACGCCATAGGCCTGGCCCATCTCGCACTTGATCATGACGAAGATCGCCCGCATGGCCTCTCCCCTGCTGTGCCGTCCGGCGGTGACCCTGCACCGGGGCGGGCCGATGGGGAAGCATCCCCGGACCGGGGCGGCGCAGCCCCGAAGCAAATGCGCATCACCCATGCGGTGAAACAGCTTAACAGCGCGTCATGATCGTGTATTTAGCTCGGGCCGCGATTTGACCGCGTCGGAACCCGCGATGTCCCCCGCGCTTCCGGACCAGGGATAATGCTCGACCAGACCGCCACCGCGCTGGCCCCGGCCCCCGCCGCCGCCGCGCCCGCCATCCGCCTGACCGGCCTGACCCGCCGCTTCCCCGGCGCGCCGGCGCCGGCGCTCGACGGAGTGTCGCTGGAGGTGGCGGCGGGCGAGGTCTTCGGCGTCATCGGCCGCTCCGGCGCCGGCAAATCCACCCTCATCCGCTGCGCCAACCTGCTGGAACGCCCGGATGCCGGCCGGGTGGAGGTGCTGGGCCGCGACCTGACGGCCGAGGACGAGGCGGGGCTGCGCGCCGCCCGCCGCGGCATCGGCATGGTGTTCCAGCATTTCAACCTGCTGGCCTCCCGCACCGTCGCCGGCAACATCGCCTTCCCGCTGGAGGTCGCGGGCGTCCCGCGGGCCGAGCGCGAGGCGCGCGTCGCCGAGTTGCTGCCGCTGGTCGGCCTGGCGGAGAAGCGGGACGCCTATCCCGCCCGCCTGTCGGGCGGGCAGAAGCAGCGGGTCGGCATCGCCCGGGCGCTGGCCAGCCGCCCCGGGGTGCTGCTCTGCGACGAGGCGACCTCGGCCCTCGACCCCGATACGACGGCCGAGATCCTGGCCCTGCTGGCCGATCTCCGCGCCCGGCTGCGGCTGACCGTGCTGCTGATCACGCATGAGATGGCGGTGGTGAAGGCGCTCTGCGACCGCGTCGCGGTGCTGGAGGCGGGGCGGGTGATCGAGCAGGGGCGCGTCTTCGACGTCTTCACCCGGCCGCAGGCGGCCACCACCCGCCGCTTCGTGGCCGAGGTGATCGGCGACGAGATCCCGCCCGGCACCCTCGCCGCCCTGCCGCCCCCCGGGCCGGGGGAGGCGCGGCGCCTGCTGCGGGTGCTCTTCGCCGGGCCGCACAGCACGCGGGCGGTCGTCAGCGAGGCCTCGCGCCGCTTTGGCCTCGACCTCAACATCGTCTCCGGCCGCATCGACGCGATCGGCGCCGAGCCCTTCGGGATCCTGGCGCTCGCCGCCTATGGCGCGGCGCCGGCGGTGGAGGCGGCCATCGCCTGGATGCGCGGCCTCGGCCTGGCGGTGGACGACCTGCCCTGGGCGGAGGGCGGCGCATGATCCCCTGGCTGCCGCCGATGCTGGAGGACCTCTTCCTCGAGGCCGCCTGGCAGACGCTGTTCATGGTGGGCGCCGCCGCCGGCATCGCCGTGCTCTTCGGCCTGCCGCTCGCGCTGCTGCTGCATGCGACCGCGCCGGGCGGCCTGGCGCCGAGCGCCGCCGTCAACCGCCCGCTCGGCCTGCTGGTCAATGCCGTGCGCTCCACGCCCTTCATCATCCTGATGGTGGCGATCGTGCCCTTCACCCGGCTGGTCGCCGGGACCTCCATCGGCACCGGTGCCGCCGTGGTGCCGCTGGCCCTGGCCGCCACCGCCTTCGTCGCCCGGCTGTTCGAGAATGCGCTGCGCGAGGTGGATCGCGGCGTGGTGGAGGCGGCGCGCGCCATGGGGGCGACGCGGCTGCAGATCGTCGCCAAGGTCCTGGTGCCGGAGGCGCTGCCGGGCCTGCTCGCCGCCGTCACCGTCACCCTGGTCTCGCTGGTCGGCTATTCCGCCATGGCGGGCGCGGTCGGCGGCGGCGGCCTCGGCGACCTCGGCATCCGCTTCGGCTACCAGCGCTTCATGCCGGAGGTGATGGCGACCGTCGTCCTCCTTCTCATCCTCTTCGTCCAGGGGCTGCAATCCCTGGGCGACTGGCTGGTGCGGCGCCTCGGCCGCCGCTGAACGACACGGGAGACCCTCGCATGACCCGCCTAACCCGCCGCGCCGGCCTCGCCGCCGCGCTGCTCGCCCCCGTCCTGCCCGCCGCCCCGGCGCCGCGCGCCCAGGGCGCCGGCATCGGCACCGCCGCGCGG
>NZ_SMOA01000339.1 GCF_004353985.1 Paracraurococcus ruber | reverse complement strand
CGGCTCGCCGGGCGCCGCCGCCGCTGCGCCTGCCCGGCGCGGCACCGGCCGGCGCGCCCATGGTGGCGGCCGCGCGGCTGCTGGAACGCTATGCCGGGGCGGGCGGCAGCTATCGCCACCTGGACCTGCTGCTGGAAGGCGTGCGGGCCGCCGACCACGCCTGGCCGCGGCTGCGGTGCAAGCTGGCGGTGAACGGCACCCGGCCGGTGCTCGAATTCCGCCAGCGGCCGGACTGGCCGGTGATCTTCGAGCACTGGCCGCAGACCCCGGCCGATGCCGCCGGCCCCTATCTGCACCTGACCGAGGACCTGCTGGTGGGCGGCTTCGCCGCGACGCTGGCCACCGACCGGGACCGGGCGACGCTGGCGACCGTGCTGCGGCTGCTGCCCGCGGTGGTGGCGGCGACGGCGCGTGACGCGACGACCGATCCGGACGACTACGAGGGCTGGATCGCCGCGGCGCGGCGGCTGGCGGCGACGCTGCCGGGCTGACGCGGAAGCGGCTTCGGCTGCGGCGACCGCGGATTCGGCTTCGGTGACCGCCGCCTCCGTCCCGGTGCCGGTCCCTGCCGGCCCGCCTGCGCTTCGCCGGGACGGGCCATGCAGGCCGGCCGGCGGCTCATCGGAAGGACGCGCCGGGCGCTGGCGGGATGCCCCGGCGGGATGGCCTGCCGCATCTATCCGGCGGCGACGACCAGGCGGTCGCGCGGCAGGGTCAGCCAGGCGCGCCCGCCGACCCCATGCAGCGCCTCGAGCCGCAGGCTGCCGCCATGCGCTTCCAGCAGCGAACGGGCAACCGCCAGGCCGAAGCCGAGGCCGCGCGTGCCCTGCAACCCCGCCTCCGGCGCGCCGGCGGCGAGGTCCGCGGCGGCCAGCCCGGCCCCCTCGTCCTCCACGACGATCGCCACCGCTTCCTCGGTCAGGACAGGGCGCAGGTCGATCGAATCCCCGTCCCGCGTCATCCGCGCCGCCCGGTTCAGCACCTGGGTCAGCGCGCCCAGCAGGGCCCGCCGGTCGGCCCGCAGCGTGAGGCCGGCGAAGCCCTCCGCCAGGCGCCAATGGCGGCGGCTGCCGCCGAGCTGGGTCGCCACCTGCGCCACCGCTTCCTGCAGCAGGGGGGCGAGCACCAGCGGCTCCGGCGTCAGCCGGCGCGGGCCGGCCTCCCCCGCCAGGTAGTCGGAGATGTCGTCGGTCAGCCGGAGGATCTGCTGCCCGGCGGCGGCGACGGCGATGCGCTGCGCCTCGGGCAGGCCGGGCGCCTCGGCCAGCAGGGACAGGCCGGGGCCCTGGAGCTCCCGCGCCACCATGGCGAGGCAGCGGGCACGCCCTTCCGCCCGGCGCTGCGCCATGGCCTCCGCCGCCCTGGCGGCGCGGAGGCGGGCCGAGAGGAGCAGGGTGCGCCAGCCGGCGAAAGCGGCGAGCAGCAAGGCGAGGGCAAGAAAAAAGCCGGGCATGACCCCGGCTTTAGGACGCAAGGCTTAAGGCGCGGTCAGCGGCGCGGCGTTTGCCGGGAACGTGGACCGCGCGTCGCCGGGTCAGGCCGCGGCACCGGCCTTCTTCGCCTGGGCGCGCTGGATGCGGCGCTTCAGGGTCTGCGCTTCCACCGGCAGCTTGCGGTTCGGCGTGCCGAGCAGGAAGGCGTCGAGGCCGCCATTGTGCTCGATGGTCCGGATGCCGTTGGTGGTCAGGCGCAGCTGCAGGCTGGTGCCGAGCACGTCGGAGAAGAAGGACGACTCCTGCAGGTTGGGCAGGAAGCGGCGACGCGTCTTGTTGTTGGCGTGGCTGACGTTGTTACCGGTCAGCACGCCCTTCCCGGTGATGCCGCAGCGGCGGGCCATGGTTCTGATCCTGAAAACGGCAGCGCGCGGCGCGAAACGCCACGCGCGGGTGGTCGGACAAGGTCGGGGCGTATGGCGCGCAGGTGCCGGGGAGTCAAGCGGAAGCCGCTCGCCGGCGGTGGGCGGCACCCGGACCGGCCGGGCCGGTCCGCGCCGTCACGCCGCCGGTTTCAGCGGCCCTCGCCGCCGCCCGGCAGCTGGTCCCGCATCTCCCGCAGCTCCCCGGATTCCACCGACATCAGGGCATTGCGCAGCACGCCGGCGATCGCACGGTCGTCCATGGTGCGGGCGAGCAGCCCGAGGGCTCCGCCGAGCAGGGCCGAGGCGACCGAGATCGGCGCGATCTTCTGGTCCATCATGTACTCAATGGCCTTGTCCACGACCGATCCGGCATGGCTCAGGTCGTCCGGGGCCACGCCCTGGGGGTCTAGTTGCATGCAGCACCTTTCTGATGCCCCGGGAGATAGGGCTGCGGTGCGCCGGCTGAAACCCCTTGGCGGCGGGCCCCGGGCAGCACCCGGCGGCAGGACACGCCGCGACACCCGGTGCCGGGCGCGCCGCCGCGATGGGCGCCGCGAAGTCCTGCACCCCGGACCGCGACCCGCGTTAGGCTCCCGGCGGGCGGCGGCAGACCCGCCCCCCTGGGAGAGACGTCCATGTCCAACCTGACGACCGCGAAGGCCTTCTTCGAGCTCTGCGAGACAGGACGCGGCTGGGAGGCCTGCCGGGCCCATTGCACGCCGGACGCCAGCTTCGCGGCCCAGGCGGGCGCCCTGGCGGAGATCCGCACGCTCGCGCAGTACGCCGACTGGATGCAGGGCATCCTGACCGTGCTGACCGATGGCCGCTATGAGCTGCATGCCTTCGCCGAGGATGCGGAGCGTGGCGAGGTCGTCGCCTTCGCCACCTTCATCGGCACGCACAAGGCGGGCGGCCCGATGCCGCCGACCGGCCGGACCACGCGCACCGACTATGTCTACGCCATGCGGATGCGCGACGGGCGGATCGCCCACATGACCAAGGTCTGGAACGACGGCTACGCGCTGCAGGAGCTCGGCTGGGCCTGACCCGTGGCCTGACCCAGAAGGCCTGACCTGGGGCCTGACCCGGGGGCGGTGACGGGGCCGGCGCGCGCCGGCCCGCGCTCCGCGTCAGCCCGGCGCCGCCAGGGCCGAGGCGCGGCCGGCGCGCGGCTGGTCGAGATCCGCCGCGCGCTGCGCCGCCGCGGCGGCCTCGGCCATCGCCACCGCCTCCGACTGCCGCCGCCACATCTCGGCATAGAGCCCGTCCGCGGCGATCAGCGAGGCATGCGTGCCGCGCTCGGCGATGCTGCCGTCCTGCAGCACGATGATCTCGTCCGCCTCGACCACCGTGGAGAGGCGATGCGCGATGACCAGGGTGGTGCGGTCGGCCGAGACCTGGCGCAGCGCCGCCTGGATCTCCTGCTCGGTGCGGGTGTCGAGGGCGCTGGTCGCCTCGTCCAGAATCAGGATGCGCGGGTCCTTCAGGATGGTGCGGGCGATGGCGACGCGCTGCTTCTCCCCGCCCGAGAGCTTGAGCCCGCGCTCCCCCACCATGGTCCGGTAGCCTTCCGGCAGCCGGAGCACGAAGTCGTGCACCTGCGCCAGCGTCGCGGCGCGCACCACCGCCTCCTCCGGCGCGCCCGGCCTGCCATAGGCGATGTTGTAGCGGATGGTGTCGTTGAACAGGACGGTGTCCTGCGGCACCACGCCGATGGCGGCGCGCAGCGACTGCTGCGTGATGCCGGCGATGTCCTGGCCATCCACCAGGATCCGCCCGCCGGTCACGTCGTAGAAGCGGAACAGCAGGCGGGAGATGGTGGACTTGCCGGCGCCGGTCGGCCCGACGATCGCCAGCGTCTTCCCCGGCGGCACCCGGAAGGACACGCCCTTCAGGATCTGCCGGTCCGGCCGGTAGGCGAAGCGCACATCCTCGAACACCAGCTCGCCCGGGCCGGCCGGCAGCGCCGGCGCGCCGGGCGCATCCGCCACCTCCTGCCGCTCGCCCAGCAGGGTGAACATCGCCTCGGTATCCGTCAGCCCCTGCTTGATCTCGCGATAGGCGAAGCCGAGGATGTTGAGCGGCAAATAGAGCTGGATGAGGTAGGTGTTCACCAGCACGAAGTCGCCGACCGTCATCCGCCCGGCCATCACCCCCTGCGCCGCCAGCAGCATCACGGCGGTCAGCCCCGCGGCGATGATCGCGGCCTGGCCGGCATTCAGCATGTTGAGCGTGGTCTCGGACCGCACATAGGCGGTCTCGTAGCGGGTCAGGCTCTCGTCGTAGCGGCGCGTCTCATGCGTCTCGTTGCCGAAATACTTCACCGTCTCGTAGTTCAGCAGGCTGTCGATCGCCTTGGTGTTGGCGTCCTGGTCCTGCTTGTTCATCTCCCGGCGGAAGCGCAGCCGCCAGTTGGTGAACAGCAGGGTGAAGGCGACGTAGAGCCCGATGGTCAGCAGCGTCACCGCGGCGAAGGAGATGCTGAACATCCCCCAGAGGATCGCCGCGACCAGCAGGATCTCGAGGATCGTCGGGATGATGTTGAACAGCAGGAAGTTCAGCACGAAGGTGATGCCGCGCGTCCCCCGCTCGATGACGCGGGACAGGCCGCCGGTCTGCCGGTCCATGTGGTAGCGCATGGACAGGGCATGCAGGTGGCCGAAGACCGAGAGGGCGATGCGCCGGGCGGCGCGGGCCTGCACCTTGGCGAAGACGGCGTTGCGCAGCTCGCCGAAGGCGGAACTGGCCATGCGCAGGAGCCCGTAGCCGATCACCAGCGCCACCGGCACCGCCAGCATGGCCGCCGCGCCGTCCTTCGGCGCCAGCGCGTCCACCGCCTTGGCATAGGCGATCGGCACCAGGACATTGGCGGCCTTGGAGGCGATGAGGCAGGCCACCGCCAGCGCCACCCGCAGCCGCAGCCCTGCTTCGTTGGCCGGCCAGAGCCAGGGCAGCAGGTCCCGCAGCGTCTGCCAGTGGGAGCGTTCGGGCACGATCTCGTGGTCCTGCGGGGGCGCTGCTCGTCGCACGCGGGGCATTCTCCGGTAGGCCTGGCGACATAGGCCGGATGGCGGCCGCGGCAAACCGGCCATCTGGCCGGTAGGGCAAGCCGTCCCCGGCCCGCGGGCGGCCCGGCGCCGCCGCCGGCCCGCTGGCCCGCCTGGCCTGGCGTGCCG
>NZ_SMOA01000338.1 GCF_004353985.1 Paracraurococcus ruber | reverse complement strand
CCCCTGCCGCGCAACCGCGCGGCCGATGCCGTCGCCCGACCGCGGCCGGGGCAGGGCGGGCGGCGCCCGGCCCCGGCCCTGGCGCCTCACGTCGTGCCGAAGCGGGCGCGGGCCAGCGGCAGGGTGCGGATGCGCTGGCCGGTCAGCGCCGCCACCGCATTCGTCACCGCGGGCGGCACGCCGGGCGTCCCCGGCTCGCCCACCCCGCCCATGGGCGCGCCGCTCTCGATGATCCGCACGCTGACCGGCGGCATGCGGGCATGCGGCAGGATCGGGTAGGCGTCGAAATTGAGCGCCTGCGGCTCGCCCTTCTCGAAGGCCACTTCCTCGAGCAGGGCCGAGGAGAGGCCGATGGCGACCGCCGAGCGCACCTGCGCCTCGACGATCGCCGGGTTGACGATGCTGCCGGGGTCGATCGCCACCCAGATATGGTGCACCTGCACCTCGCCATCCTTGATCGAGACCTCGGCGATGGTCGCCGTCTCCGACCCGAAGGGGGAGGCCATGGCGACGCCGCGCGCCCGCCGCGTGCCGTCGGCGGCCTGGTAGGGCCCGCGCTTCCAGCCGCCGGACAGGTCGGCGACGGCGTTCAGCAGCGTGCTGTGTCGCCTGCTGTCGCGCAGCAGGGCCAGGCGGAAGGCGAAGGGATCCTGCCCGGCGGCGCCGGCCACCTCATCGAGGAAGGATTCGTAGATGAAGGCATTCATCGAATGCCCGACCGAGCGCCAGAAGCCGATATTCCCGGCATGGGTGGACTTCACGTAGTCCACCTGCCGCGCCGGGATGGCATAGGGCTTCTCGGTCAGCCCCTCCACCGCGCTGTCGTCGATCTTCGGGTCCTGCAGGAAGCCCGGCATGTGCCGGCCCATCGGCCCTTCGCCCGCCACCACGGCGTGCAGCGCCACCGGCCGGCCCTGCGCATCCAGCCCGGCGCGCAGCCTGCCATAGGAGAGCGGGCGATAGGCGTCGCGGCGGAACTCCTCCTCCCGCGTCCAGAGCACCTTCACCGGCCGCCCCGTCGCCTTGGCCAGCGCGATGGCCTGCGGGAAGACATCGGCGGTGTCATACAGGAAGTGCCGGCCGAAGAAGCCGCCGAGCATGGGGGACTGGATCCGCACCTGCTCCGGCTTCAGGCCGGCGAGCTTCGCGGCGACCGCCTGGTACATCTCCGGCGCCTGGTTCGGCACGATCAGGTCGAGCGTGCCGTCGGCGGCGAAGGCGGCGAGCGCCGAGCTCGGCTCGAGCTGCGCATGCGCCAGGTAGGGCGCGTCGTACTCCGCCTCGACCACCTTGGCCGCGCCGGAAAGCGCCGCCGCCGCGTCGCCATGCTTCTCGGCCGCGACGCCGGGCTGCGCGGCCGCCGCCTTGAAGGCGGCCAGCTGGCCGGAGGACGAGAAATCCGCCGGCACCTTGCCGCCGGCCCAGGTGATCTCCAGCGCCTCCACCGCCCTGCGGGCACGCCACCAGCGGTCGGCCACCACGGCGACGGCGCCGGGCAGGCGATGGATGGAATGCACGCCCGGCATCGCGCGCACCGCGGCCTCGTTGCCGATCGCCGCCGGCTCGGCGCCCAGGCGCGGGGCATGCGCGACGGCGGCCTGCAGCATGCCGGGCAGCGTCGCGTCGATGCCGTAGCGCGCCGCGCCGGTGCTCTTCGCCCGCGCATCCAGCCGCGGCACCGGCTTGCCGATCAGCCGGAAGCGCGCCGGGTCCTTCAGCGGCGCCTCGGTCGGCACCGGCAGCGCCGCCGCGGCCCCGGCCAGCGCGCCATAGTCCAGGTGGCGGCCGCTGGCGGCATGCACCACGCGGCCCGGCTCCGTCGCGCATTCCGCCGCCGGCACCTTCCACTGCTGCGCCGCCGCCTGCACCAGCATGGCGCGCGCCGTGGCGCCCAGCTTGCGGAAGGTGGCGTAGCTGCTGCGGGTCGAATAGCTGCCGCCGGTGAAGCGCACCTGGTCGCCGAACATGATCACATAGGCATCGCCGGCCGGCGCGCAGTCCACGGTGAAGCGCGCCGGGTCGGCGTCAAGCTCCTCGGCGATGATCTGGGCGGAGGAGGTGGCGATGCCCTGCCCGCCCTCCACGAAGGGGCTCAGCAGGTGGATGCCGCCATCGGGCGCGATGCGCAGATAGGCCGCGACATCGGTGGCGTGGCGCGACTGCGGCGGGCCCTGCTGCGCCCGCCCGGCCCTTGGCAGCGACAGGCCGAGCAGCAGCGCGCCGGCGCCGGCCGCCAGTACGCCGCGACGGGTGGCCGAAAGGTTGTGGATGCCGCCGGCCGCGGGGCGCGGCGCGCGGAGGCGTTCGAGATAGCCCATGCCGTCCTCCCTCAGGCCGCGTCGGCCGCGCGCCGCACGGCGGCGGCGATGTCGAGATAGGTGCCGCAGCGGCAGAGATTGGTCATGGCGTCGGCCACGTCCTCCGCGCTCGGCTTCGGGGTCTGCAGCAGCAGGCCGGTGGCGGCGATCACCTGGCCGGACTGGCAGTAGCCGCATTGCGGCACCTGCTGCGCCACCCAGGCCTCCACCACCTTCCGGCCCACCGGGTGGTCGGCCATCGCCTCGATGGTCAGCACCGGCTGGCCGACGACGCTTTCGACCGGCACCTGGCAGCTGCGCATCGGCTGGCCGTCCACCAGCACAGAACAGGCGCCGCATTGCGCGATGCCGCAGCCGTATTTGGTGCCGGTCATGCCCAGCCAGTCGCGCAGCACCCAGAGCAGGGGGGTGTCCGGCTCGGCATCGACGCGCTGCGTGCGGCCGTTCACGGTGATCTCGATCATGGGAATGCTCCGCGCCATCGGGGCCCGTGCCGCGGGCCGTGGTGGGACATGGCATGGCGGCCTGCCCGGTCCAGACATCCCCCGCCATCCGGCCCATCGTGGCGCATCGGTCGCTTGCGGCGTATTGGACGAAAGCACCGCAGCGATCGTCGTCCACGCCGTGTTGCTGGCGCATCCGCGGGATGCGCGATGGTCGGCGCCGCGGCCGGGCCGCGCATGCCGTTGCGGCGGATTGCCGTCCTCGCGGCGTCTGCGTGCCGCATGCGCGGATGCTTGCCGCCCTCCCGCGCGCCGCATCCGCCGACCGTGGGTGCGGCGATCGCGCATGTCCGCTGCGGCATCACGAATGCCGGAGCCGCAGGCGCCGGCAGCGGGTGTCGGCGCCTGCGCGATGCCGCGCCTGCGCCGCGCGGCTGCCGCGGCAATGCACCGTGACGCGCGGCGTCATCGAACTGTCACATCATGCCGGCAAAGTTGCGATGCGGCATCCGCGCACCGTGACGCGCGTCGTCATCGATCTGTCACATCGCGTCGGCGGAGGCGGGATGCGGCATCCGCGCATCCAGGGCGGCGTCGTCATGGATCGCGTTGGCGCATCCGGCCCGCCGCATGCGCCGCGTTGCGCTGCCGCGTCGGCGGAGCCGGGGTGCGACACCCGCGCAGGCCGGCTCACCGCGCCGGCGGGCGTGCATGGCGCAGGCTTGTCCGCCGACGATCCGCGCCGGCCCGCGCATGACGGCCCGCACATGACTACCCGGGCGCGATCCGCCCTATCGCGCCGCAAGCATCTCGGCGCGGTACTCGTCCAGCAGGCGCAGCGTGCCGCCGGGTTGCTCGACATGCCAGAAGGCCCAGCCATTGCAGCTCGGCGCTTCCTGCACCGCGGCGCCGACCTGGTGGATGGATCCCTGCGCCCGGCCGCAGCGGATGGAGCCATCGGCCGCCACCGTCGCGCTCCAGCGCCGGGCGCGGTCCACCAGGATGCTGCCGGCGGGGATCACCCCGCGCTCCACCAGCGCGCCGAAGGGCAGGCGCGGCTGTTCCCGCTTGCCGGCGGTGACCTGCGCCGCGTCCTCGGGGATCGGCGCCACCGCCGCCACCCGCCGCTGCGCCGCCGCGGCATAGGCCGGGTCGCGTTCCAGGCCGATGAAGCGGCGGCCCAGCCGCCGCGCCACCGCCGCGGTGGTGCCGGTGCCGAGGAAGGGGTCGAGCACGACATCGCCCGGCGCGGTGCAGGCGAGGATGACGCGGTGGAGCAGCGCCTCCGGCTTCTGGGTCGGATGCAGCTTGGCCCCGGTCTCGTCCCGCAGGCGTTCCTGCCCGGTGCAGAGCGGGATGAACCAGTCGCTGCGCATCTGCAGCTCGTCGTTCAGCGCCTTCATCGCGGCGTAGTTGAAGCGGTACTTGCTCTCCGGCCCGCGCGCCGCCCAGATCAGCGTCTCATGCGCGTTGGTGAAGCGCCGGCCGCGGAAATTCGGCATCGGGTTCGCCTTGCGCCAGATGATGTCGTTCAGCACCCAGAAGCCCAGGTCCTGCAGCGCGGCGCCGAGGCGGAAGACGTTGTGGTAGCTGCCGATCACCCAGATGGTGCCGTCCTTGCGCAGCACCCGGCGCGCCTCGGCCAGCCAGGCACGGGTGAAGGCGTCATAGGCCGGCAGGTCATCGAAGCGGTCCCAGGCCTCGTCCACCCCGTCCACCAGGCTGTCGTCGGGCCGGCGCAGGTCGCCCTTGAGCTGCAGGTTGTAGGGCGGGTCGGCGAAGATGGCGTGCACGGAGGCCGGCGGCAGACGCCGCATGAGGTCGATGCAGTCCCCGACCATCACCTGGTCGAGCGGCAGGTCGAGGCCGGTGCCCACGCTGTCCCTCATCCCTCTCGCGCGCCGGTCCCCCATGGCAAGCCGGGGCGGCCCGGCGCGACGCGGCATGGCCGGATCGGCCCGGCGCGTCGGGGCGCGAATCCCCGACGCCGGCACCATCGCCGCGCGGAGTCGCCGGGTCAATCGAAGCCTGCCTCCCGCCGGCGTGGGTGTGGCCCGGGGGACTCAGGGCGGGTGCTGCGGCGCAGGTCCCGCAGCCGAGGCTTGCGCGGCGAACCGCCGGGCGATCGCGGGGCCGTCGATCGGTCACGATCAGCGGCCGGCAGCATCGGGGCGGGCGCCTCGATGCCGGCCGGCATGGCCGCCAGGGCTTCGGCGCGGCCGCCGCAGGATGGGCGCCGCGCGCCGGCCCGCGCGCGTTGGCGGCCGGCGGGCAACGCGGCT
>NZ_SMOA01000337.1 GCF_004353985.1 Paracraurococcus ruber | reverse complement strand
CGCCCGGCGGCCCCGCCTTGCTGGCCCGCGGGCCGGACGCCACGCTGCGCCTCGCCCGCGCCCATCCCGGGGCCACCATCCGCACCGACAGCGCCGCCCGCGCGGCACGGCTGCGCGCCGCGCTCGGCCGCGACCGCGTCCTGCTCAGCCATGCGCCGGTCCTGGACGATGCGCTGGAGGCCGAGCTGGACCTCCTCGCCGGGCCGGAGGTGCCGCTGCCCGGCGGCGGCCGCCTGCTGGTCCACCCGACCCCGGCCCTGACCGCCATCGATGTCGATGCCGGCAGCGCCGCCGGCACGCGGGACCCGCAGGCGCAGCTTCGCCTCAACCGGGCGGCGGTGGCGGAGGCGGCGCGGCAGATCCGCCTGCGCAACCTGGCGGGGCCGATCCTGCTCGACCTCGCCGGGCTGACGGCGAAGCGGCGGGAGGCGCTGGCCGAGCCGCTGGCGGCCGCCCTGGCGCCCGACCCGCTGGCGCGGCTGCTGGGCCTCGGCCCGCTCGGCCTGTTCGAGATCCTGCGCCAGCGGATCCACCCGCCGCTGCACGAGATCCTGGGCTGGCCGCCCTCGCCGCTCAGCCACGGGCTGGCGGCGCTGCGTCGGGCGGCGCGGGAGGCCGCGGCGCGCCCCGGGCGGCACTGGGCGCTGCGGGCGCATCCTGCCGTCCTGGGCGCGCTGCAGGACCTGCCAGGCGCCCTGTCGGAGGCCGCCGAGGCCATCGGCACCCCGCTGCAGCTTCGCCCCGACGCGGCGCGGGCACCGTCGCACCCCGAGATCGAGGAGGCCGCGCATGGCTAATCCTGCCCCGCCCCGTCCCGCTGGCCGTTCCCCTGGCCGCCCCTGCCCCGTCTGCGGCAAGCCCGCGCCGGCAGAGGCGCCGCATCGCCCCTTCTGCTCGGCGCGCTGCAAGCAGGTGGATCTCGGGCGCTGGCTGGCCGGCGACTACGCCATCCCCGGCGAACCGGTGGACCCCCTGGCCGAGGAGGAGTGAGCCGAGGCCCCGCGCGGCGCGACCCGCGGCGGCCACGGCGCGGCAAGGGCCGCGATGGCAGGTCGACACCCGACGCCAGCGGGAGGCTGACGCCCAGGGCGGGTTCGTGTGGCCCTGCCTGCCGGGAAACCGCAAACAGCGGGTGGACAGCCCAACCGGCTTCGGCTATCTCCCGCGACCTCTGCCGGCGGCCCCTGTAAGGGGCCGACAGCTTGGGCCCAGGTAGCTCAGTTGGTAGAGCATGCGACTGAAAATCGCAGTGTCGGTGGTTCGATTCCGCCCCTGGGCACCACTTCCTCCCGCGCGATGCCGCCCGCCACCTCGTCGCGCCGGTGCGATGTCGCTCTGCTCAACCGCGCCCTTCTCCTTCAGCGTGATCACGCCGACGAACCGATCGCGCCAGAGCGATTTCGCACCGCTCCACCGCAACTTTGCCCCGCGCGCTGGCGGCCACCGACCTGTCGCGCTGCCGCGCTCTCGCGCCGCATCCTCCCAGGTCAGGCCCGGTGCAGACTCGTCGTCGCGTTGCAAGCCGCGCAGGCACGACGACTTCGGCCGCCTTGCGCGTCACGCCTGCCGAGCCGTCGCAAAGCGCCAGTTCCGTGCCGATGGATCGCATCGGATCCGCCGCAGGATGCCGCCCGCCACCGCCTCATGCCGCTGCGCCGCCACCTCGTCCCGGCTGCCGCTGCGGGGGACGCCACGCCCCAGGCGCTGCGGCGCGGCGCCGTCCCGGGATCCCACCGCCTGACCCCGCGTCGCCGCGCCGTGCCAACCAGCCGCGCACGCGGCCCAGCCGGCGCGCGAAGGCGCTGCCGCGTCAGCCCAGCCCGAGCCGCTGCCGCTCCCCGCGGTACCAGTCCAGCAGTTGCACGCCGTTCCAGTGCAGCACGCCGGTTCTGCGCGCGACATGGTCGTAGAAGGCCTCGAGGTGCTTGATCCGGTGCGGCTGGCCGGAGATGTAGGGGTGGATCGCCAGGGACAGGATCTTCGCCCGCTCCGCCCCTTCCTCGTACAGCCGGTCGAACTGGTCGATCGCGCGCTTGAGCAGGTAGTCGCTCTCATGGTGCTGCACGAGCATCATCGGGATGTCGTTCAGCTCCACCGTGTAGGGCAGTGTCACCAGCGGGCCCTTGTCCGTGCGGATCAGCGTCGGCTCATCGTCATAGACCCAGTCGCCGATATACTGCACGCCGGCCTCCGCCAGCAGCTCCGGCGTCTCCAGCGTCTGGGTCAGCCCGGGGCCGAGCCAGCCGACCGGCCGCGTGCCGGTGAAGCGCTCCAGCCGATCCATCGACCGATGGATCATGCCGCGCTGGTCCTCCTCGCGGTGGATGGGTCCCTGTTCCCAGGAATGGCCCATGAACTCCCAGCCGGCCTCGCGCGCCTGCGCCGCGACGCGCTCATAGTCCTCGACCACCCGGGCATTGATCGACAGCGTCGGCGCAATGCCCAGCCGCTCATACAGCTTGAAGAAGCGCCAGACGCCGACGCGCATGCCGTATTCGTGCCAGGACCAGTTCGGCACGTCCGGCAGCAGCACCTGCCCGGTCGGCGCCGGCAGCACCTGCCGCGCCATCGGCTTGCCGATGTCCCAGACCTCGAGGTTGACGATGGTCCAGACCGCGATGCGCGCGCCACCCGGCAGCTGCAGCGGCGGGCGATCGACGATGGCGGAATAGGGCACGCGGTCGCGCGGCTGCATGGGCATCCTTCGGCCTCCCTCACTCGGGCATGGGCGGGCCGCCGCAGGGCATGGCCGGGCGTCCCTGCGGGCGCCGTGGCGCGCGGCGGTCGGCACCGGACCTCGCACCAGCCAGTCTCGCCCCGCCGCGCCGCCTGTCAAACCCGCCGGGCCATGCGGCCAGCAGGCGGGCGGGCAGGTGGTCGCGTCAGGTCAGGCGCGATGCCGGTGCGCAGAGCCCGGAGGCACCGGCGCGGGCGGATCAGAGGCCGCTGACGGGCGGCAGCGTGGCCTCGAAGGCGGGGCGCGCCGCCATGGCGTCGAACCAGGCGGCCAGCGCCGGCCGGCCCTCCCGCCAGGTCCAGGCGCGGTGCCGCCGCTCGGCATAGCCCAGCAGGCAGCCCAGCATGATGCGCGCCGCATCCGGCGGGCCGGCAAGCGCCCAGTGGCCGGCCGCCGCCTCCGCCTCCAGCGCCGCCGCCACGCGCTGCGCCCGGGCGGTCTCCAGCGCGATGACGCCGGGGGAGCGTTCCTCCGGCGGCCGCCGCAGCTCGCGGTTCCAGACGGCGATGCCGTCCATCATGCCGAGGATGCGGCCGAAGGCGGCCCGCGCCGCCGCATCGCCTGGCGGCAGCAGCGGATAGGTCCCGCCCAGCGAGTCGAGGAAGGGCAGGACCAGCGCCGTCTCGGTCAGCGTCGTGCCGTCCGGCAGCAGCAGCGCCGGCACGCGGCCGACGGGGTTGTGCGGCAGAAGGGCGGAAGCCGGGTCGCGCAGCGTCGTCTCCACCTCCTCGACCCCGGCAATCAGGCCGGTCTCGCGCAGCGCCACCCGCACGGCGCGGGCGAAGGGGGATCCTGGGGTATGGAACAGGCGCATGGCGGGCAGGATAGCGCGGATCGCCGCCGGACGATGCCCGCCCGTCCGCCGGCTGGCGCCGCCCGCGGCAGCGGCACCGGCCAGGCGCCCTGGCAGGCGGCCGAGGAAAGGCGGCGCGGCGGTCACCTGCCGGCGCGATCCGCGCTTGTGTCCTGCCCGCGAAATCCGCAGCCACCGGCTGCGAACGCAGCGGACCAGCAGGCCACTGCAAGCGCAGGCGAGTGGGCCGAACCGAAGGGCGCCGCCGGTGGCGGCGGACCTCGGGTTCGGGACACCAGGGCGATTTACCGCTTTAGTCATTTGAATCGACGCGCATCTTCACCCGCCCGGGTGATTCCACCTGAGCGGGATCTGCTCTAGCCTCGCCGCCAGCGCCGGGACGCAAGGGAAGAACGCCATGACCTGCCATGCCGCGATGGGCCGTGCCCTGCTGCTCGGCCTCACCCTGGCCGCCGCGCCGGCCGTCGCCGCCGACTATCCGGCGCCGCGCGAGGGCAGCTGGACCGCGCCCGAGTTCCGCTTCGCCTCGGGCGAGGTCTTGCGCGACCTCCGCCTCGCCTATGTCACCATCGGCGAGCCGACGGGCACGCCGGTGCTGGTGCTGCACGGCACCGGCGGGTCGGCCCGCAGCCTGCTGACGCCGGCCTTCGCCGGGGAGCTGTTCGGCCCCGGCCAGCCGCTCGATGCGCGGCAGCATTTCATCATCCTGCCGGACGCGCTCGGCGCCGGCCGGTCCGCCAAGCCGTCCGACGGGCTGGGCGCCGACTTCCCGCGCTACTCCTATGCCGACATGGTCGCGGCGCAGCACCGGCTGGTGACGGAAGGCCTCGGCATCCGCCGGCTGCGCCTGGTGCTCGGCAACTCCATGGGCGGGATGCATGCCTGGCTCTGGGCCGTGACGCATCCCGACATGGCCGACGCTGTCGTGCCGATGGCGGCGCAGCCCACCGCCATGTCCGGCCGCAACTGGATGCTGCGGCGGCTGCAGGTGGAGATGATCCGGCGCGACCCGGCCTATGCCGGCGGCCGCTATGCGCAGCAGCCGCCATCCCTGCTGCTGGCCAGCGTCTTCTACGCCACGGCGACCAATGGCGGCACGCGCGCGCTGCAGGCGGCGGCGGGCACCCGCGCGGCGGCGGATGCGCTGCTGGACCAGCGGCTCGCCGGCTCCGGCCCCGCCGATGCGAACGACTTTATCTGGCAGTGGGAGTCGTCGCGCGACTACGACCCGGAACCGCTGCTGGACCGGATCGCCGCGCGCGTGCTGGCGATCAACGCCGCGGATGACGAGCGCAACCCGCCCGAGACCGGCCTGATGGAAGCGGCGATGCGCCGCGTGAAGCAGGGCCGGCTGCTGCTGATCCCGGGCAGCGAGCGGACGGCGGGGCATGGCACCACCGGCCAGGCGCGCTTCTGGGCCGAGGATCTGCGCCGGTTCCTGCAGGCGCCGGAGTAGCGCCGCGAAGCGCCCGCCGCGCCGGGGTCAGGCCCGGCCCGCATGGCGGCGCTTGGCACCCGCCCCCGCGGCGGCGCAACCCGCGGCCGCGGCGTGCCGGCACCGCCGGACCGCCCGGCCGGGC
>NZ_SMOA01000336.1 GCF_004353985.1 Paracraurococcus ruber | reverse complement strand
GCGGCCGGCGCCCCGCCACCCCGCCCCGCCGCATCGCCCGCACCCTGTCGCATTGCGTGCCGGGCGCGGCATCTGCTCTGGTGGCGGATGCGGGCGTGGCCGCGGCAGAACGCCTCGCCCGGCCCGGGCGCCATCGGCAGCAGGATCATGCCTTGCCTGACACCATGCCTTTCCCCGCGGCGACCGAAACCCCGGCCGAGGCCCTGGCCGCGCTGAGGGCCGTGGCGGCGCGCAACGGCGCCCTGCCGCCGGACCGCCGCCGCGACCTGCTGCGCGCGCTGGCGGCGGTGCTGCTGCGCCGCGCCGGGGATGTGGCGGCCGCCATCGATGCCGACTATGGCGGCCGCTGCATCGAGGATTCGCTGCTGGCCGAGGTGAAGCTGGTGGTGGATGCCGCCCGGCACAGCGCCGGCCGGCTGCATCGCTGGGCCCGGCCGCGCCGCGCCGGCGTGCCCTTTCCCTTCCTGCCGACGCGCGCGGCGGTGGAGCCGGTGCCGAAGGGCATCGTCGGCATCATGGCGCCCTGGAACTACCCGCTCCAGCTTGCCCTGCTGCCGGCCGTCGATGCCGTCGCCGCCGGCAACCGCGTGGCGATCAAGCCGGCCGAGGCGACGCCGCGCACCGCCGCGCTGCTGACCGACCTGCTGGCCGAATGCTGGGGAAAGGACATCGCCCGCGTGGTGCAGGGCGGCCCCGACATCGCCGCCGATTTCGCGGCGCAGCCCTGGGACCACCTGGTGTTCACCGGCGGCACGGAGACCGGCCGCAAGGTGATGCAGGCGGCGGCCGCCAACCTGGTGCCGCTGACCCTGGAACTCGGCGGCAAATGCCCGGCGCTGGTCCTGCCGGGCGCCGACCTGGCCGCGGCGGCGCGCGCGATCATGGCCGGCAAGGCGATCAATGCCGGGCAGACCTGCATCGCGCCCGATACGGTGCTGCTGGTCGGCCATGCGCCGGCGGCGTTCGAGGCGGCCTGCCGTGCCACCGGCCTCGGCCTGCCGGAGACGGCGGTGGTGAACGACAGGCAGGCGGCGCGGCTGGATGCGCTCTGCCAGGGCGTGGCGCTGACGCCGCTGGCGCCGTCCGGCCCCGGCCGGTTCCGCGCCATCGCCCTGGCCGCGGCGGCGCCGGACCACCCGATCCATCAGACGGAAGTCTTCGGCCCGGTGCTGCCGGTGCAGCCGCTGTCCGACCTTGGCGCCGCGATCGCCTGGGTGGCGGCGCGGCCGCCGCCGCTGGCGATCTACCTGTTCGGCGCGACGGCGGAGGAGGAAGCGCAGGTCGCCGCCGGCACCCGCAGCGGCGCCATCGTCGCCGGCCGCTGCGTGGAATACGCCGCCTTCCCCGACCTGCCCTTCGGCGGCATCGGCGCCTCCGGCTTCGGGCGGCGGAACGGGGAGGCGGGGTTCCGCGAGTTCAGCCTGCTGCGCGCCCGGGTGACGCATGCCCGCTGGGGCTTGGCGCGGCTGCTGGACCCGCCGCGGACGGCGCGCGGCCGGGCGCTGATCCGGCGGATCCTGCGGTAGTACGGAGCGCGCCGCGGCGTGCAGCCTGATGTCGCTCCGAACGCCAGAGGCTGTCGCAACGCTTTTCCCCGAGCGCAGATCGCTGTCGCCGGGCGTGCCGTCAGGCGGCGACGCAGCCGCCGGGCTTGACCTTCCGCACGGTGCCGGCGGGGTGCTTCAGCAGGCGCTCGGCCGGCCGGATGGGGCGGCGGACCAGCTCCCCGCCGCAATTCGGGCAGAGGCCGCGCAGCACGCCGTCCGCGCAGCCGGCGCAGAAGGTGCACTCATAGGAGCAGATGCGGGCCTCGCGGCTCGCCGGCGGCAGGTCGGTGCCGCAGCACTCGCAGCAGGGGCGGAGTTCCAGCATGCCGCAGCCTCCCGTGCCGATGGCGCCCGGGTCAAGCCCGCGAACCCGGCAGCCCCACCGGACGTTCACCGCAGCATGAGCGATCGCACAGCCCCCCGCCCCACCCGCCCCGGCGAGGCCCCCGACGACCCCGGCCGCCTGGCCCAGGAGGGGCCGGACGGACCGGGCCGCGCGGCCGAGGACACGCCGGACAGCCTGCCCAGCCGCACGGACCGGACCGGCATCGACCATCCGGTGGAACGCGACGAGACCGGCCCCGACCTGACCGGCACCGGCGGTACCTGAAGGCCCGGCTCCGGCAGGATCCGCGGCGAAGTCCGGCGGCACCGGCCCGCCGGGTTCGATCTGCGACAGGCAGGCCGGGAATCCTGGCCGGCCCATCCCCGGCGCCAGCCCGCGTCAGGCTTCGGTAGCGGCGCTGGCGCGATGGCCATGCCGGCCTGGCCGGTCAGGCCGGCCGCAGATTGGCCTCCAGCAGCCGGGCCAGGCCATGCACGCCGGCCAGCACCGGCGCCGGCTCCCCCAGGTGCCGCGCGAGGTCCACCAGGCAGCCCAGGACCGGCCCCAGTTCCAGCCGCCGCCCCGCCTCCAGGTCCTGCAGCATGGAGGTGCGGAAGGCGCCCAGCCGCCGCGTCACCACCAGCCGGTCCGGGATGCTCTGGCCGATCGGCAGGCCGATGCGGGCGCCGATCGCCGCCATCTCCCGCATCATCGCCTCCACCAGGCCGCGCACCCCGTCGTCCTCCAGCATGGCCTGCATGTCGGCGCGCGAGAGGGCGCTGAGCGGGTTCATGTTGGAATTGCCCCAGAGCTTAAGCCAGACCTCCATGCGGATATCGGCCACGGCCTCGGCCGGGATGCCGCCCGCCTGCAGGGCGCCGACCAGGTCGGCCAGCAGCGCGGCATTGCCGCCGGACGGATCGCCGTAGAGCATCCGGTCCTGCTTCATCAGCCGCACCACGCCAGGCGCCTCCACCCGGCTGCCGACATGTGCGACGCCGCCCAGCACGCGGCCGACCGGCAGGGCGCGGGCCAGCGCGCCGCCGGGATCCACGCCGTCCAGCACCAGCCCCTCGGCCGGGCCGCCGAAGCCCTGCAGGAACCACCAGGGCAGGCCGTTCTGCGCGGTGGCGACTAGCGTGTGCGGCGCCAGCAGGCGCTCCACCAGCGGCAGGGCGCCGGGCAGGTCGTGCGACTTCAGGCCCAGCAGCAGGAGATCGGCCGGCGGCAGGTCGGCCGGGTGGTCGCTGGCCAGGACGGGGACGCTCTCCCGCCTCTCCCCGTGCAGCAGGATCAGGCCGTCGCGGCGCAGCGCCGCCAGGGTGGCGCCGCGGGCGAGCACCGCCACCGGTACCCCGGCCCGCGCCAGCCCCGCCGCCAGCCAGCCGCCCACCGCACCCGCGCCCAGCACCGTCACCCGCATCGCCCGGCCCCCCGATGGCAGGCCCGACTATGGCGCATCCGGCGTCGGCGTGGAGGGGCGGGCACCGCGCCGGCCATGAGGCGTCCGGCCAGCGGGGCGACGGCCTGCGGCGCAAGGCGGCCGCTTCCCGGGGACCAGGCCCACCACAGCCAGACCCAGCGCGGCCCGGGCCGGAACGCGGCACGGGCCCGCCGATGCGGTGCCGTCCGGCATCCTGGCCAGCACCGCCGCCGCGCCCCAACGCGCGCCGCGCGCGGGAGAGCGGCACGGCCATCGCCCGGCGCGGCACGGGATCGCCGGCAGGCTGCACCACCCAGAGCGGATCGCGGGAGGGCGCGAACGCCCGGACGCGAGCCTCCGCCCTGCGATCAATGGGATAGAGCGGCGTGCGCGTTCAGAAGAACGCGCACGCCGCTCTCGCGCGCGACGGCGCAGGCCGGCGGATCAGGCGCGCAGCACCACCACCACGTCGCCCTCGGCCACCGCCTCGCCCTCGGCCACCCGCCATTCCAGCACCGTGCCGCGGCGCGGCGCGACCACCGGGATCTCCATCTTCATGCTCTCGAGCAGCATGAGCGAGTCCTCCGCCTCCACCGCCTCGCCCGGCTGCTTCAGGATCTTCCAGACCGACCCGGCGATCTCGGATTTCACGCGGATCTCCGCCATGCGCTGCGTTCCCCCTCCGTCAGGCGGGCATTGCAGGCGGGGGCGGTCGCCGGGTCAAGCCGGCTTGCCGCCGCGCGGCGCGGGTGCTGCGATGCCGGCAGGGACGCCTGGGGAAGGAAACACGCCATGGCCGCGCCGCGCCCGACCAACCCGGTGACGGAGAAGCTGGCCGCCGGCGGCACCGCGCTCGGCCTCGGCGTGCGGCTCTGCCGCTCGGCCGAGATCGCCCGCATCGCCCGCGCCACCGGGCACGACTTCCTCTTCCTCGACCTGCAGCATTCGCTGTTCGGGCTGGAGACGATCGGCCATATCGCCCAGGCGTCCGTCGCGCTCGGCGTCGCGCCGCTGGCCCGCGTGCGGTCGGTGCGCGACCCGGATGTGCAGGCGCTGCTGGACAATGGCGTCGCCGGCATCGTCTTCCCCGACGTGAACACCGCGGCGGAGGCCCGCGCCGCCGTCGCCGCGGCGCGCTTCGCGCCGCTCGGCCGCCGCAGCGTCACCGGCGGCTACCCGCAATTCGACTTCGCCGCGGTGCCGCCGGCCGAGGCGCTGCCGGCGGTGGAGGCGGCGACGCTCGTCGCCTGCATGGTCGAGACGCGCGAGGGCGTGCGGAATGTGGAGGCGATCGCGGCGGTGCCGGGGATCGACGTCATCCATGTCGGCATGAACGACCTGCTGACCGACATGGGCAAGCCGGGCCGCTACGACGACCCGGAGCTGCAGGCGGCGATCGAGCGCGTCCTGGCCGCCTGCCGGGCGCATGGCCGGCATTTCGGCTGCGGCGGCCAGCGCGACCCGAAGGCGCAGGCGGCGATGATCCGCCGCGGTGCGCGCTTCCTGACAACGCAGACGGATATTGGCCTGCTTTCCGCCGGCGCCGGCGCCTGGACGCGCGGCATCGCGGCGGCGCTGGACGCGGGGTAGAGCCGATCCCGCTCGGGTCGGCTCACCCGAGCGGGTGACGATGCGCGTGGAGTCGCATGACCAGGGCGGTGGCCGCGGGCCATGGCGAACGGGAACCGCTCCGGCGTCGCGCGCCGGAGGCGCAGCGTGCCGGCACCGGCGGCGCCGTGCGGTCCGGGGCACCGGCCTGCGGCGCGCCCGCATCCGGGTGACTGCCGGCGCAGGGTGCGGGCTGGCGATCGGCGCCGCGCACCCGGGCTTCCGCCTGCCGCGGGGCGTCGTGC
>NZ_SMOA01000335.1 GCF_004353985.1 Paracraurococcus ruber | reverse complement strand
GACGTCGGCCCGCGCCCCGCGCGGCCCGCCCGGGGGCCGCCGGGGCGCGGGCTGGCGAAGGGCATGGCGCGCCCTGGCCCCGGCGCGCAGGATGGTGCTGCCAGGACGCCCGTGGCGTCGATCATGCGCCGGCGCGTTTGCGCCGGACCCCTTGGCGCCGACGACGGCGCGGCGATGCCGGGAACGACCGGCGGCGGGCCGATCCGGGCCGCGCCGCCGCGCACCGGCCAGGGACAGAGAGGAGACGCCCATGTCGCATCCGCTCGAATTCATCGGGATGATCTCGCATCGCCGGCAGTCGGAGATCCATCCGCCGGCCGGCCCGGTGGTGGATCCCGGCTACATCGCCCGCTTCGCCCGGGCGCATGAGGCGGCCGGGTTCGACCGCATCCTGGTCGCCTGGGGCAGCACCAGCCCCGATGCGCTGCTGGTGGCCAGCCATGCCGCGGCGGCGACGACGCGCATCGGCTTCATGGTGGCGCATCGCCCGGGCTTCATCGCGCCGACCCTGGCGGCGCGGCAATTCGCCACCTTCGACCACCTGTCGGGCGGCCGCGCCGCCATCCATGTCATCAGCGGCGGCAGCCCGGCCGAGCAGAAGCGCGACGGCGACACGCTGGACCACGACCAGCGCTACCAGCGGACGGAGGAATACATCGCGCTGCTGAAGCGGCTGTGGACCGACCCGAAGCCCTTCGACCACCAGGGAACCCACTACCGCTTCGAGCAGGGCTTCGCCGAGGTGAAGCCGCTGCAGCGGCCGCATATCCCGGTGTTCTTCGGCGGCTCCTCCGACATCGCGATCGAGATCGCCGGCCGCCATGCCGACACCTATGCCTTCTGGGGCGAGACGCTGGACCAGGCGCGCGACACCATCGCCCGGGTGCGGGCCAGCGTGGCGAAGGCCGGCCGCGACCCGGCGGCGATCCGCTTCAGCCTCTCCTTCCGGCCGGTGCTCGCCGCGACCGAGGAGGCCGCCTGGGCGCGCGCCGACCGCATCATCGCCCGCATCCGCGAATTGCGCGCGCAAGGCTCCGGCGGGCCGAAGCCGGAAAGCGTCGGCTCGCAGCGCCTGCTGGAGGCCGCGGCGGGCGGCAGGGTGCGCGACAAGCGTCTGTGGACCGAGGTGGCGGCGGCGGTCGGCGCCGGGTCCAACACCACCGCGCTCGTCGGCACGGCGGAGCAGGTGGCGGACAGCCTGGCGGACTACCACGCGCTCGGCATCACCACCTTCCTGATCCGCGGCTTCGACCCGCTGGAGGATGCCGAGGCATTCGGCCGCAGCCTGCTGCCGGCGCTGCGCGAAACCATCCGGGCGCGCGGTGCCGTGCCGCACGCCGCCGAATAGGGATCCCGCCGATGCGCCTGACCCGCCGCGCCGCGCTCGCCGCCCCCCTGGCCGCGCCCCTGCTGCGGCCCCTGCCCGCCGGGGCGCAGGACTTCCCCGACCGGACGGTCCGCCTCATCGTCCCCTTCACCCCGGCGGGGCAGACCGACATCATCAGCCGGCTGGTGGCGCAACGGCTGCAGCAGGACTGGGGCCGACCGGTGGTGGTGGAGAACCGGCCGGGCGGCAATGCGCAGATCGGCGCCGACGCGGTGGCCAAGGCGCCGGCGGATGGCCACACGCTGCTGGCCATCACGCTGACCCATGCGGTCAATGCCTCGCTCTTCCCGCAGGCGCCCTATGATTTCCTGCGCGACCTGCAGACCCTGACCCTGCTCGGGTCCCTGCCGCTGGTGGTGGTGGTGCGGGCGGAGGCGCCGTGGCGGGACCTGCCGGCCCTGGGGGCGGCGGCGCGCGGCGGCAGGCGGCTGAATGGCGGGTCGTCCGGCACCGGGTCGCCGCCGCATCTGGGGCTGGAGCTGTTCCGCCGCGCCGCCGGCGCGGTCGAGACCGTGACCCATGTGCCCTATCGCGGCGGCGCGCCAGCGGTCACCGATCTGGTCGCCGGCAATCTCGACCTGCTGGTCGCCAACCTGCCGGAATGCCTCGGCCAGGTGCAGGCGGGCCGGCTGCGGGCGCTGGCGGTGACGGGGCGGGAAAGGCACCGGCTGCTGCCCGAGGTGCCCACCGCCGCCGAGGCCGGGCTGCCGGCGCTGGCCATCACCAGCTGGACCGCGATCCAGGCGCCGTCCGGCGTGCCGGCGCCGCTGGCCGGGCGCATCGCCGCCGCGATCCGCCAGGCGCTGGCCGATCCGGCGCTGCGGGAGAAGGCGGCGGAGCTGGGCTTCGACCTCATCGGCGCCGATGTCGCGGAATCCCGCCGCTTCGTCGCCGCCGAGGTGCAGCGCTATGCCCAGCTTGTCGCGGAGGCCGGCATCCGCGCGGAGTGAGCGGCAGGGCGGGCGGTCACGCCGCAGCCGGCCGGCGCCTGCGGGCAGCAGGACGGAGGCGGGAGCGGATCGTGTCCGGATGGCGGCATCCGGACACGCGGAGCCTGGCCGGGCGCGAGGCGCCGGCGCATGCCGCGCGCGAGGGCGAAGGCCGCATGCACGTCGGCGGCTCGCAGGCGGAATTGCGCCTCGCTCGCACACCGGCGGGTCGCGTGCGGGACCGAGCGCCGCTCGCATGACGGCGGCTCGCTTGCGGGATCGAACGCCGCTCAGACGACGGCGGCTCGCGTGCTGGATTGAGCGCCGCCTGCACGACGGCGGCTCGCGGGCGGGATCGAACGCCGCGTCGCGGCAGGTCCGTCCTTGCGGCGCGGCGCCACGCCCGGGGCCGGGCGCGCCGCGGTGCGATCCGCTCCAGGCCCCTCATCGCCGAGCCTGGTCCCGCGCCGCGGCGTGCACGCCGCGGCGCGATCCGCTGCCACGGTCGCAGCGGGCGACCTTCGGTGTCAGGCCGCCTCGGTCGTCACCCGTGCCAGCGGCAGCTCCGCTTCCAGCACCAGGCCGCTGGCGGCCCAGTCGCGCCGGACGCGGCCGCCGAGCTGCCCTTCCAGCGTCGCCTCCAGCACGCGGGAGCCGAAGCCGCGGCGGGACGGCGCGCAGGCCGGCGCCGGCCCGCCCCGTTCCTCCCAGCGCAGCCGCAGCAGGCCGGCCGGCTGCTCCACCGCCCAGCACAGGGTCACCACCCCCTCCGGCACCGACAGACCGCCATGCTTGGCGGCATTGGTCGCCAGCTCGTGCAGCGCCATCGAGATCGGCTGCACCGCCGTCTCGGCCAAGGCCAGGGCCGGCCCGTCCAGCGCCACCACCGGCCCGGCCGCATCGATGGCGAGCACGGTGGCGATCTCGCCCGCCGCCAGGCTGCGCAGGTCGGCGCCGCGCCCGTCGCCTTCGGCCAGCAGCGTCTGCGCCCGCGCCAGGGCGGCGACCCGGCCCTCCACCAGCCGGATGAATTCCGCGGTATCGGCGGCGCGGGTCAGCCGCACCGCCGCGCCCACCAGGTGGAGCGCGTTCTTGGCGCGATGCGCCACCTCCTGCGCCATCAGGGCGCGACGCTCCTCGGCCAGGCGGCGGTCGGTGATGTCCACATTCACGCCGACCAGGCGCGAGGGCGTGCCGGCGCGGCCGGGGATCCAGCGCCCGCGGCCGAGCAGCCAGCGCAGCTCGGGCGCGGCCTCCGGCGTCGGGCCGGGGCGCAGGATGCGGAATTCCAGCTCGTAGCGGCCGTTCTCCATCGCCGCCGCCGCGGCCGCCCGCGCCACTGCCCGGTCCTCGGGGTGCAGCAGCGCCCGGAAGCGGTCGAGGGTCATCGCCGGCTCCCGCGCCGGGTCAAGGCCGAACAGCGCATACTGCTCCGGCGACCAGCGGACGTCGCGGCTGCCGGCGGTCCAGTCCCAGGTGCCGATGCCGGCCGCTTCCTGTGCCAGGCGCAGCCGCGCCTCGCTCTCCGCAAGGTCCTGGGTGCGGGCGGCGACCCGCTGCTCCAGCGTCGCATTCGCCACGCCCAGCGCCCGCTGCCGCCGCCAGACCGCGCCGGCCATGCCGAGCAGCAGGGCCCAGGCCGGCAGCGCCACCGCCAGGTCGCCGGCGAAGCCTTCCCGCCAGCGCTGGCGGATCGCCGCCTTCGGCCGCGCCGCGGCGGCATAGGCGGGCCAGCCCTCCACGCGGCGATACACCGCCAGCCTCGCCACGCCGTCCAGCGTGGAGGGCGCGCGGGAGACCGTGCCTTCCTCCCCCCGCGCCATCAGTCCGATCAGCGGCGAATCCGGCGAAATGCGCAGCGGCGGGCCGGCGGGGCCGAAGCCGGCCGAGCGCGCCAGCACCTCCCCATCCGTCCGCACCAGGGAGACGACGTCGCCCGGCGCCCGCAGCAGCCGCTGCAGCGCGGCATTCGCCGCATCCGCATAGACCGAGACGACGACCGCGCCGGCGAAGCCGGCGGCATCCGTGCGACGGCGGGCGACGCTGAAGAAGGCCCGCCCGTCCAGCCGCCCGATATGGACGCCGCCGAGATAGGGTTCCGGCACCGCCGGGTCCCGCAGCGCCCGGATGAAGTCGCGGTCGTCGAACGGCACCTCGCGCGGCACCGGATGCACGGTGGCGGCGACCAGCAGCCGCGCCGCCCGGTCGAAGGCGAAGAGCGCGAGCGGGGTGCTGCCATCCGGTTCCTGGCCGGCGATGCGCCGGAAGGTTGCGTGCAGCGGCGCCTCGGCCGCCCGGATGGCGGCATCGTCCAGCCCGTCGAGGACATCATCGGCGCGCTGCAGCCGCAGGTCATGGCCGTCGAGGACCCGGCCGAGATATTCGGCCGCGACCTCGGCGGCGCGGGTCAGCTCGTGCTCGGCGTCCTGCCAGGCGCGCTGCCAGCCGAACCAGCCGGCCCCGGCCAGCAGCAGCAGCGGCAGGGCGACGATGCCGGCGAGCAGCGCCGGCAGGCTGCCGCCGATGCCGCGCGGAGCGGCGCCGCCCGGCGGCGGGGCCGCGGCAGGCCCCGGCCGGCTCATCCCCCTGGGTTCCTGCTGCATGCCGAACGATTGGGGGTCGTGCGGAGTGGCGCGTCAAGCGGCAAGCCGCGCCCCGGGATCACGCCCTTGTGTGGCAGCAAGGGCGTGGAACCGCTCCCTGCCGCCTGGCCTGCCGGGCCCCGCCCGCCGGACGGCCGGTGCCGCGTCGCCCGGCGGACGCCGCCCCTGGGCCCGGACTGGCCGGCCGGCCACGGGTCCACGGCCCGACCGGGTGCCGGGCGGCCGCACCGGGATGCGGCGCC
>NZ_SMOA01000334.1 GCF_004353985.1 Paracraurococcus ruber | reverse complement strand
CGGTCCCGCCACAGGCGCGTGCCGGCCGGAGCGGCGCATGCCGGTCCCGCGCCGCGCGGCTCGGCGCCCCGGCGCCGCCCCCGTCCCCGCGGGTCATCCGGCCCGGTTGCCGGCCCGGGGCTGGCCGCGTCCCGGCCCTGGCACCGATGGGCGCGGATGCGTCCTTGGCCACCGGGGCGACCTGAGGCCGCCCAGGGATGCGAGCGGACCATCGCGGCCGGCGCCCCAGCGGAATGCCGGCGCCCGCCATGCCGGGATCGGGCGCCGCCCATCGCTGGCCAGGCCCGTTGGCGATCCTGCGCACCCCGCCCGCGGGCGGTTGCCCGCGCCGCTTGCCCGCCACCGGGGCGTCGCGCTATAGGATAATAATCCGTTTGGCGGTGGCGGCGACAGGACCCCGCGGATAAAGTCGCTCAATTCCAAAATTCCTCAGGCCCATGTGCCGGTGTCTCCGCGCGGATCAGCATGTTCCTCTGGATCGGGCCGATCCGGACTCAGCGCGATTTTACGCGCGCGCCGGCGCGCGCCGCGGCGGCAGGCTCCCCGGTGCGGCCCGCGGACCCGCTGTGCCCGCGGCCCTGCGGCCTCGGGCGGGGCGGCCCTGCCGCCGGCAGGGACGGCGGCAGCGCCCCCTCGCACGCCGCCCCCCGGCATGGCATCACTTCGGTCCAGATGACCCCAGCTTCCCCCCTCGATGAGATGGTGGACGGCGCCGCCGGCATCCGCCCCCATTGGCGCGGGTTGTTCGGCGCGCTCTCCGCCTTCGACCGCGGCGAGATCGCCGAGCGCGCCGCCCGGCTCGACCGGCATTTCGCCGAGGAGGGCGCCACCAGCCTGCTGCCGGGCGGGGAGGACGGGCCGGCCTGGCGCTGCGACCCGGTGCCGCTGATGCTCTCGGCCGCGGAGTTCGAATCCCTCGCCGCCGGCCTCGCCCAGCGCGCGGCGCTGCTGGAAGCGGTGCTGCAGGATGTCTATGGCCCGCAGGCGCTGCTCGCCTCCGGCGCGCTGCCGCCGGCGCTGGTCTATGCCAACCCCGCCTTCCTGCGGTCCTGCCGCGCGCCGGAGGGGCGGCGGGACGGGCCGCTGCTGCAGCTCTATGCCGCTGACCTGCTGCGGGCGCCGGATGGGCGCTGGCGGGTGCTGCGGGACCGCACGGCGGGGGCCACCGGCCTGGCGCATGTGCTGGAGAACCGCCGGGCGCTGGCGCGGCATGTGCCGGAACTGGTCGGGGCACGGGAGCTGCGCCGCCTCGGGCCCTTCTTCGACCTCTGGCAGGATGCGCTGCAGCGCCTGGCGCCGGCCGCCGCCGGCGGGCGCAACCCGGGCGTCGCCATGCTCACCGCCGGGCATGCCAGCCCGCACTGGACCGAGCATGTGATCCTCTCCCGCCGCCTGGCCTGCGCGCTGGTCGAGCCGGGCGACCTGACGGTGCGCGACGGCGGGCTATTCCTGAAGACGCTGCGCGGGCTGCAGCCGGTGGACGTGCTGCTGCGCCGGATGGATGGGCGGCAGATGGACCCGCTGGAAGCGGACCAGAGCCCCTGGCACGGCGTCGCCGGGCTGCTGGACGCGGTGCGGGGCGGCAGGCTGCGCATCGTCAACGACCCCGGCGCCGGCTTCGCCGAGGCGCCGGCGCTGGCCGCCTTCCTGCCGGCGCTGGCCGAGCCGCTGCTGGGCGGGCCGCTGCATCTCGGCGCCGCCCGCACCCTCTGGCTCGGCGACCCGGTGGCGCGGGCGGAGGTGCTGGGCGACCTGCCGCGCTGGATGATCCGCCGCGCGCTGGACGGCACGGTGCGCAGCATCACCGCCGGCGCGCTGCCGGAGGCGGCGCGGGCGGAGCTGGCCCAGCGCATCCAGGCGACGCCCGAGGACTATGCCGCCTGCGAGCGCATCCCGGCCTCCGTCGCGCCCTGCGCCGGGCCGGCGGGGCTGGAGCCGCGGCCGGTGATCCTGCGGCTGTTCCTGCTGCAGGACGGCACCGGCTGGCGGGCGCTGCAGGGCGGCCTGGCGCGCGCCTTCGCGCCGCCGGACGCCCGCACCGGCGCGCGGCCGGAGACGCTGTTCGCCAAGGATGTCTGGGTGCCGGCCGAGGATGCGACGGAGATCCAGGGCCCGCGCATGCTGGCGATCCGCGCCGTGCCGATCCGCCGCGGCAGCGGCGACATCCCGAGCCGGGCGGCCGACAATTTCTTCTGGCTCGGCCGCTACCTCGAAAGGCTGGAAGGCGGCGCGCGGCTGCTGCGCGTCGCGGCCAGCCGCCTCGCCGCCAGCGAGCCCAGCCCGCGGGCGCTGGCCGAGCTGAAGACCCTCGGCGCCTGCCTGGTGCGGGCGGAGCTGCTGGAGGCCGAGGCGGCGCAGCAGATCGGCACCGTCCCCGTCACCGCCGCCCTGCTGCGGGAGGTGCGGGAGAGGGGGCGCATGCAGGGGCTGCTGGGCCAGGTGGCGCGGCTGGCCGGGCTGCTGCGGGACCGGCTGACCGGCGAGATGCACCTCGCCCTCAACCGCGGCCTGCGGCAGCTGCGGGAGGAGTTCGATGCCGTGCCCGCGGGCCGGGAGGCGAACCGGGGCCTGGAGGCGCTGGGCCATGCCAGCGCCGGCGTGCTGGCCTTCGCCGCGACGGTCGCGGGCCTCGCCGCCGAGAACATGGTGCGCGGCGGCGGGCGGCTCTTCCTCGACCTCGGGCGGCGGGTGGAACGCGCCCAGGCCATCGTCGCCGAGCTGGCCCGCTGCCTCGACCAGCCTGGCGCCGCCGGGCAGCCGGCGCGGCTGGAACCGGGGCTCGCCCTGGCGCTCGAGCTGCGGGATTCCGTCATCACCTACCGCACCCGGTACCTCACGGTATTGCAGGCGGCGCCGGTGCTCGACCTGGTGCTGGCGGATGAGGGGAATCCGCGCGGTCTCGCCTTCCAGCTCTCGGCGGCAAGGGACATGCTGCTGGACTTGGAGACCGGGGCGGACCTGACGCGCGAGTCGCCGCTGGCCGCCCTGGCCGAGGATCTGCTGGAGGAGGCGCGGGCGATGGTGCGGGAGGTGGCGGAGGCGCCCTCGGAGGCGGAGGCGGCGATCGCCCTGCGGCCGCGCCTGGTGGCGCTGGAAGGCGCGCTGGCCGTGCTGTCGGACCGCATCACGCGGCGCTGGTTCGCGCTGCTGCCGGCGCCGCACAGCCTGGGGCCGGCGCCCGCCATCCGGCTGCGCGGCGCCGCGTGATCTACCGGGTCCGCCACGTCACGCGCTACGCCTATGGCGGGATGGTGGACCTGGCGGCGCATATGCTGCACCTGCGGCCGCGGCCGCTGCCCTTCCAGCGCGTGCTGTCGGCCGCGATCCTGACGGAGCCCCCGGCCTCCCACCGGCGGGATGGGCTGGACCATTTCGGCAACCCGGTCACCTGGCTGTTCATCGACGCGCCGCACGATGCCTTCGAGGTGACGGCGGAGGCCGAGGTGGAGGTCCGCTTCCCCGACCCGCCCCCGGCCGCCGCGACCCCGCCCTGGGAGAGGGTGCGCGACCTGGCCCGGGCCGGCGGGCGCCTGGCCTGGCAGGCCGCCGAATACCGCTTCGACAGCCCGATGGTGCCCGCCCTGCCGGCGGCCGGCGCCTATGCCGCCGAGAGCTTCCCGCCCGGCCGCCCGGTGCTGGAGGGGCTGCTGGACCTGAATGGCCGCATCCGCCGCGAATTCCGCTTCCGCGCCGGGGTCACCGACATTTCCACCCCGGTGGCGGAGGTGCTGCGGCGGCGGGAGGGGGTCTGCCAGGATTTCTCCCAGGTGATGATCAGCGGCCTCCGGGCGCTCGGCCTGCCGGCCCGCTATGTCTCCGGCTATATCCGCACCCGGCCGCCGCCCGGCCAGCCGCGCCGCCGCGGCGCCGACCAGAGCCATGCCTGGGTGGGCGCCTGGCTGGGGCCGGAGCATGGCTGGGTCGACCTCGACCCCACCAACGACGTGGTGGTGCGGGACGAGCATGTGGTGCTCGGCTGGGGCCGCGACTATGGCGATATCAGCCCGGTGCGCGGGGTGATGCTGGGCGGCGGCGAGCACGGCCTGTCCATCGGCGTGGACCTCGAACCGGTGGGGGAGGAGGCCGGCGCCGCCGGCTGATGCCGGCGCGCATGGCCCATCGCCGGCGCGAGGGAGACCAGTGCCCCCCAGGGCAGTCCCCCAAGGCGGTCCCCTTGGGCATCTCGCGCCGGCGGCGTGACGCGGCGCCCAGGTTCGTCCCGTGCCTCGATCGGTGCCGCGCGGCGTCGCCGCCGGGGTCCGCCGCGGCTGCCCGCCAAGGCCGCCTGCACCAAGGCCGCTTGCGGACCTCACCGGGCGCCGGCCGCGCCGTCCGGGGATCCCGCTTGGCGACTCCTTTGCCGGCCCGGAGCGGTGGGGAGCGGTGGCGTCCTGGCCGGCGGGATGGGCGGGGCCGCGGCCGCCATGCGGCGGTCCGCCGCGGCCCAACCGCCCCGGCAGGCGCGCCGGCGCGTCATTCTGGCCTAGCAAGCATGGCGCCGCGGACAGGCGCGGCCCGCCGGCCTTCGCCCGCCGGCCGCCTCGGCCCGGCTGGCAATTCTGTCATGGAAACAAAGGCTTCCCGCCGCTGGCGCGGCCCGCGCGCGGGATCGGCCGCGCCGGTCACTTCGACGTGGATCGCGATCCATCGCGCCGCGCCGGCCGGCCGGGCAGGCTAGGGTCGGCGCGTGGTCCAGCCCCTCGTCTCCCCGCCGCCGCTGCTGGCCGGCCGGCCGCCCTTCCGACTGCGCCGGCGTCGCCCGACCGGCTGGCATTGCCTGCTCGGCACCGCCATCGGCGGCCCCGCCGGCGCACGCATCCGGGTGAATGCGGTGCTGCTGCACCCGCAGCACGGCGTCGCCCTGGTCGATGTCGCCCCGCGCTCCACGCCGCGGGCGGAGGACGCGCTGCGGCAGTGCCTGGCCGAGGGCGGATTGCGCGCCTGGCCAGCGGCCGAGCTGCCGGTCGTCTATCTCTGCCTCACGCCCGAGGAATTGCGCGGGCTGCCGGCGCTGCTGCGCGCGGTGGTGGCGCAGCGTCCCTGGTCGCCGCGCCGGCCCGATCCGCGCTGGCTGCGGGAGGCGCGGGGGATGCTGCTGGCGCTCGACGCCCCGGCGCGGGCGGGGGCGGCGCGGCCTGGCTGGGCCATGGCCGCGCTCTCGCTCGCGCTGCTGGCCGGTGGCCTCGTCGCGGCG
>NZ_SMOA01000333.1 GCF_004353985.1 Paracraurococcus ruber | reverse complement strand
CGGGACCCCATCGCGCGCCGGGCGCGGCGCCGCGCCGGCGGCCGGGCCAGGCCGGCCGGCATCCGGGAAACCCTGCCGGGGCGCACGGGCCGCGAGGATCCGCCGACGACCTGGCGGCCGGGTGCCGGGCGCCATGGCCATGCCGGCGGGCAGGCCGGCCCAGGCGGCGACCCGCGCGGGATGTCGCCAGGCGACCTGGCGCGGCGCGATCCCGCGGGCCTGCCGGGCGGCGAGGGCCGGCACCGGACAGGGCCTGACCGTGCCTGCCGTGGCGGAGCCTGACCGGGCCTCCGGGATCAGGCCCCGGCGCGGCCCGGTTGCCGCGACGCGGCGGGTGGCCTCGCCTGCCCGGCCGTGCCGCCCGCTGCCGCATGCCCCATCCAGCGCCGCGCCTTGCGCAGCGCCCGCCCCGCCCAGGCGCCCGAGAGCGCATGGCGCAGCGGCGAGACGGGCGGGAAGCCGGCGATGATCGCCGCGGCCCGCGCCGGGTCGATCACCGAGGCCGCCGTCACCGGGCCGGCGGCGGCGCGCCGCAGCACCAGCGTCGTTCCTTCCGCCGGGAAGCGCGCATCCGGCTCGAGCCCCGCCCGCCGCGCCGCCGCCAGCAGCGTCGACGGGACGAAATGGTGCACATGCGCGAAGTGGAAGCGGGCGAAGGGCGGCCTGTCCGAGGGGCTCAGATCCGGCACGCTGACATAGAGGACCCCGTCCTCCCGCAGCCAGCCCGCCAGCCGGGCCAGCGCCGCCACCGGGTCGCGCAGATGCTCGATCACATGATGCGCGGTGATGGCGTCGAAGCTGCGCGCGGGCAGCTCCGCCTCGGCCAGGGAGGCGGCGAGGACCGGCACGCCGTAGCGCCGGCGGGCCGCGGCGGCATAGTCCGCCCCGGGCTCGAGGCCGAGCGGCGCATGCCCCGCCGCGGCCAGGGCGGCAAGGAATTCGCCCGACCCGGCGCCGAAGTCCAGCACCCGGGCGCCGCGCGGCAGGGCGGGCGCCAGCAGGGCCAGCCGCCGCGCCGCCTCCGCCCGGCCGCGCCCGACATGGGCGCGGGACGGGCCGCGCCCCGCCATCTGGTAATCCAGCCGGTACAGCGCGGTGTAGTAGGTCGCCAGCTCGGCCTCGGTCGGCATCGGGTCGCTGCGCAGCAGGCCGCAGGCGGTGCAGGCCACGGTGGTCAGCGGCTTCAGCCGGCGGTCGAGCCGGGCGACCGCCACGGCGTCCCGCCCGCCGCACAGGGTGCAGGCGATGGGTTCGCCGACATAGGGATAGGGCAGGCCGGGCAGCGCGGCGCGCAGAAGGGTCCGCATCTCAGGCAGCCCCGGAAGGGGCCGCCCCGCGGGGCGTCTTGGTCATGGGTCCCAACATCCGTCCTTGGTGGCCGGCCGCGACGTGCGGCCGCCCGCCGTGGTCCGACATCGCGCGGCCGCCCGGGGGGGCGGCGCGCCAGAGGGGCCCGGACACGAGCTGCCCGGAAATATGGATCGTTGTTAATGGATCAAGGGCCGGCATGGGTGATCCTGCGCGCCCGGCTTCCCACATGAGAGCGGCGGTTCCGCCCGCGTCTCGCCACAGGAATCGGGCAAGCTCGGCCACATGCACCACAGCACGCCACTTCTCACCACGCTGGTCGCCGCCCTGACCGCGGCGCTGCTGCTCGGCGTGCTGGCGCGCCGGCTGCGGCTGCCGCCCCTGGTCGGCTACCTGCTGGCGGGCATGCTGATCGGCCCCAACACCCCGGGCTTCGTCGGCGACCTGGCGCTGGCCAGCGAGCTGTCGGAGATCGGCATCATCCTGCTGATGTTCGGCGTCGGGCTGCATTTCTCGCCGAAGGAGCTGGCGGAGGCGCGCGGCGTCGCGGTGCCCGGGGCGCTGGCGCAGATGGCGGCCGCCACCGTTCTGGGCTGGGGCGTGGCGCGGCTGTTCGGCTGGTCGGACGGGCAGGGCTTCGTGTTCGGCATCTGCCTGTCCGTCGCCAGCACCGTGGTGCTGCTGCGCGCCCTGCAGGAACGCGGGGAGATGACCAGCAACGCCGGCAAGATCGCGGTCGGCTGGCTGGTGGTGGAGGACCTGGCGATGGTCATCGCCCTGGTCCTGGTGCCGGTCGGCGCCGCCCTGCTGGATGGAAGGACGCCGGCCGGCATGCTGTCGGGCATGGGGGTGGGGGGCGGCGACCTCGTGCTGTCCCTGCTGGTCACCCTGGGCAAGGTCGCGGTCTTCGTCGCGCTGATGCTGGTGGTGGGCAGCCGGGTGATGCCGGCGGCGCTGTCCATGGTCGGCGCGCTGCGGTCGCGGGAGCTGTTCTCGCTCGCCGCGCTGGTGGCGGCGCTCGGCGTCGCCTATGTCGCCTCGGTCGCCTTCGGCGTGTCCTTCGCGCTGGGCGCCTTCCTGTCCGGCCTGGTGCTGGGGCAGTCGGCGCTCAGCCAGAAGGCCGCCGAGCAGACGCTGCCGCTGCGCGATGCCTTCGCGGTGGTGTTCTTCGTCTCGGTCGGGATGCTGTTCGACCCCGCCATCCTGCTGGCGCAGCCGGCGCTGCTGGCCGGGGCGGTGCTGGTCGTCATGCTCGGCAAGTCGGCCGCCGCCTGGGGCATCGCCCGCATCCGCGGCCTGAGCAACCGGGAGGCGCTGCTGATCGCTGCCTCGCTCTCGCAGATCGGCGAGTTCTCCTTCATCCTGGCGGGGATCGGCGTCGCGGAACGGGTGCTGCCGCCCCAGGGTCGCGACCTGGTGCTGGCGGTCGCGCTGATCACCATCGCCCTGAACCCGGTGATGTTCTGGCTGGCGGACAGGCTCGCCGCGCCGCCGCAGCCCGTGCCGGCGCCCGCGCCCGCGGCCGCATCCGCCACGGCGCCGGCATCGCATGGCGGCTAAAGCAGATCCCGATCAGGTGGAATCACCTGATCAGGTGACGATGTTCGTAGAATCAGAAGACTGGAGCGGTTGCCGTAAGCCGTGGCGAACGGCAACCGCCCTAGTGTCCTGACTGCGGAGTTCGCAGCCACCGGCCGCGAACTCCGCGGATCAGCAGGCCATCGCAAACACAGGCAGGTGGTCTGAGCTGACGGGCGCCGCCGGTGGCGACGAACATGGACTTCGGGACACCAGGGCGGTCTCCGTTCGCCATGGCGCATGGCAACCGCCCTGGCCAATCGAATCCGCGCGCATCTTCACCCGATCGGGTGGTTCGAACTGATCGGGACCAGCCCCAGCGCGACCCGCGCGCGCACGCGGCCACGCAAGCCGCCCCGCGGCCGGCATCGGCAGACCGGAGCCACGCCGCGCAGGCGCCAGCGGCGATGGCGCGCCGCCGGGCGTGGACCATCGCCCGGCGCAAGCCATTGCAAGCGCCGCCGCCCGGCCCCGGCTTGGCGGCCCCCGGCAAGGCCCATACTGTTCCGCCCGAAGCTTGATCGGACGCTCGCATGGCTTGGTGGTCGGCGCTCGCGCAGGGGCTGGATCGCGGTGCGGACCGGCGGATGGAACGGCCGAAGGGCTTGGTCTACTGGCTCGACTCGCCATCTCCCCCGGCGTCCAGCCTGGTGCTGGCGCTGCAGCATGTGGCGGTGCAGTCGGTCTATTTCGTGCTCGCGGCCGCGACCGCCTCCGCCATCTCGGGCGATCCGGCGGATGCCACCCGCTTCCTCTGCCTCTCCATCCTCACCGTCGCGCTCTGGCAGGCGCTGCAGCTGCTGACGCGCGGGCCGCTGGGCTCGGGCTATCCGGTGCCGGCGACGCATGCGCCGGCCATGCTCGGCGCCTATGCCGCGGCCGGCGCGGCGGGGGCCGGCTTCGCCGCGGCCGGCGCCATGGTGGTGGTGGCCGGCCTCGCCGCCATGCTGCTCAGCCTGGCGATGCGGCGGCTGCGGGTGCTGATCCCGAACGAGGTCGCGGGCGTCGTCGTCATGCTGATCGGCGTGTCGCTGCTGCTGCTGGCGACGCAGCTCTTCGGCCTGCAGCCGGGCGGCGCGGCGCCCGGGCCGGGCGGTGTCGCGGTGCTGCTGCTCAGCATCCTCGCCATGGTCGCGGTCGCGCTCAGCCGCACGCCGGCGGCGCGGATCTCGGTGCTGGTGGGCGGCGCCTTCGGCGTGGCGCTGTCGCTGCTGCTGGGAGAGGTGCCGGAGCAGGCCGGGGCGGTGGTCGCCGCCAGCCCCTGGTTCGCCCTGCCGCGGCCCTGGGCGCCGGATTTCGCCGCCATGCAGCCGGCGCCGCTGGCCGCCTTCCTGCTGGCGCTGGTCGCCGCCAAGGCCTCGGCGGTGGGCGGCTTCCTGATGATCCAGCGCGCCGCCGATGCCGGCTGGACCCGGCCGGATGCGCCGCCGGTGCAGCGCGGCCTGCTGGCCAACGGCCTGGCGGTGGCGCTGGCCGGGCTGGTCGGCGGCGCGGCGCCGGGCCCGGCCACGGCGGCGGCCGGGCTTTCGGTGGCCACCGGCACGCTGGCGCGGCGCATCGTCTGGATCGGCACCGGCGTGCTGGTGCTGTTCGCCTTCTGCCCGAAGCTGGTCGCGCTGTTCGTGGTGGCGCCCCCGGCGGTGAAGGCGGCGACGCTGATCTATGTCTCCGGCTACATCGTGGTGCAGGGGGCGCAGCTGGCCACGGTGCGGCTGCTGGATGCGCGGCGCTCGGCCATCGCCGCGCTCGGGCTCGGCGCCGGGCTGGTGGCGGCGCTGGCGCCGGCCGCCTTCGCGGCGAAGCTGCCGGCGCTCGCCTCGCCGCTCGCGCTCGGCGCGCTGGTCGCCTTCCTCGCCAACCTCGCCACCCTGCCGCTGGTGACGCAGCGGGCGGAGATCCGGCTGGACGCCGGGCCGGGCGCCGCCCGGCAGGCCGGCGAATGGGCCGCCGGCCTGGCCGGCGCCTGGGGCCTGAAGCCGCAGACGGCGCGGCAGATGGACCGCGCCCTGCTGGAGGTGCTGGAGGTGCTGACGGAACGCGGCATCGGCGGCGTCGCGCTGGCGGCGCGGCGGGGGGAGGACCGTCTGGAACTGCTGCTGCGCTGGCCCGGCGCGGCGCTGCCCGCCCCGGCGGCGCGGCCGCGACCGGAAGACCTGCTGGGGCCGGCCGAGGCGCAGGAGGCCTTCGCGCTGTGGCTGGCCACCCGTGACGCGCTGGGCTTCACCCAGCGCGCGGCGGAAGGCGGGACGGAGGCGCGGCTGGTCTTCGAGGACTGAGCCGCCCGGCCCGTGCCAAGCCGCGGCGCGACCTGCCGGCTGCCGACCGCGACCGCGCGGCGCCCCGCCGATGCCGGCCGCCCACCGCCATCGCGCCGGCGGTCCGGCGGCT
>NZ_SMOA01000332.1 GCF_004353985.1 Paracraurococcus ruber | reverse complement strand
GTCCGGAGGAACTGCCGCAGCACGAGAAGGGCGAAGAGCTGAGCCTGCGTGTAGTCCCGACGCGAGAACCGGCTGCCATACTCGGGCAGGGCGGCCCGACCCGCCGCCAGCGCCTCCCGGGCAACCCGAACCGCCGACTTCGACATCCTCCGCATCGCTGGTCTCCGGCCTCCGCCAAAAGTGGACCGAACCAGCAGGAGGCGCAGAGGGTTCCAACAGAGCAAGCCGGTCTCAAAAGCGTGGATGTAGATGCTCTCGTACTTCAGGCTGCGCCACAGCCGCTCGATGAACACGTTGTCCATCCAGCGACCGCGGCCGTCCATCGAGATGCGCACCCCGGCCTGCTGCAGCAGGCCGGTGAACCGCGGCGAGGTGAACTGGCTGCCCTGGTCGGTATTGAAGATCTCGGGCCGACCGTACCGCGCCAGGGCCTCCTCCAGCACCTCCAGGCAGAACTCCACCTCCATGGTGTTCGACACCCGCCAGGCCAGCACCTTGCGTGTCGCCCAGTCCATCACCGCGACCAGGTAGAGGAAGCCGCGCCGCATCGGCAGGTAGGTGATGTCGGCGCACCAGACCTGGTTGGGGCGGCTGATCGCAATATCCCGCAGCAGGTAGGGGAAGATCCGGTGCTCGGGGTTCGGCACCGTCGTCCGCGGCCGCTGGTAGATCGGCGTCAGGCCCATCTTCGCCATCAGCCGCCGGATGCGCTTGCGGCCGATCACGTAACCCTCACGCCGCAGGTGCCGCGCCATCTGCCGCGAGCCGTACCAGGGTGTCTCCAGGAACTGCGCGTGGATCAGCCGCATCAGCTCGAGGTTCAGTGCCGTCTCGCCTGTCGGCCGGTGATAGAACCCCGACCGGCTGATCGAGACCAGCTCGCATCGCCGCACCACCGACAGGTGCAGGTGCTCCGGCTCGATCATCTGGCGCCGCCGCTCCAGGCTCATCGACCGGACGCTTTCGCCAAAAAATCCCGTTCCACCACCAACTGCCCGATCTTGGCGTGCAGCTTCTCGACATCCGCCTCGGCCGCCCGGCTGTGATTCGGCGTGGAATAGGGGCTCTGGCGCAGATTCCGTGCAGGGTGGGCGTTGGATGCGGGTGTCATCGGTGAGGAACCGCCAGCGATGCCTCTGCTCGACCCACGCCCCCTGTTGCCATCCGGTCTCGTGGTCGACACCGTCGAGACCGGCGCGGACCGCATCACCATCTCAGCGCATCCAGCGGCAATGGTGAGCGCCTGCCCAATCTGTGGCGAGTTGTCCCGCCGCGTGCACAGCCTGTCAGCGGCCGTTGAATCCTCCCCTGATGTGGGCCGCGAAACTTCCCCACTTCGTTGCGTGACCGGCACCTGCCGGGGCTAGCCCCGGCAGGTGCCGGTCACGCTGTCGCCGAGACTGCCCCCAGGGCTGGAGGGGGCACATCGGTGCTGCGACTTGGGAACACCGTCATGATCCTGGAACTCCACCGGCAGGGCCTGAGCCCGACGGCCATCGCCCGCCAGCTCGGCATCGACCGCAAGACCGTGCGGAAATACATCGCCCGCGGCCTGGAGCCGCCGGTCTACGGACCGCGGCAGCCAAGGGCACGGGTGACCGACCCCTACCTCGACTACCTGCGCGAGCGGCTGGCGGCCTATCCTGGCCTGACCGCCACCCGGCTGCTGCGCGAGCTCGGCGAGCGCGGCTTCACCGGCGGCTACACCGCGGTCAAGCGCGCCGTGCAGGGGCTGCGGCCCCAACAGCCGCAGGTCTTCGAGGTCCGCTTCGAGACGCCGCCCGGCGAGCAGGCCCAGGTCGACCTGGCACGCTTCGAGGTGACCTTCACCGACGACCCGGGCAGCAAGCGCATCGTCTGGCTGTTCTCGATGGTGCTGGGCTATTCGCGGCTGATCTGGGCCCGCTTCGTCCAGCACCAGGACCTGCAGAGAGTCCTGCGCTGCCATGTCGCCGCCTTCGAGGCGATCGGCGGGGCGCCGCGCGAGATCCTGTACGACCGGATGAAAACTGCCGTCACCGGCGAGGATCCCGACGGGCTGGTCATCTACAACCGCAGCCTGCTCGACCTGGCGCGCCACTACGGCTTCCAGCCCAGGGCCTGCCGTCCCTACCGCGCCAAGACCACGGATGAGATTGAACAGCCCCTTTCTGCTGGCGAGCTGCTATTTTCTCCCTGCCCATGGGTGACCGCGCGGCACAGAGCAGGGCATGAGGTGCGAGCCCTGCCGCGCAGCCATCACGGTCGCTCCTCCTTTGCGGCGCCCATGGGCGCCCTCCGACCCCGCTTGGTCCAGCCCTCGGTGAGCCTTCTGTAGGCGACCTCCGACTGCTCAGCCCGTCGTTTCTCCTCCTGCCGGGTGCGGGTCAGGTTGTACTCATAGGCCGAACCCCGCTGGCCACGGCGCATTGGCTGTCCCGAGCGCAGTTCGAGGTCGCGCAGCTTCTTGGCATGCAGGGCGGGCCGGACCCCGGCATAGTCCTCGCCCTTGGTCAGCATGTGCCACAGGATCACCGCCAGCTTGCGAGCGACAGCCACGGCAGCGACGTGGTTGCCCCGTCGCGCCGAGATCCGCTGGTAGAACGCCCGCAGCGGGCCCGGGCCGCGAACCGCCTGCCAGGCCGCCTCCACCAGCATGGTCCTGGCATGGGCCCGACCCTGCTTGGTGATGCGCCCGTGCTGTGGCCGCCCTTCGCCGGACTGATAGACGCTGGGGTTCAGGCCCATGTAGGAGACGAGTTGGTCGGGTCCCTTGAACCGAGTGATCGGCCCGATGGCAGCGGACAGCCCCAGCGCCACGACCATGTCGATGCCTGGGATGGTCATCAACCGCTTGACATTGGCATCCGCCAGCGCGTCGCGGGCCAGCTCCCGCTCCACCACCTTCAGGTCCTCTCCCAGGCGGTCGTACTCCCGCAGGTGCCGCTCCACCGCGTCCCGTTCATCGGGCGGCAGGACCTGGGCCAGCAGCCAGTTCCGGCCGCGGTTGCCGAACAGGTCAGCATGCGGACACTGCGGTAGCAGGTGAGCGTGCAGGATGGACTGGGTGATCGTCTTGAGGCGCACCCGCTGGCGAACGATCTGGTTGCGCCGCGTCACCTGCCTTCGCAGCGCCTGCGTCTTAGCGTCAGGTACCCAGACTTCGGGTAGGAAGTTGCTGGCGTAGAGCTTGGCCAGCACCGTCGCATCAATCGTATCGGTCTTGATCTTGGCGTGCGCGATCATCCGCACCTGCCGCGGATTGGCAATCACCACCCGTCCGACGTGCGGGGAGATCACCTCCACCACGGCCGCGGCATTGCCGGTGGCCTCCACCACGACATGATCGTCATGGGTCAAGGTCCGGGCGAACGCCCCGAGATGGTCCCGCGTCATGCCGATGCGGCCCAAACGGACCACCTTGCCATCGTCCAGCATCACCGCCTCGGCAAATACGCGGTGGATATCCAGTCCTACGACTCTCACCGGCTTGCCTCCTGTGCCTTACTGGTCACCTCACGGGAGCTGACGGGCAACACGGCAACTACGGATCCGCGCTCGCAGCGCATCCGGGCGAGCCGCAGGGGCGGCCACATAAAGGCTCGGGCTCGAAGCCCATGGTTTGTCGTCGGCCTGCCCGCACTTGCGTGCTCCCGGCGCCCCATGTCCCGGATGGTCTCACCATAGCGCTGACCCGAAGGCGGGACAGCAGGGACATCAGGACACCAAGGCCAACATGCCGGATAAAGGCAAGGTGGAGCGGCCCTTCCGCTACATCCGCGAGGATTTCTTCCTCGCCCGCAGCTTCCGCAATCTCGACGACCTGAACCAGCAGCTGCGGCACTGGCTCGACACCGTCGCCAACCCGCGGGTGCACGCCACCACCAGGCGCGTGGTGAACGAGGCCTTCGCCGAGGAGCGTCCGACGCTGCGGTCGCCGGTCGGCCCCTACCGCGCCGTCCTGAAGCTCGAGCGCCGGGTCTCGCACGAGGGCATGGTGAGCGTCGGCGGCAATGCCTACAGCGTCCCCGACACCGCCCGGCGCCGCGTGCTGGAGGTGCACTCCCTGGTCGACGAGATCCGCATCCTCGAGGACGGCGTGATCATCGCCAGCCACATCCCGCTCGAGGGCCGGGGCCACACCCGCGTCGACCCGGCCCATCGCAGAGCCGCGGCACGCGCCAGCCGCGGTGGCGCCGACACGCCGGTCGTGATGTCGCGCGCCGGCGACCAGGTCGCCCGCCGCTCGCTCGACTTCTACGATGCCGTCGGCCGGGCCCTGGCCGTCCAGGGCAACGCCTGATGCCCGGCGCAGACCCGACGCTGTCCACCGTCGACCGCATCAAGCGCAGCCTGGTCGGGCTGCGCATGCCCCGCGCCCTCGAATGCCTCGATGCCGTGCTCCGCCAGGTCGAGCGCGGCGAGATCGGCACCCTCGAGGCCATCGACACCCTGCTGGTCGACGAGCTGACGCTGCGCGAGAACCGCCGCATCAAGACCGCCCTGGTCATGGCCAGGCTGTCGACCATGAAGACCCTCGCCGGCTTCGACTTCGCCTTCCAGCCCTCGCTCGACCGCAACCGCATCCTCGCCCTGGCCGGGCTCGACTTCATCACCCGCCATGAAGTGGTCCACTTCACCGGACCGCCCGGCACCGGCAAGTCGCACCTCTCCATCGCCCTCGGCATCGAGGCGGTGAAGGCCGGGCGCAGCGTGCATTTCGTCAGCCTCGCCGACTTGGTCGGCACCCTCGCCAGGGCCGAGCGCGAGGGCTCGCTCCGCGAGAAGATCCGCTTCTTCAGCCGCTTCGCTTTGCTGATCGTCGACGAGATCGGCTACCTCCCGGTCGTGCCCGGCGGCGGCAACCTGTTCTTCCAGCTGGTCAACGCCCGCTACGAGAAGGGCGCCATGATCCTGACCTCCAACCGCGGCTTCGCCGAATGGGGCCAGATCTTCGGCGACCCCGTCGTCGCCACCGCGCTGCTCGACCGCCTCCTCCACCACGCCGTTGTCGTCCAGATCGAGGGCGCCAGCTACCGCCTCCGTCAGCATGCGGAACTCGTCCCCGAGCACGTCCGCTCCAAAGCCCTTATCCAGCCGCCACCGGCGCTACCGCCTCGGCGACGCGGCCGCCCACCGAAAATCCAGGGAGCCGTCGATCAACACGTCGGCTGATCACCGACGCCCAGCCAGCGGGGAATTTTACCGGCCCACTTCTGGGGAGTTTCCGCGGCCCGTTGACACAGCCGCTACCGGCGACGCCTTCTGGACCTGCCCTCCCACGGTCGAGCCGTGGAGCTGCATTTGCAGGTGCGTCGCTTTCGCTGCGTCACGGCGGAATGCCCGCAGCGGACCTTCGCCG
>NZ_SMOA01000331.1 GCF_004353985.1 Paracraurococcus ruber | reverse complement strand
CGGCGGCCGGCAGGCCCGGCCGCGGCGGCACCAGCGGCCCGGCCAGCCGCGCCAGCGCCGGGTTGGCCGCCAGCAGGCGCCCGCCGGCATCCAGCAGCGCCATGCCCTCGGACGCCGCCTCGGCCAGCAGGGCAAAGGCCTCCGGCAGGCCCGGCCGGCGCGGCCAGAGCCGCAGCAGCCCGGGCCTAGCCACCGCCGGCCCGCCCCTGCAGCCGCCAGACATAGGCGATGATCTCGGCGACGGCTTGCCAATGCTCCGGCGGGATCTCGGTATCCACCTCCAGCCGCCACAGGGCGCGGGCGAGCGGCGGGTTGGCGACCACCGGCACGCCATGCTCCTCGGCCGCCGCGCGGATGCGCGCCGCCATCGCATCCACTCCCTTGGCCACCAGGCGCGGCGCCGCCGCCTGCCCCTGGTCGTAGGAAAGGGCGACAGCGTAATGGGTCGGGTTCGTCACGACAACGGCGGCCTTCGGCACGGCGGCCAGCATCCGCTGCCGCGCCCGCGTCTCCCGCAGCCGGCGCTGCCGCGCCTTCACCTGCGGGTCGCCCTCGGCCTCCCGCATCTCCTCCTTCAGCTCTTCCCGGCTCATCCGCAGCTGCCGCAGGTGGCGCCAGCGCACCAGCAGCACGTCCAGTGCCGCCAGCACCGCGAAGGCGCCCAGCGTCACCAGCATCAGGTGCAGCACGCCGCGGCCGATCGCCGCCGGCAGCATCCCCGGCGGCTGCTGCAGCGACGCCTGCAGCGCCGAGAGATCCACCGAGAACCAGAGCGCCGCGCCGACCACCGCCAGCTTCAGGACGGTGCGCAGCAGCTCGATCAGCGCCTCGGTGCCGAACAGGCGCCGCAGCCCGGCCAGGGGGCTGATGCGCGAAAGCTCGGGCTGCAGCGACTCCGCCCGCAGCAGCGGCCCGGTCTGCCCCAGGCTGGCCAGGATCGCGGCGATGGCCACCGCGCCCAGCACCGGCAGCAGGGCCAGCGTCGCGGCGCGCAGCAGCAGCAGCGCTTCCTCCGCGCCGGGATCCGGCGCCTCCGCCAGCACCCGCAGCGCCCGCAGCCAGTCGAGCCCCATGGCAGGCAACGCCAGGAAGCCGGCCAGGGTCGCCGCCAGCAGCGTGGCGAAGGACACCGCTTCCCGCGACAGGGGGACCTGCCCATCCTCCCGCGCCCGGTCCAGCCGCCGCTGCGTCGGGGCTTCCGTCCGGTCCTCGGCGTCCTTCGGATCGCCCTCGGCCATGGCTCAGCGGCCCCGGCGCGGCAGGGTCATGGCGGGCGGCAGGACGCCCGGGGCAAGGCCGGGCAGCGCGCGCAAGGGCATGCCCCGGCGGCCCGTCACGGCAGCCCGGGCAGGGATTCGAAGCCCTCCCGCAGGGCCGCCAGCCAGCCGCCGAGCAGCCCCGGCAGCAGCGCCGCCAGCAGCAGCAGCCCGGCCAGGATCTGCCCCGGCGCCGCCAGGATGAAGACCGGCACCTGCGGCGTCAGCCGCGCCAGCAGGCCGAGCGCGAACTGCCCGAGGATCCCGGCCAGGATCAGCGGCGCCGCCAGCCGAAGCGCGAGGGAGAGGCTGTCCGCCACCGCCTGCGCCAGCAGCCCGGCCTGGGCCGGCAGCGGCAGCGCCGCGCCCGGCGGGAAGGCGTCATAGCTTTCGGCCATGGCGCGCAGCGGCAGGGCATAGAGCCCGGTGGAGAGCACCAGCATGGCCGCGGCCAGGCCGAACAGCCGCGACAGCGCCGTCGCCTGCGCGCCGAAGACCGCATCCCCCTGCAAGGGGCTGGCGAGGCCGACCATCAGCGCCATCACCTGCCCGGCCTGGGCCAGCGCCAATTCCAGCAGCCGCGCCAGCAGGCCCAGCCAGACGCCGATGGCGATCTCGATCAGCAGCAGCCGCAGCAGGTCGGACGGGTCGCCGGGCAGCGCCGGCAGGCCGGGCTGCACCACCGGCAGCACCAGGGCGGTGAGCGCGAGGGCGAGCGCGAGGCGGATGGTCGCCGGCACCTCCGCCGCGCCCAGGCCCGGCAGCAGCAGCAGCGCGCTGCCGACCCGCGCCAGCACCAGCACGGCATGGAACACCAGGTCGGGCAGCGGCCCGGTCATGCGCCGCGCCGCCTCACCGGCCCTGGCCGCCCAGCGCGACGATGCGGTCGTAGAGCTGGCCGGCATAGCCCTGCATGGCCAAGGTCATGCCCGGCCCGGTCACCAGCAGCACCACGGCCAGCACCAGCAGCTTGGGCAGGAAGGCCAGCGTCGCTTCCTGCACCTGGGTCACCGCCTGCAGCACGGAGACGATGAGGCCGATGGCGAGCATCGCCAGCAGCGGCGGCCAGGCGAGCTGGATGGTCAGCCACAGCGCCTCGCGCAGCGCGAGCGCGGTCGGGTCCTCGGTCATCCTCTCCCCTTCCTCCCGCGGCGCGGGGGTCCATCCTGGTGGGGCGTGCGGCGCGGCGGCGGGCCCGCGGGCCGGCAGGCGGCGTCACGCGGTCCCCGGGCGCGGCCGCGCGGGCAATGCCCGCGCGCGGCCGCCAAGGGGGCCGCGGTCAGATCGGCATGCGCATCACGTCCTGATAGGCGGCGACGACGCGGTCGCGCAGCGTCACCGCGGTCTGCAGCGCCATCTCGGCGCGGGAGACGGCCAGCACGACATCCGTCACGCTGCCCTGGCCGACCAGCGCCTGGGTGCTGCTGGCATCGGCGGCGCGGCCGAGCTGCACGCCATCCTCCATGGCGCGGCGCAGCGCGCTGCCGAAATCGGCGCCCGGCGCGGCCTCCACGCCCTCCCCCGGCTGGGACTGCGCCGCGCGATAGGCCGCGGCCGCCTGAAGCGGGCCGATGCCGCCGGCCATCAGCGCAGCGACTCGATGGTGCGGGTCAGCATGCCGCGCGTGACCTCGAGCACGGAGAGGTTGGCGCTGTAGCTCCGCTGCGCCTCCCGCATGTCCATCATCTCGACCAGGCTGTCGACATTCGGCCGCTTCACATAGCCCTTGTCGTTCGCCGCCGGGTGGCTGGGGTCGTGCACCTGCGGGAAGTCGCCCGGCGCGGTGCCGATGCGGCGCACCGCCACCATGTCGGCGCCCATCTCCCGGTCCAGCTTGCTGCCGAAGGTGACGGTCTTGCGCCGGTAGGGGTCGGCGCCGGGCGCTTCGCCGGTGCTGTCGCGATTGGCTAGGTTCTCCGCCACCACCCGCAGGCGGGTGGACTGCGCGGCCATGCCGGCGGCCGAGATGCGCAGCGCGCGTTCCAGATCCATGCCTACCCTCTCCCTGCTTGCCTGCGGCGGGGCGGGCGGCGCCCCGGCGCGGCGGCCCGGGCGCGGGGCCCGGCCCCGAAGACGTCGATGCGATGCGGCCCGCGCATCCCGCCGGGACGCGCCAGCCGGATTACTGGGTGCGCCCCAGGGCGGTGCGGAACATGCCGAGCCAGCGACGGTGCAGCCCGATCGCCAGCGCATGCGCGTTGTCGGTGTCGGCGACCTTCAGCGCCTCCCGGTCCAGGGAGACGCGGTTGCCGTTCGGCGAGGCCTCGACCGCCGCGCGGTCGGGCCGCGCCCGCGGGTCCCGCGCCGGCGCCAAGTGCTGGTCGTCGGTGCGGGCCATGGCGACGGCGGGGCCGGCGCGCTGCATGACGAGGCGGGAGAAATCCGACAGGTCGCGCGGCCGGTAGCCCGGCGTGTCGGCATTGGCGATGTTCTGCGACAGCACGCGCTGCCGGGCATCGAGCCAGGCGAGCCGGCGCTCGGCCAGGGCGACGGGGGCGCTATGCGACGGGTCCATGCCGACATCCTGGCCGGCCGCCGGCGAAGATTTGGTAAAGCGCGGCGGCCGGGCGCCCCCCAACCGCGCGCCGCCCCGGCCTATGGCTGCTGGCTGCGCTTCGAGAGCGAGACCGCGTAGGGCGCCGGCCGCGCCCGCAGGATCGGGTCGTCGCTGAACTCCACCCCCGGCGCATTGGCCAGCGCCAGGTAGCTGATCCGGTCGCAGGCGCCGCCGGGGCCGGCCGCCACCTCGGTCACCAGCAGCCGCCCGACCGTGGTCCGCGGCCGGTCGTCGGGCCAGGCCATGGTCGGGTCGTTCAGGTCGTCCCCGGGGCCGGGGAATTGCAGCACCATGTCGAAGGCGACCGGCGCCCGCGCCACCCGGCCGCGCAGTTCCTCCGCCAGGAAATCCGTCGGCAGGCTGCGCATCTGCTCCTCGGTCAGCCGCGCCACCCCCGCCGCAGGCTCGAACACCCAGCGGGCCGGCCGCACCTCCCCGTCCGCGCCGCGGAAGCGGAAGGTGTTCACCCCCCAATAGGGCGTGCTGGCGAAGCTGGCGGGCGGGAGGGTCGCCGCCAGCCAGCGGCCCTGCAGCGCCACCTTCGGGTTGGCGGCGACGAAGGCGTCGATCCTCGCCTGGTCCGGCCGGCCGGTCGCCGGGTCCGGCCGACGGACCCGCAGGTTCTCGACGAAGGCCTCGGGCGTCGGCGCACCGAAGATCGGCGCCGAGATGTTCGCCATGTCCCAGGGCGCGGCGCCGGGCGGCTGGAAGCGGATGGACAGGCCGCGCGTGCTGCGGGCGGTGTCGGAGGCGGTGGGTGTGCTGCCGCCGACGCCGAAGCGGATGATGGCCGGCACCGCCTGGCCGCCGAACACCGGCGAGACCGAGAGCCGCGTCCCCTCCGGCGTGGCGGTGAAGCTCCCGGCGGCGCAGGTGCCCTTGGCATGGCTGGGGCGATGGGTGCGGATCGGGCCGACCACGCCCTCGAAGGCCTCGATCACCTGCACCGCCGTCGGCGCCTGGGCCGCGGCGGGGCCGGCAAGGCCGAGGGCGATCATGGCCGCGGCGGCGGGAATGGCGCCTCGGGCTGCTGGCATGTGGTCTGTCCTCCCTGCGGGGGTGCGCGGCCCGGGCCGGGCGGCGCCCCCGCCTTCCTCTATACCGGGGCCCGGCGGCGGCACCATGCCCGGCGGCGAGGCTTCCTTAACCCCGGCGCCGCCAGACTTGCCCGCATGACGCCCTGCGCCCAGTCCCCAGCGCCTGCCCTCGCTGCCATCGACGCCATGCGCGGCACCCTCGCGGTGGCGCGAGCGCTGGTCGAATCCGGCCGGCGCATCGACCTGCAGGGGCTGGATGCCGGCGCCGCCGTGGTCTGCGCCGCGGTGGAGATGCTGCCGCCCGAACATGCGCGGCCGCTCCGCCCCGCCCTGCTCGCCCTGCTGGACGAGGTGGACGGCCTGGGCGCCGCCCTCGCCCCGCCGGGCGGCTGATCCCTTCCCCCCACCGCGTCGGCAGGAGGCCGCCGGTTGTTCACCACCCCCGATGCCATCCTGACCTCGGCCGGCGCGCTCGCCGCGCTGGCCCTGCCGCTCTGGCTCGCGGCGCGGCTGCTGCGCGCCCGCCGCGGCGGCCCGGGC
>NZ_SMOA01000330.1 GCF_004353985.1 Paracraurococcus ruber | reverse complement strand
CCCGTCGAGGCCCGGCGCCGGCCGGGCGCCGCGCAGCGCCGCGCGTTCCAGCCGCCGCACCGCCGAGACCCAGCGCGGCCGTTCCCAGCCGCCGGCACAGAGCGGGTGCTTGAGCACGGCGAGCAGCGGCACCGGCGCCAGCTCGGCCGCCGCGGCGCGGGCCAGCAGCCGCAGGAAGGCGCCGGCCGGCGTCTCGCCCAGCGGCTCGCCCGCCGAATCATCGGCCGTGACGCCATGGCGCGCGAGCTCGGCCGAGACGCGCCGCGCCAGGTCGCGGTCGGGCGTGACGAGCGCGACATGCGCCTTCGGATCCTCCAGCGCCTCCCGCAGGGTGAGGGCGATCGCGACCGCCTCCGCCTGCGAATCCGGCGCGGTGAGCTGGGCGAGGCCTTCCAGCGCCGGCCGCCATTCGGACGGGCGGCGGGACTGCCAGGCGGGCAGGCCCTCGGCCGGGCGCAGCGCCATGCCCAGCAGGTCCGGCCGGCGGATCGGCGCGGCGAGGTCCGCCGCCGCCTCGGCCGGGCAGCCTTCCCAGCGGCGGACATCCCCGCGGGCCGCGCCCAGGCGGTGCAGCAGGCGCTGCTGGCCGCAGAAGGGATGCGTCGGCGCCTCGCGGATCGCGTCCCAGACGCGGTCCTCCGTGCTGCCATGGTCGAGGCCGTGCAGCACCACGGCGCCGCGCGGCAAGCCGGTGGCGACGACGCGGAGCAATTCCTCGGCGGCCGGGATGGTGCCGCCGACGCCGATGCCGGCGGCGATCACGGGATGGGCCGGCGGCGCCGCCTGCCAGGCGCGGGTCTGGGCGCGCAGCGCCTGGGCCCGGCGCATGCCGATATCCAGCAGCCCTTCCTGCGCCAGCCAGTGCTGCCACTGCGCGGTGATCGCCCGCAGGAAGCGCAGCGTGATGTCCCAGTGCTGCGCATGGGTCTCCGGCACCAGGGCGGCCAGTCGTTCCAGCCAGTGGTCGTTCAGCGCATCCGGCGGGCTCGCGGCCAGCAGGTCGAGGTCCTTCTCCTCCAGCGCGATCTCGTCCAGCAGGGTGCCCAGCGCCCCGGCCAGCGACCAGGCCTGCTCCGGCGTGCCGGGGCCGCCATGCTGGCGCGGCAGGCGGGCGATGTAGCCGGCCAGCACCGCCTGGCGCCGCAGCGGCTCCACCGCCGGCGGCAGGTCGAGCAGGGTGGGCAGGGCGAGTTCGTCGGCATCCTCGGTGGACAGGCCGGCCAGCGCCCGCATGCGCGGCAGCAGCAGCGCCTGGCCATCCGCCGCACGCAGGAAGGCGATGCGCAGCGCGCGGGCGGAACGGCGCGTCGGCAGCAGGATGGTGACGCGCGACAGCGCCTCCGGCTGCCCGGCCGGAACCTGCCGCAGCACGCCGGCGGCGAGGCAGTCGAGGAAGGGCAGGTGCGCGGGGATGTCGAAGAGGTTCATGGCCGCACCGCCGCGGGAGGGGGCGCCGCCCCCAGCCGCACCCTTCCCGGCCGGGGACCGCACTTCCCCCCGGGCCCCCGCCTGGGCTGATCCCCGCGGCGCCGGCTCAAGGGTTCCGAGGGACCTTCGGCCCATGGCAGTGGGAGCGCGAGGGGGACGGCGTCCCCCCCGCCGGCGGCCGCATCAGAACAGCGCCCGCACGAGCCCTGCCCGCAGCGCGGCCTCGGCCCGGTCCAGGTCGGGCGGCGTCGAGAGATGGAACCAGACCCCGTCATGCACCAGTGCGAAGAGCCGCCCCGAGTCGATCGCCCGATCGTACAGGATGTTGAGGCTGAACTTCCCGCCTGGCGTATTGCGGAACATGCCGGGCGTGAGGATCTGCACGCCGGCGAAGACATAGGGGGCCAGCTCCCGCTCCCGCGGCCGGCGCACCCGGCCCAGCGGGTCGAGCAGGAAGTCGCCGCGGCCGATATCGCCGTCCACCTGGGCGCTGCGCACCACCAGCAGCAGCGCGTCCATCTGCGCCGGGTCGAAGGCGGCGGCCATGCGGCCGAGCGCCTGGCGCGGCCCGTCCAGCCAGACGCTGTCGCCATTCGCCACCGCGAAGGGGCCGTCGCCCAGCAGCGGGAGGGCGCGGGCGACGCCGCCGCCGGTCTCCAGCAGCGCATCCTCGCGCTGCAGGGCGATGCGGGGCGAGTCGCGGCCGGCGACCGCGGCGGCGACCTGGTCGGCGCACCAATGCGCATTCACCACCGCCTGGCCGATGCCGGCCGCCGCCAGCCGGTCCAGCGCATGGTCCAGCAGCGTGCGGCCGTCCAGCGTCAGCAGCGGCTTGGCGGTGGCGTCGGTCAGCGGGCGCATCCGCAGGCCGAGGCCGGCGGCGAGGACCATGCCATGGGTCAGCGTGATCACGCGGCGGGTCTCCGGCGGCTGGGGGTGGCCCCCGTCTACCCCGCGACCGCCCCGGCTGGAAACACCCGCCCCGCGCATCCGGGGCGGTTGCGTGGCGCCGCGGCCACGCCGGGTCAGCCCGGCGCCGGGTTGCGCCGCAACTCCTCGGGGATGTGCCGGTCGAGGAAATCCCGCAGCGGCGCGCAGGCCGGCTGGGAGAGGGAGCGGGCGAGCAGTGCCCAGCAGCGCGGCCCGTGCCGCAGGTAGTGCGGCTTGCCGTCCCGCCGTTCGAGCCGCACCCAGAGCGCGGCGACGCGGAGATGCCGCTGCGCCCCGCAGGCCGCCATGGCGCCGAGGAAGGCGCCGCGGTCCAACCCCGGCCGGGCATTCAGGTAGGCGGCCAGCGCCGCCCGCCGCGCCGTCGGCAGGACGTCGCGCCGCGCATCCTCGACCAGGGAGATCACGTCATAGGCAGGATGGCCGATGGCGCCGTCCTGGAAATCGAGGATCCCGGTGCGGCGCGGCCCGTCCCGCTCCTCGAGCCGCATGAGGTTGGCCGGGAAGAAGTCGCGGTGGACGAAGCCGCTGGTCCCGGCGAAGGGCGCCAGCATGGCGTGGATCGCCGCGTCCAGCTCCGCCCGGACCGACCCGGCGGGGTCGCGGCCGAAGGCGGCCGGCCACCACCAGTCGAGGAAGGTCGCCGCCGTGGCGCGCGCCATGGCCGCGGCATCCCAGGCCGGCAGGCCGGGCGGCGGCGCGGCGGCATGCAGGGCGGCCAGGGCCTCCGCCGCCTCGGTGTAGAGCGGCACCGGATCGGCGCCGGCATCGAGCAGCGCGGCATGCGTCGCCTCGCCGAAATCCTCGATCAGCAGGAAGCCCGCGCCAGCATCCTCGGCGATGATCTGCGGCAGCGACAGCCCGGCGGCGCCGAAATGCCGGGCCAGCGCCGCGAAGGGCCGCACATCCTCGGGCGGCGGGGCATCCATCAGCAGCGCCGGGCGGGGGCCGCCGACCAGCCGGACATAGCGGCGGAAGCTGGCATCCGCCGGCAGCGGGCGCCGCTCGGCCGCGGCGAAGCCATGGGCGGCGAGGAAGGGGTCGGGGTAGCGCATGCGGCCGCTGTCATGGACCGCCGGCGCGGCGCTGTCAGCCGGGAAAGCCGCCGGCCGGCGGGCCGCCGGCCCGGCCGGGCCCCGGCGCCGCGGGGTCAGGCACGCAATTCGCGGCTGAGCGACTGGACCGATCCGCGCAGCTCGTCGGCCCGGGCGGACAGGGCGCGGGCATCGCCATGCACCCCCAACCCTTCCTCGTTGGCGCTGCGGGCGGCGCCGCTGGCGCTCGTCACGCCCTCGACCACGCCGCGGGTGCTCGTCGCCGCCTCCTCCACCGTCCGGGCGATGCGCAGGCCGATGGCGCCCTGCCGCTCGATCGCCTCGGCGACCGCGGCCGAGAGGCCGGAGATCTCCTCGATCCGGCCGGCGATGCCGTTGATGGCGGCCACGGCCCCCTGCGTCGCCGCCTGCATGGCGGCGATCTGGCCGCCGATCTCCTCGGTCGCCTTGGCGGTCTGGGCGGCGAGCGCCTTCACCTCCCCCGCCACCACGGCGAAGCCCTTGCCCGCCTCCCCGGCGCGGGCCGCCTCGATCGTCGCGTTCAGCGCCAGCAGGTTGGTCTGCGCCGCGATGGTCTCGATCAGCCGCACCACGTCGCCGATGCGCTGCGCCGCCTGCGACAGCGTCTCGACCGCCAAATCGGACCGCCGCCCTTCCTCCGCGGCGCGGGCGGCGGCGGCGGCGGTGGCGGCCACCTGCTGCCCGGTCTCGCTGACGCAGCCGCTGAGGTCCTCCACCGCCGCGACGACGTCGCGGATGCTGTCGCTGACGCCCGTCGCGGCGTCGCCCGAACGCTGCGCCAGGCCGCTCGCCCGGTCGGTCGCCGCGACGATGCTGTCGGCCCGGCCGAAGATCCGCTCGGCGGCGGCGGCGACATCGTCGGCGATGCCCTGCACCCGGCGCTCGATATCGGCGGCCAGGACCAGCCGGCCTTCCCGCCGGGCCTTGGCCTCGGCCTCGCGCTCGGCCTCCCGCGTCTCGGCCTCGGCCGCCGCCGCGACCAGGCGGCTGCGGAGATTGGCCAGGGCCGTCAGGATCTCCGCCACCTCGTCCCCGCCGCGGGCGGGCGGCAGGGCGTTGCCGTAATCGCCCGTGGCCAGGGCGCGCGTCGCCGCGGTGGCGCGGCGCAGCGGCCGGATGACGGTGACCCGCAGGGCCAGCAGCGTGGTCAGCACGAAGCCGAGCGCGAGGCCGGCGACGACCGCAAGCTGGGTCCACAGTGCCGCCTGCTGCGACTGCTGCATCGGCGCCCGGTCCCAGACCAGGACGGCGCGGCCCAGCGCCGTCCCCTCGGGCGCGCGCACCTCCCGCACCAGCGCCAGGTAGCGGCCGCCGCCGGCGGGGTGCGACCCGACCTCGGCCTTCAGCAGGTCGCCCAGCGCAACGCCCGTCGCCCCGTCGCGCAGCCACTCATCGGTCGTGCTGCCGGCGGCCGGGCCGGTATCGGTGCGGAAGATGGCGCCGGCGAAATCCGGCCGGTCGCGCAGGCTGGCATAGGCGGCATGGACGCCGGCGCTGCGGTTGAAGCGCAGGCCCGGCGCCACGGCGGCCGCCACCAATTCGGTGGCCAGCCCGGCGGAGGCGGTGAACCGCGCCTCCATCCGCTCCCTCTCGCCGAGGTACTGCACGGCGGTGACCGTGCCGGCGAGGGTGAGCAGCATCACCCCGACCAGGAAGACGAGCTTCGCACCGATGCTGATCCGCATGCCAGAAACCTTCTCGTCGCAATGGCGCCGGCTGGGCGGCGGCTGGGGCTGCCGCCCGGCCAGGGTGGGCCGGGCGCTGCCCGGGATGCGCGACCCGCGTCAGGCCGAAGCCGTCAGGGCGGATGCGCCCGTCCCGGCCGGCCCGCCCTGCCGCCGGCCGACCGCCCGCGCCGGATCGAGGATGTCGCGTGCCCGCCGCCGGCCGTGACGCGGCGCGATCCGGCGGTGCCTTGCCCCGGGCGGCCCGGGCTGGCCCAAGCCGGGGCTGGCCGACGCCGCGCGGCGCG
>NZ_SMOA01000032.1 GCF_004353985.1 Paracraurococcus ruber | reverse complement strand
CCGGTCGCGCTTTCGCCCCCCCGGCGGGCCGCGGACCCGCGGCCCCCGGCGCGCGGGGTGGCGGGACCGGCGCCGTCATCGCCCCCCCTTCGGGCGAGCCTCCCCGGCGGCCGTCTCCTGGCGCCTGGCCCCTGGCGCCCGTCCCGCGGCGCCCGGCCGTTCCGCCGGGTCATGGCGGGGGTGGGCCGGGGCCGGCCATGCGCCGTATTGCAGCCCGCGCGGTGGATTGCGTATCGTATGCATTCAACCTGTGGATGCATTGCCGCCATGCGCCTGTCGCGGATGCTGCGCCTGCCCGGCCTCGCCGCCATCCTGCTGCCAGGGATGGCGGCCGCCAGCGACCTGGACCTGGCCTGCCGGGGCGACGTGACCGCGGCGCTGGAGGCCGCGATCGCCGACACCACCCGGGCGGGCGGGCGGGTGGTCCTGCAGGCCGACCGGCCGGGCGCGCGCTGCGGCCTCGCCCGCGGCCTCCGCATTCCCGCCGGGATGCGGCTGGTCGGCGCCGGCGACCCGGTCCTGGTCCTCGGCGCCAGCGGCCGCGCCTTCCGCGGCGATGCCGGGTCCGGCGGCTTCCTGCTCGCCGGGCTGACCATCGATGCCGGCGATGCCCCCGCCGCCAGCGTCATCGAGCTGCGCGGCACCCCCTCCGGCCGGATCGAGCGGCTGCGGCTGCTGCGGCCGGGCGACGGCATCCTGCTGGCCGATGGCACGCGGGACGTGACCATCGCCGACCTGACGGTGCTCGGCAGCCGGCTGCACGGGGTGACGATCGCCGACAGCCAGGACAATCTGGTGGACGGGGCGGAATTGCACGGCCAGCGCGGCTTCGGCGTCATCCTGCGCGGCGATTCGCACGGCAACCGGCTGACCCGGCTGCGCACCGTGTTCAGCGGGCTGGAGCTGGTCGGGATGACCTGGCAGACCCATGGCAACAGCCTGAGCGACAGCACCGCCCTGCGCACCGGCGACAACTGCTATTCCATCACCGGCAGCCACAACCGGCTGGAGAACCTGACCGGCCGCTACTGCGCCGGCAACGGCATCGCCTTCTACGGATCTTGGAACGTGCTGCGGGGCGGCACCTTCACCGGCAACAGCCAGCGGCACGAGGTCCGGCGGGCCTGGAGCGCCGGCATCGCCTTCCTGCAGGGCTTCGGCGGCGTGGCGCAGCACAACCAGGTGGCGGAGGTCGTGGTCGATGACGACCAGCCGCGACCGACCCAGCAGCTGGGCGTCATGACCCATGCGGCGCTCTACCGCGACTGGGCCCCGGGCGAGCGGGTGGCCGCCGGCGAGTACCGCCGCGCCGGGCTGCGCCTGTACCGCGCCGCCGCCGCCGGCATCACCGGCCCCACGCCCCCCGCCGGCGAGGGCCAGGCGGCGGATGGCGGCGTCGCCTGGGCCTTCGTGAACCGCTTCGAGGCAACGCCGCTGCCGGATTTCAACCGCGCCGAGGGCATCGACATCCGCCGGGTCGCCCGCGCCCCGCGGGAGGATCTGACGCCGGCGCAGCACAACCAGGGCACGCGCTGACCCGGGGCCGGACCGGACCGGGGCGGGATCATCCGCCCGGAGGGGGCCGGCGGCGGGCGCCACGGCGACCTCGCTCCACCCGGGACCTGCCAAGGGGACCCGCCCCGTGCCCCGCCCGGCCGGCGCCTCCAGGCCCGCCGCTTGCGGTCCCGCCGCGGCCTGCCACCTTGCGGGAAGAAGGGCCGGCAGGCAGCGTCCGCGCCCGGGGGGAGGACAGGAACTCATGGCCATCCAGCGCTTCACCGTCTCGCGCCGCGCGGCGCTCGGCCTGCTGGGCGCCGGCGCGCCCTTGCTGGTGGCGGCGCCCGGCCCGGTGCGGGCGCAGCCGCGGCTCGACAGGCTGTCCTTCGTGACCAACTGGCGTGCCCAGGCGGAGCATGGCGGCTTCTACCAGGCGCAGGCGGCCGGGCTGTACCGCCAGGCGGGGCTGGAGGTGGAGCTGCGCACCGGCGGGCCGCAGATCAACCCGGCGCAGCTGCTGCTGGGCGGGCGCGTCGACATGTCCATGGGCAATGGCCTGTCGGCGCTGAATTTCGTGCGGGAGAGCATCCCCTTCCTGTGCATCGGCGCGATCTTCCAGAAGGACATGCAGGTGCTGATCGCGCACCCGAACACCGGCCTGACGGGGTTCGAGGCGCTGCGCGGCCGCACCATCCTGGTGGGCGCCGAGGCGCGGGTGACCTGGTGGCCCTTCCTGGTGCGGAAATACGGCCTGCGGGAGGATCAGCTCCGCCCCTACACCTTCAACCTGCAGCCCTTCCTGGCGGACAGGCAGATCGTCCAGCAGGGCTATCTGGGCAGCGAGCCCTTCTCCATCCGCGAGGCCGGCATCCAGCCCGACACGCTGCTGCTGCACGATGCCGGCTTCGAGAATTATGGCACCACCATCAATATCGGCCAGCGGACGCTGGCCGAGAAGCGCGACGCCATCCAGCGCTTCATGGATGCGACCATGGCCGGGTGGGACCAGTACCTGAAGGGGCCGGCGGGCGGCTTCGACACGGCGGCGGCGAATGCGCTGATCAAACAGCACAACCCGGAGATGCCGGATGCGCTGCTCGCCTTCGGCACGCGGATGATGAACGAGGCGGGGATCGTGCGGTCGGGCGATGCCGCGACGCTCGGCATCGGCGCGATGACGGAGGCGCGCTGGCAGCGTTTCCACGCCGCGGTGGCGGAGGTGGGCGTGCTGCCGCGCGACCTCGACTGGCGCCGCGCCTTCGATCTGTCCCTGGTCAATCGCGGCATCGGCAAGGCCTGACGGCGGGCCAGGGAGGAACGCCGGAGGTCCGCGCCGGGCCTCCGGCGCCGGCGCGCTGCCGCCCCCGCGCCCGGCCGGCGGCTTGCCGGGGCGGCGCGGATGCGGTCTGATCCCGCGGAAGGATACGGGGGGAGGCCGCGCATGCCGCATCGCCGCGCGCTGCTGGGCGCGTTCGCCACGCTGCCCCTCGCCACACGCAGTGATGGAAGCCCGCGCATGTCGCCAGAGGTCGTCTCCCAGCTCGCCCCGACCGGCGTGCTCCGCGCCGCGATCAACATGGGGAATTTCCTTCTGGTCACCGGCAAGACGCCGGAGGGGGAGCCGGACGGCGTCTCCCCCGACATGGCGCGGGAGATCGGGCGGCGGCTGGGCGTGCCGGTGAAGCTCGTCCCCTACGCCCGGCCGAACGAGATCGCCGACGCCGCCGGCACCGATGCCTGGGACATCGCCAATATCGGCGCCGAGCCGCAGCGCGCGGCGAAGATCAGCTTCAGCGCCGCCTATTGCGAGATCGAGGCGACCTATCTGGTCCCGCCCGGCTCCGGCATCACGGCGCTCGACCAGGTGGACCGGCCGGGGCTGCGCATCTATTCCGGCGCCGGCGCCGCCTACACCCTGTGGCTGGAGCGGAACATCAGGCAGGCGAAGCTGGTGCTGGTGCCCGGCGGCGGCGGGGCCGCCTTCCAACAATTCGTCGCCGACAAGGGGGAGGTCTATGCTGGCCTGCGCCCCGGCCTGCTGAGCGACGTGGACACGCTGCCGGGCGCGCGCATCCTGGACGGGCGGTTCATGGCGGTGCAGCAGGCGATCGGCACCGGCAAGCCGAACGAGGCCGGCTTCGCCTGGCTGCGCGACTTCGTCGAGGAGGCGAAGCGCAGCGGCCTGGTCGCCGAGCTGATCGCCAGGCACAAGGTGCGCGGCCTGTCGGTGGCGCCGGCAGCCTGACGCCGCCCCGCGGCCCGGACTCACGGCCGCGCGAAACCCGACGCCGCCGCCAGCGCTAACCCTGCCGTATCCAGAATTGCTTCCCCCGCGGTGCCGGAGGGGAGCATGGGAGGGCGGCGCATGCGGACGCAGCAGCTGACGATCCTCATCCTGGTCGGGATGGTGGCGGGCATCGCCACCGGCGCGGTCTGTCACGCCACCTGGCCCAACCCGGACACCGCCAAGGCGATCTCCGGCTACATCTCCCTCATCACCGACATCTTCCTGCGGCTGATCAAGATGATCATCGCGCCGCTGGTCTTCTCGACCCTCGTGGTCGGCGTCGCGCATATGGGCGACACGCGGGCGGTCGGGCGCATCGGCGGCAAGGCGATGGCCTGGTTCATCAGCGCCTCCGTCGTCTCCCTGCTGCTGGGCATGGTGCTGGTCAACATCCTGCAGCCCGGCGCCAATCTCGACCTGCCGCTGCCGGATGCCGGCGCCAGCAGCGGGGTCGGCACCTCCTCGCTCTCGCTGAAGGATTTCGTCGCGCATCTCGTGCCCCGCTCGGTGTTCGAGGCGATGGCGCAGAACGAGATCCTGCAGATCGTCGTCTTCTCCATCTTCTTCGGCGTGGCCTGCGCCGCGCTGGGGGAGAAGGCGAAGACCGTGGTGAAATGGACCGAGGAGCTGAGCCACGTCATTCTGAAGGTGACCGGCTACATCATGCTGCTGGCGCCGCTCGCCGTCTTCGCCTCCATGGCGGCGATCATCACCACCCAGGGCCTCGGCATCCTCCTCACCTACGGGAAATTCGTCGCCGAATTCTACCTCGGCCTCGCCATCCTCTGGGCGCTGCTGGCCGCGGTCGGCTTCCTGATCTTCGGCCGCCGGGTGTTCGAGCTGATCAGCCTGATCCGCCAGCCCTTCCTGCTGGCCTTCAGCACCGCCAGCAGCGAGGCCGCCTATCCCCGGCTGATGGAGCAGCTGGTCCGCTTCCCGGTCAGCCGCAAGGTCATCAGCTTCGTCCTGCCGCTGGGCTATTCCTTCAACCTCGACGGGTCGATGATGTACTGCACCTTCGCGACCATCTTCATCGCGCAGGCCTACAACATCGAGCTGAGCTGGGGCCAGCAGGCGACCATGCTGCTGCTGCTGATGCTGACCAGCAAGGGCATGGCCGGGGTGCCGCGCGCCTCCCTCGTCGTCATCGCCGCGACGCTGACCACCTTCAACATCCCCGAGGCCGGCCTGCTGCTGATCATCGGCATCGACCAGTTCCTCGACATGGGCCGGTCGGCGACCAACGTCATCGGCAACTCCCTCGCCACCGCCGTGGTCGGCAAGTGGGAGGGCGAGATGAAGCCGGAGCCGGAGGATGTCGCCGACGCGGCCAACGACGACCTGGAGACCTTCGTGCCGACCAAGACGGCGGCCTGACGAGACCGGGCGCGCATGGCAGGAGGGGCGCCGCCCCTCCCGGACCCAACCCGCCGGGGATCGAACCGACCCCCGGACCCCCGTATGAATTCAATCGCCCTTGGAGGGACCCCGATGACTCAGGCCGGTCCAGGGGTCGCCCGACCCCTGGCGGGTGGAGCTCGAGGAGGGCAGCGCCCTCCTCGACGCGCCGCCGTCACCGGATGGGCGGCGCGTACATCAGGCCGCCGCGGGTCCACAGGTCGTTCAGCCCGCGGCGCAGCTTCACCGGGCTGCCCATGCCCAGGTTGCGCTCGAAGATCTCGCCGTAATTCCCCACCGCCTTGATGGCGTTGTAGGCCCAGCGGCGGTCCAGCCCCATCAGCGGCCCGTGGTCGCCGGCCAGGCCCAGCAGCCGCCGCACCTCCGGGTTCGGGCTGGCCAGCTGCGACTCCACATTCGCCTGGGTGATCCCCAGCTCCTCCGCCGTCAGCAGGGCGAAGATGGTCCAGCGGACGATGTCGAACCACTGGTCGTCGCCATGCCGCACCACCGGCGCATGCGGTTCCTTGCTGATGATCTCCGGCAGGATCACGTGCTCCTCCGGGTTGGGGAAGCTGGCGCGCAGCCCGGCCAGCTGGCTGGCATCGGTGGAATAGGCGTCGCAGCGCCCGGCCAGGTAGCTGCGCCGCGCCTCGTCGTTCTGCTCGAACACCACGGGCCGGTAGTCCACCCGGTTCACCCGCGCCCAGTCGGCCAGGTTCAGCTCGTTCGTGCTGCCCGAGACGACGCAGATCGAGGCGCCCTGCAGGTCGGTCGGCTTGGCGATGCCGAGCGACCCCTTCAGCATGAAGCCCTGGCCGTCGTAGAAATTCACCACGGTGAAATTGAGCCCGTTGGCGGTGTCGCGCACCTGCGTCCAGGTCGTGGTGCGGGCCAGCACGTCCACCTGGCCGGATTGCAGCGCCGGCAGCCGCGCCTGGCTGGTCAGCGGCACCCAGCGGATCTTCGTCGCATCCCCCAGCACCGCCGCGGCCATGGCGCGGCACAGGTCGGAATCCAGGCCGCGATACTCGCCCCGGCTGTCCGGCAGGGAGAAGCCGGCCGCGCCGGTCGAGGTGCCGCAGACCAGCATGTCCCGCTGCTTCACGGCGGCGAGCGTCGGGCCCGGCGGCTGCGGCTGCGCCAGCGCGGCGGGTGCCGCCAGCAGCAGCGCCAGCGCGGCGGCGATCAGGGATTTCGTCATCACGGTCTCTCCCGGTGCGGCAGGATCATGCGCGTCCCGTTCCGGCACCGCAAACGCGGCGGGGGATTGCGGCGCGGCGGGCGCCGCCACACCTGCGGTGCATGCGACGTGCCGTGCTGGTCCTTCCCTTCGCGCTGCTGGCGCTGCCCGCCGGCGCCGCCGCGCAGGCCCCCTTCCGCCTGCCGGACGGCGAACGGATGCGCATCGTCGCCCAGGGCCTGGGCTGGACCGTGCTGCGCGACGCCGCGGCGCCGCGCGGCGCGGCGGAGACCGGCATGCTGCTGGTCCGCGCGCAGCGCCCGGTGCCGGCCCCGGCGCGGCCGGGCCACCTGGCGCGGACGCTGGAGAACCTCCGCCCCTTCCGCTTCGCGCCGTTGCCGGGGGAGACGCATCTGCGGCTGGGCGGCCTGCCCGCCGACATGCTGGAAGCGCCCGCCACCGGCCAGCCCAGCGGCCTGCCGGTGCGCGTGCGCGCCGCCTGCGTCTACGCGCCGGACCGCAGCTGGCTGCTCATCGCCTCCGCCCCGCTGGCGGACTGGCCGGGGTTGGAGCCGGAACTGGCGCGACTGATCGAGGGCTTCCGGCCGGGCTGAGGCCTCAGCACGCCTCGGCCGCGAACAGCCGGGACGGCGCGACGAACTCATCCTGCGCTGCCACCGTCAGCAGCTCGCGCGATCCCGCCTCCGCCGTCCGCCGCAGTACGCCGTAGATGGAGGAGACGGCGCGTTCCAGCGCGTCCCGCGCGCTGCCGCTGCGCTGGCGGTGGAACAGGAACAGCGCGGCGATCGCATCGCCGGCGCCGTTGACCGAGAGCGGCAGCAGCGGCGTGCGCAGCCGCCAGGCCTGGCCGCCTTCCGCCGCCAGCAGGTCCATGGCATCCGCCGGCGTCTCCGCGGTGCGGAGCGAGGTGAGCAGGACGCAGCGCGGCCCCGCCGCCTGCAGCGCCGCCACCGCCGCCCTCGCCTCGGCCAGCGTCGCCACGCTGCGGCCGGTGAGCCATTCCAGCTCGAACTGGTTGGGCGTGACGATGTCGGCCAGCGCCAGGGCCCGGTCGCGGAAGAATTCCGGGATGCCGGCGCGGACATAGATGCCGCGGCCGACATCGCCGATCACCGGGTCGCAGCACCAGACGGCGCGCGGATTCGCCGCCTTCACCTGCCCGACCGCGTCCAGGATCGCCTCGCCGGTCGCGGCATCGCCGACATAGCCCGTCAGCACCGCGTCGCAGCGGCCGAGCACGCCGCGCTCCGCGATGCCCTGCACGCAGTCGCCGATCAGCGAGGCCGGCAGGACCTGGCCGCGCCAGGCGCCGTAGCCGGTGTGGTTGGAGAACTGGACGGTGTGGATCGCCCAGACCTCGGCGCCCAGCCGCTGCAGCGGGAAGACCGCGCTGGCATTGCCGACATGTCCGTAGGCGACCCAGGACTGGATCGAAAGGATGTTCACGGCGGCGGACGCTAGACCCGCCCCGCGCGCCCGGCAACCGGGGGCTCCGCCCTTCACACCCCCCCCCTTCACACCCCTCTGGCGCCCCGGCATGCTCCGCCGCAGCCGGGCCGCGCCGGACGCAGGGAGCGAAACGCCATGAACGACGCCATCACCCGCCGCGACGCCCTGCTGGGCGCCGCCGCCACCGCCGGCAGCCTGCTGCTGGCCGGCGGCAATGCCCGCGCCCAGGCCCGGCCGACCGAGCTGCGCATCGGCATCACCACCTTCCTCTCCGGCGCCGCCTCGGTCTTCGGCGTGCCGGCGCGGCAGGCGGCGGAGCTGCTGTTCGAGGAGATCAACAAGGCGGGCGGCATCGCCGGCCTGCCGGTCCGCGCCTATTTCGTGGACGAGGCGCCGGGCACCGACCACCTGGTCGGCGAGTATCGCCGGCTGGTGCAGAACGAAGGCGTGTATGTCGTCTTCGCCTCCATCTCCTCCGGCTCCTGCCTCGCCTGCACCCCGCTGTCGGACGAGATGCGCAAGACCACGCTGCTGTGGGACTGCGGCACCCAGCGGATCTTCGAGGAAGGCAAGCACCCCTACGCCTTCCGCACCCAGGGCTACGGCACGCCGGAGGTGCTGGCGCCGCTGCTCTACCTGCTGAAGCACAAGCCGGATTTCCGCACCCTGGCGGTCATCAACCAGGACTATGCCTGGGGCCGCGATTCCTGGGAGCTGTGGAAGGCGGCGATGGACGCGCTGAAGCCCGGCGTGCGGGTGGTGGCGGAGATGTTCCCCCGCTTCGGCGCGCCCGACTACAGCACGGAGGTGACGCGGCTGCTGGCGGCGCGGCCGGACGTCATCCTCTCGACGAGCTGGGGCGGCGACCTGGTCACGCTGGTGCGGCAGGCGTCGGAGCGGCGGCTCTTCGAGCGGTCCACCTTCGTCCTGCCGGTCGCCGAGGCGTCCATGCAGGTGCTGGGCCGGACCATGCCGGCCGGGCATGTCATCGGCGCGCGCGGCGACCACTGGAACAACCACCCGCAGCCGAAGGACCCGGCGCGGCTGGCGAAATTCGTCGATGCCTACCGCGCGAAGTACAACGAATACCCGATCTATCCCTGCCACCACATGGCGCAGGCGATCAGCGCGCTGCAGGCCGGCCTCGGCCGCGCCATCCAGGCCAAGGGCGGCGGCTGGCCGAACGACCTGGAACTGGCGAACGCCTTCCGCGGCCTCACCTTCGACACCCCCACCTCCTCCATCACCCTGCGGGAGGACGGCCAGGGGCTGGAGGACCAGATCGTCGGCCTCAGCAGCTTCAACGACCGGTTCCCCTTCGCCGTGCCGCGGGACATGATCATGTTCCCCGCCGCCATGGTCTCCACCCCCGTCGGGCAGAAGAGCGTGGACTGGCTGAAGACGCTGAAGCCGGAGATGCTGGCGCAGGTCCCCGCTCCGATCGCCGGCTGAGCCCGGCATCATGGCGGACTGGCTCGCCGACAACACGCTGCTTCTCGGCCTCGCGCTGCTGGACGGCCTCGCCTACGCGGCGCTGGTCTTCATGGTGGCGGTCGGGCTCAACCTGGTCTTCGGCGTGCTGCGCATCGTCAACGTGGCGCATGGCAGCCTCTTCGCCATCGGCGCCTACAGCGCCGCCTCGCTCGGCCTGGCCTTCGCCTCGGCCGGCCTGCCGCCCTGGGCGGGCTATGCGGCGCTGGTGCTGGCCGCGGCGCTGGTCGGCGCCGTGCTCGGCCCGCTGGTGGAACGGCTGGTGCTGCGCCGGATCTACGGGCAGGAGGAGGTGCTGCAGCTCCTCGTCACCTTCGCGCTCTTCATGATCCTCGAGGACGTGCAGAAGCTCATCTGGGGCGTGCAGCCGGTCTCGCAGGACCTGCCGATGAAGCTGCTGGGCACGGTGGACGTGCCCTTCGGCGACGACGTGATCCCCTTCACCATCTACCAGCTCTTCGTGCTGCCCGGCGTGGCGCTGGCGACGCTCATCGGCCTCGCCTGGTTCCTGCGGCGGACGCTGACCGGGCGGGTGATCGTGGCGGTGACCACGGACAAGGAAGCGGCGATGGCCATGGGCATCGACGCCGCCCGCGTGACGCTGCTGACCTTCACCTTCGGCGCGGCGCTGGCCGCGCTGGGCGGCGCGCTCGCCTCCCCCACCACTTCCCTGGTGCCGGGGATCGGTGCGCAGACCATCGTGCTCTCCTTCGCCGTGGTGGCGACCGCCGGCCTCGGCCAGATCGAGGGCGCGGCGCTCACCTCGCTGCTGATCGGCCTCGGCCGCAGCGTCGCCGTCTATTTCGCCCCGGAATTCGAGGTCGTGGTGCCCTACATCATCATGGTGGCCGTCCTGCTGGTCCGGCCGCAGGGCCTGTTCGGCGTGCTGGAAACCCGCCGGGTATGAGCGGGGACCGGGACGCCCCCGCCGCCGCCCCTGCCCATGTCCAGGTCCACGCCCAGGGGCCGGCCGGCGTCACCCTGGCGCGGGAAGGGGCGCTGGCGCTGCTGGCCGCCGCCGCCGCCATCCTGGTCGCCTGGGCGGTGCCCTGGCTGAAATTCGTCCTCACCCTGGCGCTGGCCAAGGGCATCGCCGTGCTCGGCATCCTGCTGCTGCTGCGCGCCGGGCAGGTCAGCTTCGGGCATGCGATGTTCCTGGCGACCGGCGCCTACACCGTCGCCTTCGTCGCCCCCCGCATAGAGGAGGTGCTGCTGCTGCTGCCGCTGGCCATGCTGCTGGCGACGCTGCTCGGCCTCGCCGTCGGGCTCTTCGTCGTGCGCTACCGCGACATCTTCTTCGGCATGCTCAACCTCGCGCTCTCCATGGTGCTCTACTCGCTGCTCGAGAAGCTCTACGACTACACCAAGGGCACCGACGGCATCCGCGTCGCCGCGCTGCGCTTCGCCGGCACGGTGCCGGGGCGCGAGACCCAGGAATGGCTGATGTTCGGCCTCGCCCTGCTGCTGGCCATCGGCTTCGGCCTGCTGGTGCGGGCCTATCTCGGCTCCCCCATGGGGCGGGCGCTGGCGGGCATCAAGACGCGGGAGACGCGGCTGGAATTCATGGGCATCTCCGCCCGCCGCGTGCTGCTCTTCGCCTATGTCCTCTCCGCCCTGATGGGCGGCGCGGCGGGGGCGCTGGTGGCGATGACCAGCCGGCACGTCACGCCGCAGCTCGCCTACTGGACCTCCTCCGGCGAGCTGGTCTTCATCGCCATCCTCGGCGGCGCCGGCAGCGCGCTCGGCCCCTTCCTCGGCGCCGCCGGGTTCGAGCTGGTGCGGGTCTATGCCGCGGCGGCGGTGGCGGAGGCCTGGCAGCTCATCCTCGGCAGCGTGCTGCTGCTGGTCATCCTGTTTGCCCCCGGCGGCATCTGGGGGATGCTGTCGGGCCGGCTGCGGGGGCGGGGCGCATGAGCGCGTCCGGTCGGCCGGGGGACGAGGCCGTGGATCGGCCGCGCCAGGGGACTGCGCCCCTGCTCTCGGCGCGCGGCCTCCGCCTCGCCTTCGGCGGCGTCAAGGCGGCGGACGGCATCGACCTCGACGTCATGCCGGGCGAGTTCCTCGCCATCATCGGCCCGAACGGCGCGGGCAAGACCACCTTCATCAACATGACCACCGGCTACCTGCGCCCGCAGGCCGGCAGCATCAGCTATGACGGCCAGCCGATCCTCGGCCTGTCGCCGCGGGCCATCGTCGCCCGCGGCATCGGCCGCAGCTTCCAGCTGCCCCAGCTGTTCACCGAGCACACGGTGCTGGAGAATGCCGCGCTGGCCATCGCCGCCCGCGCCGGGCTGTGGTCGCCGCTGGCGCCGCTGCTGCGGCCGGCCTGGCGGACGGAGGCGATGGCGGTGCTGGACCGCTTCGGCCTGGCGCCGCTGGCCGGGCAGCGCGCCGATGCGCTGAACGAGGGCGCGCGCAAGCTGGCCGACATCGCCATGGCGGTGGCGCTGCAGCCGCGCCTGCTGCTGATGGACGAGCCGACCAGCGGCGTCGCCGCGGCCGAGAAGATGGGCGTGGTGGAGACGCTGGTGCGGGTGCTGCGGGAGGCGAAGGTCACCGCCGTCTTCGTCGAGCACGACATGGAGGTGGTGGAGCGCTTCGCCGACCGCGTCGCGGTCTGGAGCCAGGGGCGCATCGCCGCCCTCGGCCCGCCGGCCACCGTGCTGAAGGACCCGGCGGTGCTGCGCGACGTCATCGGCATCGAGCCGCCGACCGGGCCGCCGGCGGGCTTGCCCGCCAGGGAATCCGGCCATGCTTGAGCTGCACGACGTCTCCGTCGACATCGCCGGCGTGCCGGTGCTGCGCGACGTCCACCTCGTGGTGCCGCCGGGCGGCCGGGTCGCGCTCATCGGCCGCAACGGCGCCGGCAAGACCACCACGCTGCGCACGCTGATGGGCCTGCTGCCGGTGCGCGCCGGCCGGGTCGTCACCGACGGGCAGGACACCACCGCGCTGCCGGCGCATCGCCGCGCCGCGCTCGGCATCGGCTATGCGCCGGAGGAACGGCGGCTGTTCGGCAGCTTCTCCGTGCAGGAGAACATGCTGCTGCCGGCGCAGGTGCTGAAGCTGCCCGCCGCCGAGGTGCAGCGGCGGCTGGACGCGGTCTTCGCCCTGCTGCCGGAGCTGAAGGACCTGGCGCCGCGCCGCGCCGCCGGCCTGTCCGGCGGCCAGGGCAAGATGGTGGCCCTGGGCCGGGCGCTGATGGTCGGGACGCGGGCGGTGCTGCTGGACGAGCCCTTCCAGGGCCTCGCCCCGGCGCTGGCGCTGCGGTATGCGGAGGCGCTGAAGCGCTTGCACGCGGCGCTGCCGGAGGTCGCCATCCTGATCACGGAGAGCAACCCCGAACTGCTCCGCCCGCTGGTGGAGGGCACCTTCGTGATCGAGCGCGGCGAGATTGCCGCGGCGTAAGCGGGCGGCGGGCTGACCGGATGGCGCGGCAGGCCCATATGCGGGGGATGCCACGATGGATGGCCGCCCTCGCCGCCCCGCTGCTGCTGGCCGCCTGCGCCGGCCAGCCCGCCACGCCCCTGCCGAACCCCGAACAACTCGCCCAGCACGAATGGGACCACGGCGCCCCCTGGGGGCCGGAGGAACAGCCCTGGGTCGCGCCGCCGCCGCAGGTGCTGGCCATTGCGCCCGGCCATGCCTATGGCCCGGGATATTGGGGGCCGGGCTGGTGGGGCCCTTCCGTCGGGCTCGGCATCGGCGTCGGGCGCGGCCATTGGTGGCACGGGCATCGCGGCCATTACGGCGGCTTCCATGCCGGCGGCTGGGGCGGGCCACGGCATTTCAGCGGGCGGCGCGGGCGGCGCTGACCCCCTTCGCGCGCACCCGGTTCGGCGGCACCATGGGCGCAAGGCCGCCCGGAGGAACCGCCAAACCATGCCGAACCGCATCCTGCTCTGCCGCAGGCTCCACCCCGCCGGCCAGGCGCTGCTCGATGCCCGCAGCGACCTCGACATCGTCACGCTGCACGACCCGCCGGTGGAGCAATTCCACCAGCACCTTTCCTCGGCCGATGCCGTGCTGTGCTGGCTGGAGAAGGTGGACCAGGCGGCGCTGGCCGTCGCGCCGCGGCTGAAGGTTGTCTCCCGCTACGGCGTCGGCTTCGACACGGTGGACATCTCCGCCTGCACCGCGCGCGACATCCCGGTGATGGTGACCAACGGCGCCAACGACCTGAGCGTCGCCGAGCACGCCATGATGCTGATGCTGGCCGTGGCGCGCCGCGGGCTGGACCACCACCGCCATGTCGCCGCGGGCGGCTGGTGGGACGGGCCGGACCCGCGCATGGTGGACCTGGCCGGGCGGCGCGTGCTGGTGGTGGGCTATGGCCGCATCGGCAGCCGGGTGGCCAGTTACTGCCGGGCCTTCAGGATGGAGGTCATGGTCATGGATCCCGGCTTCCATCCCGCGCGCATCGCGGCCGATGGCTTCACCCCGGTGCGCGACCTGCACGAAGGGCTGCGCCAGGCCGATGTGGTGACGCTGCACTGCCCGCTCTCGCCCGCGACGCGCCACCTGATGGACGAGGCCGCCTTCGCCGCGCTGAAGCCCGGCGCCATCCTGGTGAACACGGCGCGCGGGCCGATCGTCTCGCAGGCGGCGCTGGTGGCGGCGCTGCGCGGCGGCCGGCTGCAGGGCGCCGGGCTGGACGTGCTGGAGGTGGAGCCCTCCGACGCCAGCAATCCCCTGTTCGCCCTGCCCAATGTCGTCGTCAGCCCGCACAACGCCGCCAGCACCGAGGAAGGGCTGGCCCGCATGGCGCGGCAGGCGGCGCAGAACATCCTGGACGTGCTGGACGGGCGGCGCGACCCCGCCTTCATGGTCAACGCCGAGATCGCCCGAGCCTGAGGAGACCCCACGCATGAAGCTCTATTTCTCCGCCGCATCGCCCTTCGTCCGCAAGGTGACCGTCGTCGCCGCCGAACTCGGCATCGCGCTGGACCGCCTGCCGAGCGCGGTGCACCCAATCAACCGCGACCGCACGGTGGTCGCCGACAATCCGCTGGGCCAGGTGCCGACGCTGCTGCTGGAGGACGGCATCAGGCTGTTCGACAGCCGGGTGATCTGCGAATACCTCGATGCGCTGAAGGGCGGCGGGATCTTCCCGGCCGCCGGCCCGGCGCGCTGGCGGGCGCTGACCGAGCAGAGCATGGGCGACGGCATCCTCGATGCCGGGATCCTGCTGCGCTACGAGGCGGTGACGCGGACGCCCGAGATGCAATCCGCCGCCTGGAAGGCCGGGCAGATGGAGAAGGTGACCGGCACGCTGGACGTGCTGGAGGGCATGGCCGAGGGCTTCGGCGACCGGGTGGACATCGGCACCATCAGCATCGGCTGCGCCCTGGGCTGGCTGGATTTCCGCTTCGGGGATATCGGCTGGCGCCATGGCCGGCCGAAGCTGGCGGCCTGGTTCGAGCGGTTCGCGACGCGCCCCTCCATGGCCGGGTCCGTGCCGGCCGCCTGATGCCGGCACGCGGCGCCGCTGCGCGGCCGCGCCCCCGGCGCCGCCATCCGGCCGGCCGGCTGTCACGCCGGCCCGCCGCCGGACGATACGGATCAGGTATGGCGGTTATCCGCGTTCTGCAGGGGTGGAACCGGGGCAATCCGCGCTAGGCTGCCGGCCAATGGCGGAGACCCCCCCGATGGCCGCGAAACAGCTTCGTCTCGGCGCGTTCATGCGCCCCATCAGCATCCATACCGGCGCCTGGCGCTACCCGGGCGCCTGGCCGGACGCCAATTTCAACCTGAACGCCTATGTCCGGCTGATCCGCAAGCTGGAGGAAGGCCGCTTCGACGCCTTCTTCATGGCCGACCACATGGCGGTGCTGAACATGCCGGTGGAGGCGCTGAAGCGCAGCCACACCGTCACCTCCTTCGAGCCGCTGACGCTGCTGTCGGCGCTGGCGATGGTGACGGAGCGCATCGGGCTGATCGCCACGGCCAGCACCACCTACAACGACCCCTATCACATCGCCCGGAAATTCGCGTCGCTGGACCATATCTCCAACGGGCGCGCCGGCTGGAACCTGGTGACCACGGCGAACCCCGACGCGGCGCTGAATTTCGGCCAGGATGCGCATATGGCGCATGGCGAGCGCTACAAGCGGGCGCGCGAATTCTACGACGTCGTCACCGGGCTGTGGGATTCCTTCGCCGACGATGCCTTCGTGCGGGACGTCCCCAGCGGCCTCTTCTTCGACCCTGCGAAGATGCATGTGCTGGGCCACAAGGGGGAGGAGTTGTCGGTCCGCGGGCCGCTGAACATCGCGCGCCCCGTGCAGGGCTGGCCGGTCATCGTGCAGGCCGGCGCCTCGGAGGCCGGGCGGCAGATCGCGGCCGAGACGGCGGAGGCGGTGTTCGGTGCCTCCTCCTCCATCGAGGAGGCGCGCGCCTTCTATGCCGATGTGAAGGGCCGCATGGACCGGCTCGGCCGCAACCGGGACCACCTGAAGATCCTGCCCGGCTGCTTCGTGGTGGTGGGCGACAGCCTGGAGGAGGCGCGGGCCAAGCGCGCCAGGCTCGACAGCCTGGTGCATTACGCGAACGCCATCGCGTCGCTCTCCATGGCGCTCGGCGTCGATGCCTCGAAATTCGATCCCGACGGGCCGCTGCCGGAGATCCCGGAGACCGAGGCGAGCAAGAGCGGGCGCGAGCGCGCGATCCGGCTGGCGCGGCGGGAGAACCTGACGGTCCGGCAATTGGCGCAGCGCCTGGGCGGCTTCGCCGGCCTCGCCATGGTCGGCACGCCGGCGATGATCGCGGACGAGATGCAGGAATGGCTGGAGACGGAAGCCTGCGACGGCTTCAACGTGATGTTCCCCTACCTGCCGCAGGGGCTGGAGGAGTTCGTCGACCGCGTGGTGCCGGAACTGCAGCGGCGCGGGATCTTCCGGCGGGACTACGAAGGGACGACGCTGCGCGAGAATCTCGGCCTGCCTCGGCCGGGGAACCGCTTCTTCGAAGGCTGAGCGGCAGCGGCGTCACCCGGGACGGCCTGCCGCGTTGGGACGGCGGGTTCGACCCGGAGGAATGCCATGAAGACGACCTATGCCCTGATGCTGGCGACGTCGCTGCTGGCCGCACCGGCGCTGGCGCAGCCGCGCGGGCCGGAGGGCAACACGCAGTCGGGCGCCGCCATGGACCGTGCCGCGGCGCAATCCGGCGGCACCGGCCAGCCGGGCGCGGCGACGCCGCAGCCGCAACTGCACAGCCCGGCGCCGCCCGGCGCCAGCGACACCCAGGCGCGGCACCGCCCCGAGGGCAATCTCGGCTCCGGCGCGGCGATGAGCGGCGCGCAGTCGCAGTCCCAGGGCACGTCGCCCAACACCGGCACGACGGTGCCGTCGCCGGCGACGCAGAGCCCGAGGCGCTGACCCGAGGTTTCCAAAGGCCGAAAGGCCTTTGGCGGGTGGGTCCAGGGAGGGCAGGGCCCTCCCTGGGTGCTAGGCCGCCTCGGCGAGTGTTTCCCTGCCGCGGATGAAGTCGGCCGCCTTCTCCGCGATCATCATGGTCGTCGCGTAGGTGTTCGCACTCGGCATGCTCGGCATGATGGAGGCATCGACCACGCGCAGCCCCTGCATGCCGTGCACCAGCAGGCGGTCGTTCACGACGGTGGTGGGGTCGGTCTCCGGCCCCATCCGCGCCGTGCCGATCAGGTGGTAGGTGGTGCTGCCGTTCTTCTTGGCGAAGTCCAGCAGTTCGTCGTCGCTCTGCACATCGGGGCCGGGCAGCGTCTCCGCCTCGACATACCTGCCGAGTTCCGGCGTGCCCAGCATGCGCCGCAGCAGCCGCATGCCGCCGAGATGCACGCGGACATCCATGGGGTCGGAGAGGTAGTTGGGGTTGATCTCCGGGTCCTCGAAGACGCTGGCGCTGCGGGCGCGGACCCAGCCGGTGCTTTCCGGCCGGTGCTGCCACGCGCCGGCGGTCACGCCGGGATAGTCGTCCAGCACGTAGACCTTGCCCTCGGCATAGCTGCCCGGCGTGAAGACACACTGGAGATCAGGCTCGTCCAGCCCCTCGAAGCTCTTCCAGAAGACGTGCACATGGCTGGGCGAGGTGGCCAGGATGTTCGGCCTGCCCATCGCCCAGCGGGCGATCTGCGCGCCCAGCTTCAGCCCGCGCGAGAGCTCGTTCAGCGTCTCCACGCCCTTCCGCGCGCGCATGACGAAGCGGGAGGCGTAGTGGTCGCGGAAATTGGACCCGACGCCGCGCAGCTCATGCACCACCGGCACGCCGAGGCGGCCGAGCAGGTCGGCCGGCCCGACGCCCGAGACCTGCAGCAGCCGCGCGGTGTTCACCGTGCCGGCGGAGAGGATCACCTCCCGCCGGGCCCGCACCGCCTGCGGCGCGGCGCCCGGCGCCGAGAGGTACTCCACCCCCACGGCGCGCTTGCCGTCGAACAGGATGCGGCTGGCGCGGGCATTGGTCCGCACCTCCAGGTTCCTGCGCGCCAGCGCGGGCTTGAGGAAGGCGACGGCGGCGGAGACGCGCCGGCCCTTGCGGATGGCGCGCTGGAAATAGCCGACGCCGGCCTGGTTGCCGCTGTTGTAGTCCTTGCAGCGCGGGATGCCGAGGCCGAGGCAGCCCTGGATGAAGGCCTCCGACAGGGGATGGATCCAGTCCATGTCGGTGACGGGGATGCCATCCTCGTTCCGGCCGCGACTGTCATCGGCGGCGCCGATCCGGTTCTCGCTGCGGCGGTAGTAGGGCAGGCAATCGGCATAGCCCCAGCCGCGGTTGCCGCGCTGCGCCCAGGTGTCGAGGTCGGCGGGCTGGCCGCGGTTGTAGATCATGCCGTTGACGGAGGAGGAGCCGCCCAGCGTGCGGCCCTGCGTCGTGGCGATGCGGCGGCCGCCGGTCATCGCCAGCGGCTCGGTCTTGAACTGCCAGGTGACGCCCGGGTCCACCAGCGTCTTGATGAAGCCGGCGGGGATGTGGATGAAGGGGTTGCGGTCGGGCGGCCCGGCTTCCAGCACGCAGACGGTGACGCCGGCATCGGCGCTCAGCCGGTTGGCGAGGACGGAGCCGGCGGCGCCGGAGCCCACGATGACGTAGTCGAAGGTGTCGGCATCGGGCTCGGCCATGTGCGTCGTGTCCTGAGGATCGGCCGTCAATCTACGAAGCGCAGGCCCATGCTGCCAAGCGGGCCGAACTCCACCGTGACGGCATCGCCCGGCTGGATCGCCAGCGGCACGGCGCAGGTCCCGGTGGTGACGCATTGCCCGGCACGGAGCGTGATGCCATGCCGGGAGAGTTCGTTGGCCAGCCAGGCCAGGGCGATGCGCGGATCGCCGAGGACGTTGGACCCGATCCCCTCCCGCTCGTAGCGCGGCGCCACCACGCAGCGCACGCGGTGCTGCGCCAGGTCCAGGCCGCGCCACAGCGAAGGTGCCTCCGGCCCCAGGGCGAAGCGGTGGGCGCAGGCATTGTCGGCGATCAGCTGCGGCCCGCCGGCCGCGGCGAAATCGGCGAAGCGGCTGTCCGGCACCTCGATGCCCAGGTGCAGCGCGGCGACGGCGTCCAGCACCTCGTCCCTGGCATAGGGCTCGGCGCGCGGCGGCAGGTCGCGTCCCATGCGGAAGACGAATTCCGGCTCGGCCACGCGCATGGCGTTGTCGGACAGCGTGAGGGCGCTGCCGTCCGGCACCACCATCTCCGCCAGGATGCGGCCGGCCAGCGGGCCGTCCACGCCGATATGCGCCTGGCCGGCGGCACTGGTCGCGGCGATCTTCCAGCCGAACAGCGGCGTCCTGCTGCGCGCTTCCAGGTGGGACTGGACGGCATAGCCCTCGGCCCGCGTCGCCGGGCGCAGCCCGTCCGGCAGCGCCGCGATGCGGCCGGCCGCCTGCCAGGTTTCCCAGATCAGGTCATGCGCGGCGTGCGCCGCGGTCGCGTCCTGCATCGCCCGAACCCTCAGAAGCCGCTCAGCACGATCTTGCCCACCGCCTTGCCGGTCTCGATCGCCGCATGCGCGGCGCGGAGATTGGCGGCGTTGATGGCGCCGTAGTCCCTGGTGGTGGTGGCGCGCAGCGTGCCGGCATCCACCAGGTCGGCGACCTCGCACAGGATCTCGTGCTGCCGGACCATGTCCTTGGTGCGGAACATCGGGCGGGTGAACATCGCCTCCCAGTGCACCGCCGCGCTCTTGAACTTCAGCAGGCGCAGGTCCAGCGGCTCCGGGTCGTCGATCAGGCCGATGCTGCCCTGCGGCGCCAGGATCTGCGCCATCTCCGCCCAGCGCGCGGTGTTCGTGTGGGTGGAGAAGATCCAGGGGCAGGGTCCGGCGCCCAGCGCCTTCATCTGCGGCGGCAGCGGCTGGCTGTGGTCCACCACATGATGCGCGCCGCATTGCCGCACCCAGGCGGCGCTCTCGGGGCGGGAGGCGGTGGCCACCACGGTCAGGCCGGTCAGCGCGCGGGCAAGCTGGATGGCGATGCTGGGGACGCCGCCGGCGCCGCCGATCACCAGCAGGACGTTGCCGGACGATTCGGCGCCGCGCGGGATGCGCATGCGGTCGAACAGCATCTCGTAGGCGGTCAGCGCCGTCAGCGGCAGGGACGCGGCCTGGGCATGGTCCAGGCTGCGCGGCTTGCGGCCCACGATGCGCTCATCCACCAGCTGCAGCTCGGCATTGCTGCCCGGGCGGTCCAGCACGCCGGCATAGATCACCGCATCGCCCGGGCGGAACAGCGTGCAGTCCGGCCCCACCGCCTCCACCACGCCGGATGCGTCATAGCCCAGCACCACCGGCTTCTCCGGCGAGGCGTCCATGGTCATCCGGCTCTTCATGTCGCGCGGATTGACCGACACGGCCTGGACCCGCACCAGCAGGTCATGCCCCTGCGGCAGGCCGGGATCCGGCAGGTCCAGGTCCAGCAGCGACCGCTCATCCTCGATCGGCAGCGCCTTCTGCGTGAAGCCGACGGCTCGCATCACTCCATCATCCCCTCAATCCGCGGAAGAAGGCCTGCACCTCGGCGGCCAGGGCTTCCGGCTGTTCCAGCGCGGCGAAATGCCCGCCCTTCTGCATCACCGTCCAGCGGCGGATATCGGTGTAGCTGCGCGCCGCGAGGCTGCGCGGCGGCTTCAGGATCTCGCGCGGGAACTGGCAATAGCCCATCGGCACGTCCACCGTCTTCCCGTCCGGGATCGGCCAGGGCCCGTGCATCCGGGCGTAGTAGGGCCAGAAGGATGCGCCGATGCAGCCGGTGAACCAGTAGAGCGTGATGTTCGCCAGCATCCGGTCGCGGCTGACGGCGCTCTCGATGCGGCCGTCATTGTCGGTCCAGGCGTGGAATTTCTCGGCGATCCAGGCGGCCAGGCCGGCCGGGCTGTCGGCCAGCGCCGCCGCCAGGGTCTGCGGCCGCGTGCCCTGGATCCACTGGTAGCCGGTCTCCTCCTTCAGCCAGTGCTCCATCTCGCTGCGGTAGCGCTGCTCCTCCTCCGACAGCGCCCCGGCGAATAGGGAGGCATCGCGGCGGACCGCCAGGAGGTTGATGTGGATGCCGATCAGCTTCTCGGGGTGGGTGGCGCCGAGGCAGGAGGCGGTGAAGCCGCCCCAGTCGCCGCCCTGCGCGGCGAAGCGCGGGAAGCCCAGCACCCCGGTCATCAGATGCGCCAGGCAGTCGGCGATGTCCTGGATGCCGAAGCGCTTCTGCCCCGGCGCGAAGGACAGGCCGTAGCCGGGCAGGGAGGGAGCGATGACGGTGAAGGCATCCCGCGGGTCGCCGCCGAAGGCCGCCGGGTCGGTCAGGCGCGGGATGATGTCGAGGAACTCGTAGACCGACCCGGGCCAGCCATGCATCAGCAGCAGCGGCGTCGGCGCGGGTCCCTTCCCCGGCACGTGCAGGTAATGCAGGTCGATGCCGTGCAGATGCACCTGGTATTGCGGGAAGGCGTTCAGCGCCGCCTCCTGCGCGCGCCAGTCGAACCCCTCCCGCCAGTGGCCGATCAGGTCCGAGAGGTAGTCCACGCTGGTGCCATAGGCCCAGGGCTGGCCGGCCGGGGTGGGCGCCTGGTCCGGCAGGCGGGTGCGGGCCAGGCGGGCCTTCAGGTCGGCCAGGTCGGCCTCCGCAACGGCCAGCGTGAAGGGCCGGGGCGCTTGGGTCATCGGGCGGTCCTCCTGCTTGGGCGGCAGGATGCGACGGCCGGCCGGCGCGGGGAAGCCCGGCCGGGCGGGATGGAGCGGGTGTCGCGCGGATGCGCGCGGAGGGGCGGCGCGCGGATGCGCGCGAAAGGGCGTCGCGCGGATGCGCGCGGAGGGGCTGCACGCGGATGCGCGCGGAGGGGCTGCACGCGGATGCGCGCGGAGGGGCTGCACGCGGATGCGCGCGGAGGGCCTGAGCGCGACGAGCCGGAGCGCAGGTGCATGCGGACAGGCAAGGGCGGCCGGGGCAACGATGCGCTGGCGCCACCGCTGCCGCGGATCATCCGGGCGCGGCTGCCATGGGCGGCCGGGCGCCGGCGGGTCGTCATCGGCCTGTCCCTGGACATCCGGGGGGCGGCAGCGCCAGAGTCCCGATCCATTCCGCTGCCCGTGACCCCGAGATACCCCATGCCCGAGACGCCAGACGCCCCGATCGAGATCGAGGATATCGGCAGCAACCCCGACCCGCGCCGGCCGATCGGCGAGCTGATCGCCGAACGCCTGTCCCGCCGCGGCCTGCTGGGCGTCGCCGCCGCCGCCGCCGCGGCCCTGCCGGTCATGGCGCAGGATACCGGGAACACGCCGCAGGGCGGCCCCTCCAGCCTCGGCTTCCCGGAATTGCGGCACCAGCTGTCGCAGCGCGATGCCGTGGCGGAAGGGCATGAGATCCAGCTGGTGATCCGCTGGGGCGACCCCATCCTGCCCGATGCGCCGGAGCACGACCCGCACCGCCAGAGCGCGGAGGCGCAGGCGCGGCAATTCGGCTACAACAACGACTACCTGGACTTCTTCCCGCTGCCGCAGGGCAGCCGCGCGGCGGAACGCGGCCTGCTGGTGGTGAACCATGAATACACCAACACCAACCTGATGTTCCCCGGCCTGGGCTCGGGGCGGGAGGCGCGGGCGCGCGTCAGCGCCGAGCAATGCGCGATCGAGCGCGCGGCCATGGGCCTTTCGGTGGTCGAGGTGCGCAGGCAGGATGGCCGCTGGTCCTACGTGAAGGACGGGCGCTGGAACCGCCGCATCACGGTGGAGACGCCGATGCGCCTCAGCGGCCCGGCGGCCGGGCATGCGCGGCTGCGGACCGCGGAGGATCCGGACGGCACCCGCGTGCGCGGCACGATGAACAATTGCGCCGGCGGCAACACGCCCTGGGGCACCGTCCTGACGGGCGAGGAGAATTTCAACATGTATTTCGGCGGGGAGGCCGCCGAGGCGGGCCCCCAGGCCGCCGCCTACAAGCGCTACGGCATCCAGAAGCAGCCCATCTTCGGCTGGAACCGCTACGAGCCGCGCTTCGACCTGGATGCGACGCCGAACGAGCCGAACCGCTTCGGCTGGGTGGTGGAATTCGACCCCTACGACCCGCAGAGCGTGCCGGTGAAGCGCACCGCCCTCGGTCGCTTCAAGCATGAGGGCTGCACCCATGCCGTCAGCGCCGATGGCCGCGTGGCCTTCTATTCCGGCGACGACGAGCGCTTCGAGTATGTCTACAAATTCGTCACCGCCCGGCCCTGGGACCCGGCCAACCCGGCCGCCAACCGCGACCTGCTGGACGAGGGCACGCTCTATGTCGCGCGGTTCGAGGCGAACGGGACCATGCGCTGGCTGCCCCTGGTCCATGGCCGGGGCCCGCTGACCGAGGCGAACGGCTTCGCCTCCCAGGGCGACGTGGTGATCGAGGCGCGGCGCGCCGCCGACCTGCTGGGCGCCACGCCCATGGACCGGCCGGAGGATGTGGAGACCAACCCGGCCAATGGCCGCGTCTATGTCATGCTGACCAACAACGGCAACCGGAAGGCGGAGCAGGTGAACGCCGCCAACCCGCGCGCCGCCAACATCCACGGCCATGTCCTGGAGATCGTCCCGCCCGGCGCCGGCACCGCCCGGGTGGACCATGCGGCGGAGGAGGCACGCTGGGGCATCTTCCTCGCCGCCGGCAAGCCGGGGATCGACCCCGGCACGCAGTACCACCGCGGCATCAGCAATGATGGCTGGCTGTCCTGCCCCGACAATTGCGCCTTCGACAGCAAGGGGCGGATCTGGATCGCCACCGACGGCGCCCCGATCGCCGCCGGGGTGGCGGACGGCCTCTATGCCGCCGACACCAGCGGGCCGGGCCGGGCGCTGACCCGGCTGTTCTACCAGGCGCCCACCGGGGCCGAGGTCTGCGGGCCGAAATTCACCCCGGACGACCGCACCGTCTTCCTCGCCATCCAGCATCCCGGGGAGGATGCCGGCAGCACCTTCGAACGCCCCTCCACCCGTTGGCCGGACTTCCGGGAGGGGGCGCCGCCGCGCCCCTCGGTCATCGCCATCGTCCGGCGGGATGGCGGCGCCATCGGGTAGGTCGCGACGCGGGAGGGCGTGGCCACCCGGGCGCGGGACAGCCTGGCCCCTGCCGCACCCTGCCGCTGGTCGGGGGGGCGTGAACCGCCCGCCGCCGCGATCCGCCCCGCCGGCAGGGCTTCGCCGCCCAGCCGCCTTCGGCCTGCCCGCCATCGTCGAGAGGGCCGTGCGGCGGCCCGGCCCATGCGGCCCAGCGCATGCGACAGAGGCGTGAAATTACGGATTCCTGCGGTGCCCCTCAACCTTAGGGCAAATTCATCCGTAGATTGGGCTGGCCTGACAGGTTCAGGATCAAACCATCATGCCGCGCAGCCTCACCCATCTCCGCCGCCAGCAATGTGCCGCCCTCCCCCTCCGCCACCAGGGGGACAGCGTGGAGGTGTTGCTGGTGACCAGCCGGGAGACCCGCCGCTGGGTGCTGCCCAAGGGCTGGGTGGAGGCGCGCCGCAGCGCGGCGGAGCAGGCGGCGCGGGAAGCCTTCGAGGAGGCGGGCGTGCGCGGCCAGGTCGCCGCGACGCCGATCGGCCACTACAGCTACCGCAAGCGCATGCCCGATGGCGGCGACCTGCCCTGCGAGGTGACGGTCTACCCGCTGGAGGTGGAGGTGCTGCTGGACCGCTGGCCGGAACAGGCCGAGCGCGAGCGGCGCTGGTTCACGCTGGAGGAGGCCGCCCGCCTGGTGCATGAGGGCGACCTTGGCGCGCTGATGCTGCGCCTCGCCGCCCCGTCGGCCGCGTGAGGATCGCCGTCCTGCCGCTTCCGGGCGGCGGGGCGCTGGGGATCATGGCCTGCCCGGGCCGGGATGGGCGGGACCTGGCGGCGGACCTGGCCGCCATCCGCGCCTGGGGCGCCATCCACCTGCTGAGCCTGGCCGGGCCGGCTGAACTGGCGCGCCTCGGCGTGCCCGACCTGCCGCCGGCCGCCCTGGGGGCCGGGCTGCGGCACCATGCCATGCCCATCGCCGACTATGGGGTGCCGGATGCCGCGGCCCTGGCCGCCTGGGCCGGGATCGCGCCCGGCCTGCGGGCCTGCTGGGCCGGGGGCGGGCGGGTGGCGGTGCATTGCGCCGCCGGGCTGGGCCGCAGCGGGATGGTCGCAGCCTGGGTGCTGACCGGCTTCGGCATGCCCGCGGCCGCGGCCATCGCCGCGGTGCGCGCCGCCCGCCCCGGCGCGATCGAGACCGCCGCGCAGGAGGCCTTCATCCGGGACGGCCCCCGCCCCTTCCCGGCAGGCTGAGGCGGGCGCCCGGCGCTCACTCCCCGGCGGCGTCCAGCACGTGCAGCGCGTAGGTGAAGGCGGCGCCGGCATTCAGCGCGATGGCGACGCCCAGCGCCTCGGCGATCTCCGCCTTGCTGGCGCCGGCGGTCTTCGCCTTGCGCACATGCGCATCGATGCAGCCGTCGCAGCGCGTGGTGATGGCGACGGCCAGGGCGATCAGCTCCCGCGTCTTGGCATCCAGGTGCTGCGTGGTGCTGGCCCCGCGCGACAGCGCGGAAAAGCCCTTCACCAGCTCCGGGTGCAGGCCGGACAGCTCCTTGCCCTTCTCCCGCGCCGCGGCGTTGTAGGCGTCCCAATCCTTGATGGCGCTCATCGGCGTTCCTCTCCCCTGAAACGCGAAGGGCGCGGAGGAGACCCCCGCGCCCTTCCCTGCGCCCTGCCGACGGGCAGGGCTACTCGATGGTCTCGGGCTCCTTCTCCGCCTCGCCGTCGCCTTCCTCGGGCTTCGGCAGGGCGGGCGGCGCCGCCTCGACATAGTCGAAGGCCAGCTCGCCGTCCTTCAGGTTCACCTTGACCGCGCCGCCCTTCACCAGCTTGCCGAAAAGCAGCTCCTCGGCCAGCGGCTTCTTGACGTGCTCCTGGATCACCCGGGCCAGCGGCCGCGCGCCATAGAGCGGGTCGAAGCCCTTCTCCGCCAGCCATTCCTTGGCGGCCGAGGACAGCTCGATCGTCACGTTGCGGTCGGCGAGCTGCGCCTCCAGCTGCATGACGAATTTCTCGACCACGCGGCCGACGATCTCGGGCGTGAGGCCGGAGAAGGGCACCACCGCGTCGAGGCGGTTGCGGAATTCCGGCGTGAACATGCGCTGGATCGCCTCGGTGTCCTCACCGACGCGGACCGCGCTGCCGAAGCCGATGGCCGGCTTGGCCATGTCGGCGGCACCCGCATTCGTCGTCATGATCAGGATGACGTTGCGGAAATCCACCGTCTTGCCGTTGTGGTCGGTCAGCTTCCCGTGGTCCATGACCTGCAGCAGGATGTTGTACAGGTCCTGGTGGGCCTTCTCGATCTCATCCAGCAGCAGCACGGCATGCGGGTGCTGGTCGATGGCATCCGTCAGCAGGCCGCCCTGGTCGAAGCCGACATAGCCCGGCGGCGCGCCGATCAGCCGGCTGACACTGTGCCGCTCCATGTACTCGGACATGTCGAAGCGGATCAGCTCGATGCCCAGCGTCTTGGCCAGCTGCTTCGCCACCTCGGTCTTGCCGACGCCGGTCGGGCCGCTGAACAGGTAGTTGCCGATCGGCTTCTCCGGGTCGCGCAGCCCGGCGCGGGACAGCTTGATGGCGGCCGACAGCGTCTCGATCGCCTTCTCCTGGCCGAACACCATCGACTTCAGGTCGCGCTCGAGGGTCTTGAGCGTCTCCTTGTCGTCGTTGCTGACGGTCTTTGGAGGGATGCGGGCGATCTTCGCCACGATCTCCTCCACGTCCTTCAGCGTGACGGTCTTCTTCCGCTTGTTCTCCGGCAGCAGCATGCGGGACGCGCCGACCTCGTCGATCACGTCGATCGCCTTGTCCGGCAGCTTGCGGTCATGGATGTACTTGGCGGACAGCTCGACCGCGGCGCGGATCGCCTCCGGCGTGTAGCGGACCTTGTGGTGCTTCTCGTAGTTTGTCTTCAGGCCCTGCAGGATCTTGACCGCATCCTCGAGCGTCGGCTCGTTCACGTCGATCTTCTGGAAGCGCCGGACCAGCGCCCGGTCCTTCTCGAAGTAGTTGCGGTATTCCTTGTAGGTGGTGCTGCCGATGCAGCGCAGCGTGCCCTGGGCCAGCGCCGGCTTCAGCAGGTTCGACGCGTCCATCGCGCCGCCCGAGGTCGCGCCGGCGCCGATCACCGTGTGGATCTCGTCGATGAACAGGATGGAGCCGGGCTGCTGCTCCAGCTCGTTCACCACGGCCTTCAGCCGCTCCTCGAAGTCGCCGCGGTAGCGGGTGCCGGCCAGCAGGCTGCCCATGTCGAGCGCGTAGATGGTGCTCTTGCCCAGCACCTCGGGCACGTCGCCCTCGATGATCCGCTTGGCCAGCCCCTCGGCGATCGCGGTCTTGCCGACGCCCGGGTCACCCACGTAGAGCGGGTTGTTCTTGGTGCGGCGGCAGAGGATCTGGATCGTCCGCTCGATCTCGGAGTCGCGCCCGATCAGCGGGTCGATCTTGCCCTGCTGCGCCTTCTTGTTCAGGTTGACGCAGTAGTTGGACAGGGCGTCCTGGCCGCGACCGCGGCTCGGCTTCTCCTCCTTCTCTTGCTCCTCGTTGTTGGCGGAGGAAGTCGGCGTGCCCTGCACCGGGCGGTTCTGCGCCCGGCCCGGGGCCTTGGCGATGCCGTGGGAGATGAAGTTCACCGCATCCAGCCGGGTCATGTCCTGCAGCTGCAGGAAATAGACCGCGTGGCTCTCGCGCTCGGAGAACAGGGCGACCAGGACATTGGCGCCCGTCACCTCGTCCCGGCCGGAGGACTGGACATGGATGGCGGCGCGCTGGACCACCCGCTGGAAGCCGGCGGTCGGCTTCGGGTCGCCGGCCCGCTCGGTCACCAGGCCGGCCAGGTCCTTGTCGAGGAATTCGGTGAGGTCGCGCTTCAGCTTCTCGGTATCGACGCCGCAGGCACGCAGCACGGTGGAGGCGTCGGTATCGTCGGTCAGGGCGAGCAGCAGGTGCTCCAGCGTCGCGTATTCGTGCCGGCGCTCATTGGCGAGGCCGAGGGCGCGGTGGAGCGTCTGCTCGAGGTTGCGTGACAGCATGCTAGAGACGCTCCCATACAGATCCGGCAATCCCGACATCGCCCGGGATGGCCGGGGGGTTTCCCCGGTTGAACATCTTGGCCTCGTCGCTCCCTCGGGCATCCCCCCCGTTCGGCGGGGTGGGCAGCAAGGTTGGCGGAGCTGGGCGGCCCGTATTCGCGGGGGATTGTTGCTGGGTCGCGCGCCGCGCTGGGGTCATTCCTGCGTCAACCACAGCCACGAAACGGCGGCCGGGTCATTCCTTCTCGATCGTGCACTGGAGAGGATGCTGATTCTGCCGGGCCAAGTCCATCACCTGCGTCACCTTCGTCTCGGCCACCTCATAGGTGTAGACGCCGCACACCCCCACGCCCCGCCGGTGCACGTGCAGCATGATCCGGGTCGCCTCCTCCCGGTTCTTCTGGAAGAAGCGTTCCAGCACGTGCACGACGAACTCCATGGGGGTGTAGTCGTCGTTCAGCATCAAGACCTTGTACATTGCCGGCTTCTTGGTGCGCGGGCGGGTCTTCACCACCACGCCGGTATTCGGCGTGGTGTCCCCGGGCGGGTTCCCTCCGTTCGGTCGCTTGTCCTGGTCGCTCATCGAATTTCCTGGTGGGCGGGGGCTGGCCGGGCCGGGTCCGCCAGGGGGCCGGCCCATCCCTGCCCCTCGGCGGAGGATAGTGCCGCGCGCGGCGCCAGGTGAAGTGCTACGCGCGGGGCTTCGCCGGCATATGGGCCCGGCAGCGCGGCCGCGGAAGGGCGGCGGGCAAAACGAGAAGGGCCCGGCCGGCCCGCCCCGTCCCCAGATGGGGACAGGGCGGGCCGGCCGGGCCCGGTCGCACCGCCCCGGCCTGGGGCCGGGGCGCGGGGGTCGGCCTGCGATCAGGCCGCCAGCGGCTTCGCCAGCTTCTCGACCGCCAGGGTCATGCGCTGGGAGATCGGGGCGAAGGACGCCTCGGCCAGCTTCAGCGCGGCCTCCTGCAGCTTCGCGGTCTCGGAGAAGGTCTTCTCCATGGCGGCGCGGGTGTAGGTCGCCTGGATGTCGGCGGCCTCCTTCAGGGACTTCACGGTGCCCAGCGCCTTGGCGCCGGCCACGGTGTGGTCGGCCAGGCCCTGCACCATGGCGAGGGTCTGCTTGGAGAGGTCCTGCACGCCGGCGACATAGACCTGCGTCGCCTTGGTGATCGCCTCGATGTTGCCGCGGCCGAACTCCGCCGCCTCTTCCGCCGCCTTGAACAGGCCTTCGGTCGTCTTCGCCACCTGGTCCATCGTCGTCTCCATCGTCACGCGCGCCTGCGCGGGGACTGCCTGTGTCGCATCGGCAACCGCATGCGGCGGCACCGGGCCGGCCTGCGGGCCGGCATCGGGGGTCGCCGCCGGCGGGGCGGGTTCGGGCGGCGGGGCCGCCGCGACCAGCGCGGGCGCCACATCGGCCACCGCCTCGACGGCTGTCGCCGCCGCCTCGGTCACCGGCGTCGCATCCGCCAGGGCCGGCGCCGGGGCGGGATCCGCACCGGTCACCGCCGCCTTGGCCTCGGTCACGCTGGCTGTCGCCTTGCCTTTTCGCACCGCCACGATACGCCTCGCCTCTGCGCGGCGCGGGCCGGGAAGGAGGTCCCGATGGATGCTGTCCGATCGGGCTTTCTCGGTGCGCCGTCTTGCTGCACTGCAACATCGGCTGTGTAACCTCCGCGCGACCGGCGATGCAAGCATCTTTTTGCGGTGCACAAAAATGCCGCGGCTGATCGTGGCTTCGGGCCCGTATTCCCGCCGCGCCGGGGGGGCCAGACAGGCCCCGGACCCTCAGACCGGGCGGCACTAATTCTTGCCAAGTTATTCATAGAACAAGGTTCTTGTTCCATTCCCCGTAGACATTCACTTCGGCGGCACCGTATGGTTGAGCCGATTCGCAGGCATGCCGGGGGGGCGGTGCCGCGCATCCGGGGGTTGGCCATGTCGGGGACCAGCGCATCCTTGCGCGGGAGGGTCGTGGGGGCCCTCATGCTCGCTTTCGGGATCGGGCTGGCCACACCTGCCGCCGCGCAGATCGGCAGCGAACGCTACGCCGCCATCGTGGTCGATGCCCGCACGGGCAATACCCTGATCGCCGCCAGCCCGGATGAGCGGCGCTACCCGGCCTCCCTCACCAAGATGATGACCGTCTACATGGCTTTCGAGGCCCTGCGCGACGGCCGGATCGAGCTGAACGCGCCCATCCGCGTCTCCTACGAGGCGGCGGCGATGCCGCCCTCCAAGCTCGGCCTCGTCCCCGGGATGAGCATCACGGTCGAGGAAGCCATCCTCGCCCTGGTCACCAAGTCGGCCAACGACGCCGCCGCCGCGCTCGGCGAATACATGGGCGGCGGGTCGGAAGACCGCTTCGCGCAGATGATGACGCTGCGCGCCCGCAGCCTCGGCATGCGCAACACCACCTTCCGCAACGCCTCCGGCCTGCCGGACCTCGACCAGGTCTCGACGGCGCGGGACATGGCGCTGCTGGGCCAGCGCCTGATCAAGGACTTCCCCGAGCGCTACGCCTATTTCTCCACCCCGCATTTCGTCTTCCGCGGCCGGACGCACTGGAACCACAACCGCCTGCTGCAGGAATATGACGGCGCCGACGGCATCAAGACCGGCTACGTGAACGACAGCGGCTTCAACCTGGTGGCCAGCGCGCAGCGGGACGGCGTGCGCCTGATCGCCGCCGTCTTCGGCGGCCGCACGGGGCGGGAGCGGGACCGGCACATGATGGCGCTGCTCGACCAGGGCTTCGCCAGCATGGGCGTCTCGCCGGCCCGGGACGCGCCGATGGCTCGCCGCGGCCTGCCCTCCATCATGGCCAGCGCCCAGGCGGCGCCGGTGGCGCGCGCCACCGCCCGCCCGGCGAGGGCCGTGGCCGTCGTGGCCCGCGCCGCGCCGCAACCCCGCGCCGCCCGCCGCACGGTGGAAGCCCGGACGGCGCCGCTGCGAGCGACCACCGTGAAGCAGGCCCGCGCCGCGCTGCGCGTCGAACAGGGCGATACGGGCCGCGCCGCCGCCGCGCCGGCGAAGCGCCCGGCGGTGGTGGCGACGAAGCCCCTGGCCAAGCCGATGGTGCAGCCGGCCGCCGCCAAGCTTCCCGCCAAGACCAACGGGCGCCGGTCCGGCTGACGCCGGCCCCTCTTTCCCATGCCGGGGTGCGGCCGCGCCGCGCCATTCCCCGCCGCAGTCAAGCCGCCCTCTGGCCCGCCCTCTGGCCGGCCCCGAGGCCGGTCGCGGCATCGGTGGCCCGGCCCGTCGCGGCATTCGGGACGCGGGCGGCCAGAGCGGCCTCCGCTCGCCATGGCTCACGGCAACCGCTCCGGTCGTCTGATTTCAGGAGCATCGTCACCCGATCAGCGGACTCCACCGGATCGGAATCTGCCCTAATCGTGCGAATCGACGAGCATCTCCACCCGATCAGGTGATCCCCCCCGATCGGGATCTGCTCTGGGCGTCCGCAGGCCGGCCTCAGCTCATCGCCAGGCTGACCAGCACCCGGGCGGCGATCAGCGACGACACCCGCGCATTGCTCTCGACCGTCGCGCCGGCGATGTGCGGCGTGAGGATCAGGTTCGGCACGCCGAGCAGCGGCGAGCCGGGCGGCAGCGGCTCCGTCTCGAACACGTCGAGCGCGGCGCCGCCGAGGCGCCCCGCCCGCAGCGCCGCGGCCAGCGCCGCCTCCTCCACCACCCCGCCGCGGGAGGCATTGACCAGCACCGCCCCCGCTTTCATGCGGGCCAGCCGCGCCGCGTCGATCAGCCCGCGCGTCTCCGGCGCCAGCGGCACATGCAGCGTCACCGCATCGGCGCGGGCGAGAAGCTCCTCGAGCGGGACCATCTCGGTCCGCATCTCCTCCCACATGGAATGGCTGGCCGGGATCAGCGGGTCATGCCCCAGCAGCGTCATGCGGAAGGCGCCGGCCAGCTTCGCCACCCGCCGGCCGATATCGCCGAAGCCGATGATGCCGAGCGTCTTGCCGCCCATCTCGCGGCCGCCGATCAGCCTCTCGCGCGGCCAGCCGCCGGCCGCGACCTCCGCCGTCGCGTGGAAGGTGCCGCGCAGCAGCTGGCCGATCGCCAGGATGACGTATTCGGCGACCGAATCCGCATTGGCGCCGGAGGCGGGGATGACGTCGATCTGCCGCGCCCGGCAGGCCGGCAGGTCGATGTTGTAGAGGCCGACCCCCAGCCGGCCGAGCACCCGGAGGTCGGGCGCCTGGGCCAGCAATTCGGCATCCACCCGCGTCCGGTTGCGGATGATCAGCGCCCGGGCCCCGGCCAGCGCCGCCCGCAACCCGGGCGGGTCGCGGAAGAGTTCGGGATCGTACAGGGTGGACCGGGCCGCGCGGAGGGACTCGACGGCGGAGTCCTCCATGAATTCGGTGACGACGATCTCGCCCATTCTGCGCTTGCCCCGACGCATCGGCGCGCGCCGCCGGCGCCGCCGACTCTCCCATGCCGCTTCGCATATACGCTGCTTTGGCGGGCGAACCACAGTGTTGTGTCGCCGTCGCGGCGCAACCGCCGGCATCGCGGCCGCGCCGGCGATGCCGCGACCCGTCGCCACGCGCGGCGAAGCCGACGGCCAGGCCGCCGGCAGCCGCGACCATTCGCTAGGCGCGGCGAAGCCGGCGGCTAGGCCGCCGGCAACCGCAACCGTCTCCAACGCGCGGCGAAGCCGGCGGCTAGGCCGCCGGCAGCCGCACGATGAACCTGGCCCCCAGCACCTGCCCCGCCGCGTCGCGGCGGTTCTCGGCGGCGATGCGGCCGCGCAGCCCCTCGACGATCTGGCGGCAGATCGACAGCCCCAGGCCGGAATGCTGGCCGAAGCGCTCGCCGCTCGGCCGCTCGGAATAGAAGCGCTCGAAGATGTGCTCCAGCTTGGCCTCGGGGATGCCGGGGCCCTCATCCTCCACCACCACCTCCACCAGCGAGCCGGCCGGCCGGGCGCGGACCGTCACCTTGCCGCTGCCCGGGCTGAAGGACAGGGCATTGCCCAGCAGGTTGCGGAAGACCTGCACCAGCCGCCCCTCCACCCCGCGCACCACCAGCCCCTCGGGCGGCGCCTCCAGCACCACGAGAGGGTCGTCCTCCTCCCGCGTCGCCTCGTGCAGCTCGGCCAGGGTCGAGAGGATCGGCGCCACATCCACCGGCACGGCCGCGGTGCGCGACAGCTCGGCATCGACGCGGGAACTGTCGGAGATGTCGGCGATCAGCCGGTCCATCCGCACCGCATCCTCGGCGATGATGGCCAGCAGGCGGTTGCGCTGCTCCGGGTTCTCGATCCGGCGCAGCGTCTCGATGGCGCTGCGCACGCTGGTCAGCGGGTTGCGCAGCTCATGCGCCACATCGGCGGCGAAGCGTTCATTGGTATCGATCCGGGCCCAGAGCGCGGTCGCGGCCGACTGCAGGTCGCGCGCCAGGATGCCGATCTCGTCCTCCCGCCGCAGCAGGCCGGACGGCACGCTGCCGCCCCGCCCCTCGCCCTGCCGCATGGCCGCGGCGCTGCCGGCCAGCTGCATGATCGGGCCGGCGAGCGTCCGCGCCAGGTAGAAGGACAGCGCCACGGTCAGCACCAGGGACACGGCGAAGATGCCGAGGACGCTGGCGCGGATCTCGAACAGCCGCTGGTCCACCTCCCGCGCCTCGCGCGTCAGCAGCACGATGCCGACGGACTGGTTGCCGCGCCGCGACGGCTCGGCGACGGAGACCAGCAGGCGGCCATCGGCGGTGCGGCGGATATAGGGCGTGACCCCGCCCTCCAGCGCCAGCCGCAATTCCTCCCGCCGGTCGGGGCCCAGGTTGGGCTGCCAGTCGAAGGAGGGCGCGTCGGGGTTCACGTCCACCTCCACGTCCCGCCGGCCGCCGCGCGGCAGCACCGACAGCACGCGGTCGTAGAGCCCGGCGATTGTGAGGGAGAAGGCGTCGCGCGGCTCGGGCGGCGCCAGCGGCTCCGTCACCACCGCGCCGCCGGCGCCGTCCCGCACCCGGCTGTCGGCGACCACCAGGCCGGTATTGTCGAACAGCCGCGCCTGGGTGTTGGGCGAAGGATCGACCAGCCGGCGCAGCAGCGGCCGCGCCTGTTCCGGCACCAGCACCGCGCGGTCGTCCTGCAGCCGCGTCGCCGCCTCGGCGATCGCGCCGGCATAGATGCGGGCCTGGGTGCGCATGGCCTCCACCTCGGCGGCCAGCAGCCCGTTCTGGTACTGGTCGAGGTAGAGCATGGCGGCCGCCAGCAGCGCCGGCGGCAGGACGTTCAGCAGCAGGATCCGCCGCAGCAGCGGGGAGACCCAGCGGCGGCGGGGCGGGGCGGTGACGGCGGGCGGGTCGGGCGGCAGGCCGACATCGGGCATGGTGGGGTCTCGCGGGCCCGGCGGCTTAGCACGGAACCGGCGGCCCGCGCGCGCCGCCCGTGCGGCACGGCCGGGAAACGCCCGGAGGGTGAGACCGCCACGCCCGCAGGGCGGCATCACCGCGCCCACGGGGCCAAATCAGCGCGCCCGCAGGGCTATATCAGCGCGCCCGCGGGGCGCGACGCCGCCGCGCGCGCTCAGGCCGGCGGCGGCAGCCCGGCCTGCTTCAGCATGACGCCGAGGCGGGCGAGCATGTCCTGCACCGCCCCATCCTCCGTCGCATGGCGGGCGAGCGGCGACTTGCCGCCGCGCTCGGAATAATAGACCAGCCAGCCTCGGGCATCCTGCTCGATGCCCAGGCACTCGCCGAAGCCCAGCCGGCCGCCGGTGACGTAGAATTCCTCGGGCACGCCACGGCGGCGCAGCAGGGCGACCATCTCGGCCACGGTCATTTCCGGCTCAGCACTCCACTCGCCAGCAGCGCCTGGACATTGTCCGCCGTCTTGAACTGCGTGCCGCCGCCCGGCGCGCCGAACCAGGCGGCGATGGTGCAGCGTTCCGCCTCCAGCGGCGTCCGCACGACATACACCGCATAGGGCATGGCGGACTGCACATAAGGCAGTGCGCGCGCCTCCCAGCTCACGCCCGGGGTGGCGAAGAAGCGGCCGAATTCGCTGCCGAAGCGGTCGATCTCGGTGCCGGGCGGCAGCGTCACCCGCAGCGCCGGATCGGCGCAGCCGTCATTCGGCGGCCAGCGCAGCTCGCCATTCGGCAGCTTCCAGTCCGGCCCGAGATCGGGGTTGAGGTTGGACTGGGCAACGGCGCCGGCCGCCAGCCCGATGGCGAGCAGGCCAGCCAGCAGCAGCCGGCCGAGACGTCGGGTCATGGCGATCCTCCGAAGGGCCGCCCCGGCCCTGAAGGACGCTAGCCAGCCGCCATCCTTGCTTCAAGCTTTCGTGAGGATGGATCAGGAATGCCGCCGCTGCGCGATGCGCCGGCGCACAGCCCGGCGCCGGGCGCGGCTCAATGCGTGGTGGTGTTGCCCGCGCCGCGCTCGAGCATGGCCTGGAGCAGTTGCATCTCCTCCGGCGTCAGCTCGGCCAGGGCCGCGCGGATGGCATCGGCATCCGGGGCCGTCGCCGCCGGGACGACCGGCGGCGCCGCGGCCTCCTCGTCCGCCGGGGGGTCGTCCGGCATCCGCCTCAGCTTTCCTTGTAGCGGTAGCCGATGCCGTACAGCGTCTCGATCTGCGCGAAGTCGTTGTCGGCCTGGCGGAACTTCTTGCGCACCCGCTTCACATGCGAATCGATGGTCCGGTCGTCCACATAGATGTTCTCGCCGTAGGCGGCATCGATCAGCTGGTCGCGGTTCTTCACCATGCCCGGCCGCAAGGCGAGCGCCTTCACCAGCAGGAACTCGGTCACCGTCAGCTGGATGTCGTGCCCCTTCCAGGTGCAGGTGTGCTTGGTCTCGTCCAACACCAGGTCGCCGCGGACGATGACGCCGCCGGCCGGCGTGCCGCTGCCCTCGTTCCGGCTGGCCTCGTTGCGGCGCAGCAGGGCGCGGATGCGCTCCAGCAGCAGGCGCTGGCTGAAGGGCTTGGTGATGTAGTCGTCGGCGCCGAGGCGGAGGCCCATCAGCTCGTCCACCTCCTCATCCTTGGAGGTCAGGAACACCACCGGCATGGCGCTGCGCTGGCGCAGGCGCTGCAGCAGCTCCATCCCGTCCATCCGCGGCATCTTGATGTCCAGCACGGCAAGGTCGGCCGGGCGGGCCAGCAGGCCCTGCAGCGCGCTTTCCCCGTCCGTATAGGTGCGGACCTGGAACCCTTCCTGTTCCAGCGTCATGGACACGCTGGTGAGGATGTTGCGGTCGTCGTCCACCAGGGCGATCGTGGCAGGCATGCGTTGCTCTCCACCGGGCGAACCCGGTCCTCCAGGCGCTGGGGTTGCCCCCATATTGGTGCAGCATTGTGGCACAACCCGGACGGGAGCGTGATGGTGACCGACAACCCCGGCTTCGAGGCGCGCAGGCTGATCCGCGCCGCCGCCTCGGCGACCCTGGCAACCCAGGCGGGCGGGCAGCCCTTCGCCAGCCTGGTCACCCCGGCCACGGCGCCGGACCTGGCCCCGCTGCTGCTGCTCTCCTCCCTGTCGGAGCATACGCGGCAGTTGCAGGCGGAACCGCGCTGCGCCCTTCTGGTCCAGGGCCTGCCCCCCCTGCTGTCGCCCGCGGCGGACGCCCCCGCCGGCCAGGGCCCGGCCGGGCCGCGGGAGGCGAATCCGCAGACCGCGCCGCGCGTGACCCTGACCGGCCTGGCGGAGCGGGTGCCGGAGGCGGAGGTGCCCGCCCTCAAGGCGCGCTTCCTGGCGAAGCATCCCTATGCCGCGCTCTATGCCGATTTCGGCGACTTCGCCCTGTGGCGGATCGCGCCCGGGGGGGCGCTGCTGGTCGGCGGCTTCGCCCGCGCCGTCCGGCTGCGCCTGGCCGACCTGCTGCCGCCGCCGGACGCCGTGGCGGCGGTGGCGGCCGCCGAGGCCCGCATCTGCGCCCATATGAACGAGGACCATGCCGATGCCGTGGCGGCGATCGCCACCCGGCTGCTGGGCGGGCCGCCCGGCGCCTGGCGGATGGTGGCGGTGGACCCGGACGGCGCCGATGTCGCACTGGATGAGACGGTCCTGCGGCTTAATTTTAATGCCCCCGCCGCATCGGCGGAGGCCATCCGCGCGGAGTTGATTCGCGCCAGTCGCGACGCAGGCGCAAGCTAAGGGCTTGATGGTCCTGGTACTGCGGTCCGATCCGGTTGCATTGACCGGGTTAACCCCGTCGCCGTAATTTAGCCTTTGAGACACCAAACACTGCGGCCAGCGCGCGGCGCCACAACCGATGGCTGCGGCGCCGACTGCCCTGGAGGAGAGTGAATGAGCCTGGCCGACATCGCCCTCGCCGGCACGGGGGTGACCACCGGGTCCACCGTGCATGCCAACCTGACGGCCCCAGGCCTGGTGGACCACGCCCTGCGCCGCGGCGAGGGGCGGCTTTCGGCCGACGGCGCCTTCATGGCGGTCACCGGCATCCATACCGGCCGGTCCGTGCAGGACAAGTTCGTGGTCGACGACCCGGCGGTGCATGACCAGGTCTGGTGGGGCAAGGTGAACCGGCCGATGCCGGTGGCGAAGTTCCGCGGCCTGGCGGACAAGGTGCGGTCCTGGCTCGGCGCCCGCCCGGTGCTCTTCACCCAGGACCTCTATGCCGGCGCCGACCCGGCGCACCGCATCAAGGTCCGGCTTGTCACCACCAATGCCTGGCATGCGCTGTTCGCCCGGAACATGTTCATCCGGCCGCCGCGGGCGGAACTCGAGGGCTTCGTGCCCGACTTCACCATCCTGCACGCCCCGGAATACGAGGCCGACCCGGCCGCCGATGGCTGCCGGACCAGCACCTGCATCGCGCTGTCCTTCGCCGCCAAGACCATCCTGATCGCCGGCACCTCCTATGCCGGCGAGATCAAGAAGAGCATCTTCACGGTCATGAACTGGCTGCTGCCGGAGCGCGGCGTGCTGCCGATGCATTGCAGCGCCAATGCCGGGCCGGCCGGCGACACCGCGCTGTTCTTCGGCCTGTCGGGCACCGGCAAGACCACCCTGTCCTCCGACCCGGAGCGCAGCCTGATCGGCGACGACGAGCATGGCTGGTCGGACACCGGCGTCTTCAACTTCGAAGGCGGCTGCTACGCCAAGGTCATCAAGCTGAGCCGCGAGGCCGAGCCGCAGATCTGGGACGCCTCCCACCGCTTCGGCGCGGTGCTGGAGAATGTGGTCGGCGACGAGCACGGCATCCTCGACCTCGACGACAACAAGCTCACCGAGAACACGCGGTCCTGCTACCCGCTGGACTTCATCCCGAACACCGTCGCGGGCGGCGTCGCCGGCAAGCCGGAGAACGTCGTCATGCTGACGGCCGACGCCTTCGGCGTGCTGCCGCCGATCAGCAAGCTGACCCCGGCGCAGGCGATGTACCACTTCCTGTCGGGCTACACCGCCCGGGTGGCGGGGACCGAGAAGGGGCTGGGCAAGGAGCCGCAGGCGACCTTCTCCACCTGCTTCGGCGCCCCCTTCCTGCCGCGCCACCCCGAGGTCTACGGCAAGATGCTGGCCGAGCGGATCGCCCGCGACGGCGCCGATTGCTGGCTGGTGAACACCGGCTGGACCGGCGGCGCCTACGGCACCGGCAAGCGCATGAGCATCCAGCACACCCGCGCCCTGCTGCGGGCGGCGCTGGACGGGTCGCTGGCGAAGGTGGAGTTCGTCCGCGACCCCTTCTTCGGCCTGCTGATGCCGAAATCCGTCCCCGGCATCCCGGCCGAGGTGCTGAACCCGCGGGAGTCCTGGGCCGACAAGGCGGCCTATGACGCCACCGCGCAGAAGCTGGTTCGGCTGTTCGAGGAGAATTTCGAGACCTTCGCCGGGGCGGTGACCGAGGACGTGAAGGCGGCGGCCATCCGCGCCGCGGCGTAACGCTGTGGCGGCCGCCGCGGCGGCCGCCTATCCTGCCGGCATGATCGAAGCCTGGGTCCGCGACATGCCATGTGCCGCCCCGCCGGGGCTGCTCCCCCGCGGCGGCGGTGCCCGCCCCGCTTCCCCCCGCCGCCAGGCCGCCGCCTGATGCCGGATGGCGGGATGGGCCCCGGGCGGCGCGGCGGCGGCGGGCAGCCGCCGCCGACCAACGTGCTCGGCGGGCCGCTGCTGCCCTGCTCGGTCGCGCCGGTGACCGGCTTCTTCCGCGATGGCTGCTGCAACACCGGGCCGGACGACCTCGGCCTGCATGTGGTCTGCGCCGAGATGACGGCGGAGTTCCTCGCCTTCTCCAAGGCGCGCGGCAACGACCTCTCCACGCCCCGGCCGGAATACGGCTTCGCCGGCCTCAGGCCCGGCGACCGCTGGTGCCTCTGCGCCGCGCGGTGGGAGGAGGCGCGCTCCGCCGGCCTCGCGCCGCCGGTGCTGCTGGAGGCGACGCATATCGCCGCCCTCGAGGTCTGCAGCCTGGAACAGCTGAAGGCGCATGCGGTCGAAGGCTGACCGGGCGGCCACGACTGAGAGCGGCTTACGCGTTCCGAAGAACGCGCAGGCCGCTCTATCCTATTGATCGAAGAGCGGATTCACGCGTCCGGGCGTTCACGCCCTCGCGCGACCCGCTGTAGAGCATCTTCGCCCGATCAGGTGGAATAACCTGATCGGGCGAAGATGCTCGTAGCCTCAAGAATCGAGAGCGGTTGCCGTGAGCCATCGCGAACGGAAACCGCTCTAGCCCGGCCGGATTGCGGCGGCGCCACGCGCCGGGACGGGGCCGCCGGCCGGCGATCCTCGCCGGGGATGGCGGAGCCCCCGGGGCGGCGGTCAGCCGACCGAGATATGCGCCTCCCGCACCACCCGTCCCCATTTCTCCCGCTCCGCCCGGATGAAGCCGATGAATTCCTCGGGCGTGCTGGCCGCCGGATCGGCGCCGGCCTGCGCCATGCGCTGGCGGACCTGGGGCTGGGCGATCGCCTCCGCCACCGCGGCGTGCAGCGCCTCCACCACCGCGGCCGGCGTTCGGGCCGGCAGCACGATGCCGCCCCAGGAACTCGCCTGCGCGCCGGGCAGCCCGGCTTCCGCCACCGTCGGCACCTCGGGCAGCAGCGGGTGGCGGCTGGCGCCGGTCACCGCCAGGGCGCGGATGCGGCCGTCGCGGATCTGGCCGATGGAGCTGGCGATCTGGTCCACCATCAGCTGGATGTTGCCGGCGACCAGGTCGTTCATCGCCGGGCCGCTGCCGCGATAGGGCACGTGCAGCAGGTCGATCCCGGCGGTCAGGCGGAACAGCTCGGTCGCCGCATGGGTGGTGGTGCCGGCGCCGGAGGAGGCATAGGCCACCTTTCCCGGCTGCGCCTTCGCCAGGGCGACGAAATCCGCCAGGCTCCGGGCCGCCAGCCCGCCGGTCACGGTGATGACCAGGTCGGTGCTGAAGGCCAGCGAGACCGGGGCGAAGTCCCGCGCCGGGTCGAAGGGCATCTGCGGGTAGAGATGCGGCGCGATGGCCAGCAGGCCGGTGGTGGCCATCAGCGCCACATGGCCGTCGGGCGGCGCCTTCGCAACCGCATCGGCGCCGACCAGCCCGCCGGATCCGCTGCGGTTCTCCACCACCACCGGCTGGCCGAGGGTCTGGCCCATGCGCTCCGCCAGGATGCGCGCCGCGACATCGGTGGAGCCGCCGGCGGCGAAGGGCACGATCAGGCGCACCGGCTGGTCCGGCCAGGCCGGGCGTCGCTGCGCCGCTGCGCGGCCGACCGCCAGCACCGACGCGCCGGCCGCCAGCCCCAGGCTCCGCCGTGAGAGTCTCATGATTGCGCCTTCCTTCGCCCGACATGGACAGCACAGCCCGGCATGTCCAAAACTGACGCATAAGACCGCAGGCTGAGGGAGCCGCGCAAGCCGGCGCGAGTTCTTGTGGCGATTGGCGGAACTACAGCTCAACCGAGGCGGGATGCACCGGAATGACTGCGACAGGCAGGCGGGCGACGGGGCGACAGGGGGCGGCTGCCAGGGCTGCCCGCGCCCTGCCGCGGACCGGATCGCCGCGGCGGACGGGGGGCGGGTTCGGGCCGGTGGCGGCGGGCCTGCTGGCCGGCCTGCTCCTGCCCGGGCCGGCCGGCGCCTGGCCCCGCCTGCCTGACATGCCCCGGGCCGCGGCGCCGGTCGTGCCGGCCCAGGCCCAGCCCCAGTCGCAGATCCCCATCCAGGCCCAGGCCCAGCCGCCGGGGACGGCGCCGCCCGCCTCCGCCCTGCCTTCCCTGGTGCTGCCGCCGGCGGCGACGGCAGAGCCGCCGATCTTCGCCTCCCTCATGCGCATGGGCGATGCCGCCATGGTCCGCGGCGACATCACCCGCGCCCGGGCGATGTATGAACGGGCGGCCGCCACCGTTCCGGACTCCGCTGCGGCGGCAATCGCCGCCGGCAAGACCTACGACCCCAACATCCTGCCGCTGTTCGGCGCGCCGCCCGGCCTGGCGGACGCGGCCAGGGCCCGGGGCTGGTACGAGCGGGCGCGGGCGCTGGGCGACCGCGCGGCCGACGGCCTCCTCGCCACCCTGCGCTGACCGCCCGCCCCGACAGAGGAGGAGCCGATCCATGGACCGCCGCGCCCTGCTTGCCGCCCTTGCCGCCGGCCTGGCCCTGCCGCGCCTTGCCGCCGCGCAGGCCCCCGCCACCCCGCCGAATTCCTATGCGGAGGCGAATTCGAACGTCCTCGGCGTCATCGCCGGCGGGCTGGACGGGACCTATACCCGCTTCGCCGCCGACCTTGCCGCGGTACTCGACGGCGTGGACGGGCTGCGCCTGCTGCCCATCATCGGCAAGGGGTCGCTGCAGAACCTGTCGGACCTGCTGTACCTGCGCGGGGTGGACCTGGCGATCGTGCAGTCGGACGTGCTGGCCGCGGCGGCGCAGCAGCGCGTCTTCCCGCGCATGGAGCAGCAGGTGCAGTACGTCACCAAGCTGTATGACGAGGAGGTGCATGTCTTCGCCGGGCCGGGGATCGCCACGCTGGCGGATCTCGGCGGCAAGCTGGTGAGCATGGACAACCGCGGATCCGGCACGGCGATGACCGCGACGCTGGTCTTCGCCCGCCTCGGCATTCCCATCCAGCCGGTCTACGAGGCGACGGTGGACGCGACCGAGAAGCTGCGGCGCGGCGAGATCGCGGCCATGGTGCGCGTCACCGGCAAGCCGGCGCGCTTCACCACGCCGCTGCCGGAAGGGGCGCGGCTGCTGCCGATCCCGCTGAACGAGGGCCTGCTGGAGACCTACCTGCCGGCGAGCTTCAGCGCGACGGACTATCCCGGCCTGGTGCCGGCGGGCGCGACGGTGGAGACCATCGCGGTCGGCGCCGTGCTGGCCGCTTACAACCACACCCAGCCCGAGCGGCGCGACCGGCTGCTGCGCTTCTCCCGCGCGCTGGCGCTGAAATTCGAGAATTTCATGCGCCCGCCGAGGCACCCGAAATGGCGGGAGGTGAACCTGACGGCCGGGGTGCCGGGCTGGACGCGCTTCGGCGCCGAGCCGCCGCGGCCGGCCGGGCCGCGCCGCCGGCGCGCGGCGGAGGATGCGCCGGCCTGACCAGGGC
>NZ_SMOA01000329.1 GCF_004353985.1 Paracraurococcus ruber | reverse complement strand
AGTCCTTCACCCTCCAGGCCAGCAGCAGCGCCGCCCCCACCCTCTCCACCGCCGGCACGCTGCTCGACGACGACATCGCCCCCGTCAGCGCCGGCAGGGCCTTCGGCACCTACACCACCGCTCCCGGCGTCAACAACGCCACCCTCAGCGCCCTCTCGGTCGACAACCCGCAGGCCACCGGCACGGCGGCCCTGACCATGCGGGAGGGCATGACGACGGCCGGCGCCGGAATCGACTTCCGCTGGCAGTTCACCAACCTCGCCGCAGGCGACAAGCTGCTGCAGGTCGACGCCACATCCAGTGTCGAGGCCTTCCGCCTCGAGTACTCCACCGACAATGCCGCCACCTGGAAGGCCTTCGCTGGCGGACCTGGCTCCGCGCTCGCCTGGAAGGGCGACTTCCTCGCCACCGGTGTCGGAACCTCCTTCTGGGTCCGCCTGGTCGATGCCGTCGTCGCAGGCGACGCAACCCGCGACACCATCGTCGTCGACCTCTTCACCCTCTCCAACGCAGCGAGCATCCAAACGGGAGACTGGCTCATGGCCTGATCGGCTCTACCGCCACGGTCATCCCGGCAGCAGAGCGCCTGAGTCCGGTCGGCATCATGCACCCGCCAGGAGAAGGGGTGCACGATGCCGGCTTTTTTATTGTTAAAACAATTCAAGGCACCACGCGCAGGAATGCTGCCAAACCGGCTGGCGCAAGAGCGCACGCCACTCTCAACCCAAATTATATATTGTATATTTCTACCTTTGGTAGTGAATAAATTTTGGCGCATATCGTGGGTTTATGGACTGCATTTAGCGTAATCCCTACTCACCGCCGCAGACGGCCGGCAGCAGCGCCGGATTGCCAATCCAAGGCGGAGTGCGGGTCCTTGTCTTTCGAACAGATCTGGTTTGGCGCGCGGGCGGTGAAGTCCGACGAAACATCGAATGGTGCTGTCACTGGCTCTGCCGGCAGCCAGTTCGAGCAGATTACCAGCAACGACCAGTTCATGCCGAATGTGCAGGGCACCGGCGATATCGGCTGGAGCAACATCCAGTACCAGCAACTGCTCGCCTTCACCGGTACGGGCGCGACCAGTGATCTGCGCGTGGGCAACGGCGTCCAGGCCTACAACCTGGCAGATCTCACCGGCGCTGGCTTCACCGCCGCCGGCACCGGCATCGGCCGCGTCGCCAATCTCAGCGGCCTGGATGCCGGCGACGACCCGATCCGGATCACCGGCCTCGGCAAGCTGAACGCCAATGGCCTGGGCGCCTCCGGCACCAGCAGCAATGCCATCACCTTCTCGAACGACACCGGCTTCGGCTTCACCAACCTCGCCGGCGCCGAGACCGCCAGCAATGCCAGCCGTCTGAATGACGGTGACAGCATCACTTTCGCGATCCAGCAGGGCAAGGCGCTGGCAAGCGCGGTCTTCACCGTGCGCAGCGCCACCGGCGCCGCGGTGGTGCTCGACAGCGATGGTGCGACCGTCAAGGATACGAATGGCGCAGCCCAGGGCGGCTTCGCGCAGGATGCCTCGGCCGGCGAGCTGAACCTCGGCGTTCTGGCCAACGGCACCAGGATCTCCATCGACTTCCTGCAGAAGAGCATCCTGATCGACGGCGCCGCTTTCACCGGCAATACCGCCGCCTTCTTCAACAGCTTCGCCACCAACGGCTTCGACAAGCTCACGCTCGGCTCGGCCGTCGCCAGCGCGCAAGGCCAGGTCAATGTCGTCAGCACGGGCTGGTCGGCTGACGACCTCGTCCTGACGACGAAGCTGGCGAATGAGCAGGCGGTGATCAGCGCCGCCAGCACGGCCGAGGGCTGTGTCACGGAAAACCTCGCTCCCGAGACCTGGGGCAAGGTGGTGGTCGTGGATGCCGAGGCGGCGTGGAACCCGCAGTCATTCCAGACCCCCGCCTCGCTCACCGGCACCTATGGCAACTTCACCTTCGACACGCTGAGCGGCGTCTGGACCTACAAGCTGAACGGCGCGGCCGAACCGCTCAAGGCCGGCCAGCAGGCCTCCGACAAGCTGACCGTCACCTCGTATGACGGCACGGCGACGCAGGACATCGTCGTCCACATCACCGGCACCAATGACGCGCCCGCGCTGACCGCCGCCCCGGCGATGCTGGCCGACGGCACCGAGGATGTCAGCTACACCATCACCAAGGCCCAGATCCTGCAGGGTTGGACCGATGTCGACGGCGATACCCTCTCCATCGCCGGCCTCACCGCCAGCAACGGCACCGTCACCGCCAACCAGGACGGCAGCTACACCATCACGCCGGGCGCCAACTACAACGGCCCCGTCACCCTCGGCTACACCGTCACCGACGGCCATGCACAGGTCGCCGCCTCGCTCGGCTACAGCCTCGTCGCCGTGAACGACGCGCCCGCGCTGACCACCGCCGCGGCGGTGCTGGCCAATGGCACCGAGGATGTCAGCTACACCATCACCAAGGCCCAGCTCCTGCAGGGTTGGACCGATGTCGACGGCGATACCCTCTCCGTCACCGGCCTCACCGCCAGCAACGGTACCGTCATCGCCAACCAGGACGGCAGCTACACCATCACGCCGGGCGCCAACTACAGCGGCCCCGTCACCCTCGGCTACACCGTCACCGACGGCCATGCACAGGTCGCCGCCTCGCTCGGCTACAGCCTCGCCGCCGTGAACGACCCCGCCAGCATCGTCTTCAGCGGCGACTTCGCCGTGGCCGAGAACGAGGCGCCCGCGACCCTGACGGCGACCGGCAGCTACATCGTCACCGATGTGGACAGCCCCACCACCGCCACCGTCGCCAACAAGGCCGGCTTCAGCAATCTCGGTTCCCTGGCCTTGAACGCCGGCAACTACACCTACTCGGTTGCCAATAGCGCCGTGCAGTATCTTGGTGCCGAGGAGACCAGGACCGAGACCTTCACCATCACCTCGGCCGATGGCACCACCAAGGATGTCAGCTTCACCATCACCGGCAAGGCCAATGGGCCGATCCTGCCGACGGCCTCGGATGCCGGAAACGACAGCCGCGACGAGAACCAGACCGGTGGCATGCCGCCGGTCAAGACCACGTCCCTCGTGAGCAACTCGGTCGACGACAACACCTACACCGGCACTAATCGTGAAGACTCGGTCAGCCTCGGGGCAGGCAATGACAGCGCGGATGGTCGCAGCGGCTCGGACTATATTGACGGCGGCAGCGGCCGCGACACCCTTCTTGGCAGCAGTGGCGACGACACGCTGATCGGTGGCCCCGACGACGACAGCCTGAATGGTGGCCAGAACAACGACGCGATCTACGGCCAGGGTGGCAACGATATCCTGATCGGCGACAGTAACGACGACTGGGTTTTCGGCGGGACGGGTAACGATTTCATCCAGGGCAACGACAACAAAGACACCCTGTATGGCGGCTCGGGCCAGGATACCATCGACGGCGGCAAAAATGACGACACGATCCAAGGCGGGTTCGGGGCGGATTTGCTGACCGGCGGCGACGGAAAAGATCTCTTCAAATATGTCGATGTGCGGGACACCAACGACACCATCACCGACTTCCAGAATGACGATGACCGGCTCGACTTCGGGGACCTGTTCAGCGGCACCCTCGGCTTCCGCACGGGACAGAACACCGCCTTCACGGCCCAGAATCAGGTGATCTGGTACCAAGACGGCACCAACACCATCGTGGCGGTGAACCTCGATGGCGATCCGGCCACGGCGGAACTCGCCATCACCCTGACCGGCCTGAAGGCACTGACCGCCAGCGACTTCATCCTCTGATCCATCAGCCCCTGCCGGAACGGGCGGGGGCCAGTCGCTTGGCCGGCGCGGGCCCCTGGTGGTGACGCCACGGGCCCGCTCCCTGTCGCCATGGATGCGGCCACCCTTTCCCGGGCGGCGATGCGGTGCGGGCACTCCATGCCGCCGATCGAACACTTGCCGAGTCGCGGTCCGGGAGTGGACTCTACCGACGCTTCGGCCCCGGGAGTGGACTCTACTGACGCCCCCCGCAGGCCAGGGCTTGTCCACACCGACACAGCAACGTCCCAGGGACTCTGCTGACGCGGAAAGTGGACCCTGGTGACGCGACTCCAGGTTATCCCGGGGACTCTACTGACGACTCTAATAGTTATCTCTAATACCTCCCTAGTAGCTCGCGTCAGTAGAGTCCCCCTTGCGCCGCCGCAACGCATCGGGGCCTATGCGGGCCCATGGGGGATGTGCACCAGCTGATCCTGAAGCATGGCCTGGACGGGGCGCGGGCCATGGCCGCGACCAAGGCCGAGCGGGTGGTGATCGACGCCGCCGCCACCCTGATGGCGGAGGAGGAGAGCCGGCTCGGCATCACCCATGCCGGCTTCGCCATGACCTCCCTGCCGCACAAGCGGATCGAGGAGGGCTTCTGGCGGCGGGAAGGGCACCGGACCACCCTGCTGGTGGAATCCGGCCGCGACCGCGCCGGCAAGATCGTCGGCGTGCCCTATGGCTCGATCGCCCGGCTGATCCTGCTCTACCTGCAGACCGAGGCGATCCGCACCAACTCGCCCGAGGTCGAGCTGGGCCGGTCGATGAAGTCCTGGATGGGCCGGATGAACCTCAGCACCGGCGGCAAGACCTACCAGCTGGTGACCGAGCAGGCGCGGCGGATCTCGGCCTGCCGGCTGACCTTCTTCGCCGACCGCGACGGGCTGGAGGCACGGCACAACGGTGCCTTCGTCCAGGATGCCATCACCCTCTCGGGCCTGGCGGGGGAGGAGGCGCAGGGCACGCTCTGGCAGGACCGGGTCCGGCTGGATGACGGCTTCTGGCGCTCCCTGCGCGACCACCCGGTCCCGATCCGGGAGGAGGCCATCAAGGCCATCGGCACCCGCAGCCTGGCGATCGACGTCTATATCTGGCTGGCCTACCGGCTGCACTCGCTGGGGAAGACCACCTCGGTCAGCTGGCCGGCCATCCACGCCCAGTTCGGCGCCGGCTTCCGCCTGGTCCGCCAGCTCAAGCCGAGCTTCACCGAGGCGCTGAACCTGGCCATGGCCGTCTATCCGGAGGCACGGGTGGACGTGACAAAGGACGGGCTGACCCTGCATCCCTCCCCGCCGGCGGTCCCGAAGCTGGAAGCCCGGCGGCTCGGCCTGGGCTGAGGACCCCGCCCGGGAAGAGTGGACTCTACTGACGCCCCCCCCCGGCGATCGAGGCACGGCCATGCGGCTTCCGGTTTCCAGGCATTGGCGATTTGCTCTATGTGCAGCGCGCCATTCATGAATTGGCGATAGTCGAGGCTTCCAATTCGCCTTTTACGGGCGTCATGGATCGCCCTTCGTCCCTGTTCGAGGACCGCCCGCGATGCGCATAGCGATGATAGGGGCCGGGTATGTCGGCCTGGTGTCGGGTGCCTGCTTTGCCGAGTTTGGCGTGGATGTCTGCGTGGTGGACACCGATGCCGGGAAGGTGGAGG
>NZ_SMOA01000328.1 GCF_004353985.1 Paracraurococcus ruber | reverse complement strand
CGTCGCTGCCGCGGCCCGGCCGTCCCCGGGCGGGACCGGCAGGCGGCGTCACCCGCACGGGTCGCGGCAGGGCGGCCTGGCCGGGCCGTCACGCCGGGGCGCGGCCGGCTCCGGCGTCAGCCGGGGCCGCCGTAATCCCGCCGGCGCAGCAGGCCGGTGATGCCGAAGGAGACTTCCAGGCAGAGCCGCCGCCCCTCCTCCACCGCCGCGCCGGTGTGGAAGCCGAAGGGGTCCTCCACGAAGCCGAAGCCGGCCGGCCCGGTCAGCACCTCGATCGCCTCCGGCCCATAGGCGGCGAGGATGTCTGGCGCCGTGCGGGCGCTGAAGGGGCTCAGCTGGTGCCGCAGCGGCCGGCGGGCATGGCTGCCGCGGACGAAATGGTGGGCGCCGGACCGCGGGCCCACATCCGTCAGGTAGAAGAAGAATTTCAGCTCCTGCCAGTCGGTCAGGTCGAAATGGAAGCTGTCCTGCCCCGCCAGCATCAGCGCCGCCCGGCTCCGGTTGGTGCTGGGGAAGCTCCACCACAGCCGCACATCCAGGATGGTCGCCGGGCGGCCGAAATAGCCTGCCGCGACGGCGTGCAGCCAGGGATGCCGGATGAAGCGCCCGATGGCCGGGCAATCCCGCTCGTTGTCCGGGAAATGGCCGACGACCAGGGACTGGCCGCTGCGCCGTTCTACCTCCGCCTGCTCATGCGGCCAGAAGCGCGTGGACCAGTCGAGGCCGCCTTCGCAGGGGCGGCTTTCGGCGAAGCGACGGATCTCCGCGACGAAGCCGGGATCCAGCCGCAGCCCGGCGCAGAGGCCGTCCCGCCGCAGCAGGTCCACCGCCCGCGTCACGCTGGGCGCGGCCAGCGGGGCGCCGACGGCGGGAATGGCCGGCAGCGGCAGGCTGGCGGGGCGCCGCGCCGCCACGGCGGCAACCAGGCGCCGCGCCGGCAGGACGCGCCCGAAGACGACCAGCGGCAGCCAGGCCCGGCGGGCGCGCAGGTCGCGCGCCAACCGCGGTACCCGGGCCGCCATGCGTGGCAGCCAGCCCCATCCCGGATCGCCCGTCGCTTGGTTTGCCAGCATGCGCCCCTCCATTACCGACTTGTCCGTGGCTTCACCGTAAGCCCGGCGAAACCTTTGCAAAGCCAGAACTTTTCAGGGATTATTCCGGCTCGAAATACTTCTTGCCGTGGAATTTCATGACGTTGCCGCCATCATTCTCCGCGATGTTTGAAGGCTTCCGGGCCCACAGCGGCCGGGTGCCCATCGGGGCGTGTGTCCGGATGGCGACTCTCGCGGCGGCGGCGGTGCTGGGCGCCCCGCTGCTACCCGGCGCGGCGGCGGCGCAGGATGCGCCGCGACTGCCGCTCGCCGTACTGCCCGGCATCGGCGCGGCCGACCCGCGGCAGCCCGTGGCGATCGGGGCGGCGCCCTGGCGGGCGCTCGGCCGGGTGCAGACGGAACTCGGCGGACGCTGCACCGGCACCCTGGTGGCGCCGCGCCTCGTGTTGACCGCGGCGCATTGCCTGGTGAACGGGCGCAGCCGCAGCCTCGTGCAGCCGGGCTCGGTGCATTTCCTGCTCGGCTACGACAGGGGGGATGCGGTGGCGCATGCCCGCGTGGCCGCCTTCCAGGTCGGCCCCGGCTTCCAGGCGAACCCGATCGGGCCGGGCAGCGCCGACTGGGCGGTGCTGGTGCTGGCGGAGCCTATCGGCAGGCCGGACCGGATGCTGCATCTGCTGCGGGACCCGCCGGCACCGCGCACGCCGCTGATGCTGGGCGGCTACCAGCAGGACCGGCCGGAGGTGCTGCTGGCCGATTCCGGCTGCCGCGCCATCGGCATCCTGCGGCAGGGGGCGGGCAGCATGCTGGCCCATGACTGCGCCGGCACGCGCGGCGCGAGCGGGGCGCCGCTGCTGGCGCGGGGACCGGACGGGCTTTGGGGAATTGCCGGCGTCGCCTCCTCGGTGCAGGCGGATGCGGCGCTGGGGCTGGCGGTGCCGGCCGCGGCCATCGCGCTGCCGGCGGACCAGCCGCGGCCGCGCTGAGGCGCGGCCCCGCCCTACTCGCCCTCCCCCTCCAGCCGGGCGATGTCGGCGTCGGAGAGGCCGAAATGATGGCCGACCTCGTGCAGCAGCACGTTGCGCACCAGGCGGAACAGGTCCTCCCCGGTCTCGATCCATTCCAGCAGGATCGGCTCGCGGTAGAGCAGGATGGTGTCGGGCTGCACGGGGGTGTCGAGCACGCTCTTCTGCGTCAGCGGCACCCCGCGGTAGAGCCCGGTCAGGTCCCAGGGATTGTCGAGGCCCATCTCGGCCAGGGTGTCGTCGTCCGGCGCTTCCTCCACCACGATGGCGGCGCCGCGGACCAGGTCGCGCATCGGGGCGGGGATGGCGGCGAAGGCGGCCTCCGCCATATCCAGGATGTCGTCGAGGCTGGGCGGCGTGCCATGGCGCATCCCGCTACGGCAACGCGGCGCCGCGGCGGCGTCAAGCGGGACGAAGGGCGGGACCGATGATCGAGAAGCTGGACGCGGCGGCGCTGGCGGGGCTGGCGGAGACGCTGCCGCATTGGCAGGTGACGGAGGGGCAGGACGCGATCCGCCGGGAATTCCGCTTCCGCGACTTCTCCGCCGCCTGGGGTTTCATGGCGCGCGTCGCCCTGCTGGCGGAGGCGCAGGACCACCACCCGGACTGGCGCAATGTCTGGAACCGGGTGGAGATCCTGCTGACGACGCATGACGCCGGCGGCCTTTCGGCCCGGGATGTCCAGATGGCCCGCGCCATCGACGCGCTGGTCGATGCCGGGGTGCCCTGACCCGCGGGCGCCATCCGACGGTTTCCTGCGGGGCCGGGCGCCGGCGCCGGACGCCCCCCCCGCGCGGCGAGGCTTGCATTCCGCGCCTTGCCCGTGCTTTACGCCGCGCTTCCCTGCCGGGCGCGGTGGCATCGCGCGCGGCTATGCCCCTTTGCGCGCACCGGCATCCCGCCCTGCGCCCCTGGGCTGAGACAGCCAGAGGGAGAATCCATGCCTTTGTATGAGAGCGTGTTCATCGCACGCAACGATGTCACGCAGCAGCAGGTCGACGCCATCGCCGATCAGATCACCGCCACCCTGGGCGAACAGGGCGGCGAGGTGAAGAAGCGGGAATACTGGGGCCTGCGCGGCCTCGCCTACCGCATCAAGAAGAACCGCAAGGGGCACTACATGCTCCTCGGCGTCGACGCCTCCCCGGCGGCGATGCAGGAGGTCGAGCGCCAGCTTGGCCTGAACGAGGACGTGCTGCGCGTGCTGACCATCCGCGTCGAGGCGATCGACGAGGCGCCGTCCGCCATCCTCTCCCGCCGCGGCGAGGACCGCGAGCGCGACCGCGGCTTCCGCGGCCCCCGCCCGCCCGGCCGCTTCAGCAGCGGCCGCCGCGACCGCGGCGACGAGCGCGAGGAATTCCGCGCCCGCCCGCGCGAGGAAATGGAAGCCGTCACCGGGCCCGAGGAGCAGTAAGCCATGTCCGACGCAACCCCGGATCTGAACCCGGCCGCCCGCCGCCCCGCCGTAGGCGCCCGCCGGCCCTTCTACCGCCGCCGCAAGTCCTGCCCCTTCTCCGGCCCGAACGCGCCGAAGATCGACTACAAGGACGTGCGCCTGCTGTCCCGCTTCCTGTCGGAGCGCGGCAAGATCGTGCCGAGTCGCATCACCGCGGTCAGCGCCAAGAAGCAGCGCGAGCTGGCGAATGCCATCAAGCGCGCCCGCTTCCTGGCCCTGCTGCCCTACGTCATCAACGACTGACGCGGCACGGGGGCTGCTTGCGGCAATGAGCGGCGCGTCCGGTCAGGGCGGCGTGTTCGGCAACCCAGGCCTGCTGGCCGCGGGCGCGGCCGGCTGCGTGTCCGCCGTCTGCGCGCTCTGGGCCATGCGCGGCCTGCCGCTCGGCACCGGCGTGCTCTGGATCGCCTCCTTCCCGCTGTTCGCGGCCGGGCTCGGCTTCGGCGTCGCCAGCGCCGCCGTTGCCAGCCTGCTGGGGGTTCTGCTGGTGGCGATCTCGGGCGGCGGCTTCGCGGCCGTCATCTACCTCGCCCTGTTCGGCATCCCGGCACCGCTGCTGGTGCTGGCGGCGCAGGGACAGGTCCCCGGCCAGGTATCGGGGCAGGGGCTTGGGCAAGGACCGGCGCCGGGCCAGGCGCCGGGCGCTGGGCCGGGTCGCGTCTCGTTGTCCCTGCCCCTGGCGCTGCTCGGGCTCTGGCCGCTGGCGGTGCTGCTGCTCTCGGCCGCCTTCCTCGCCGGCAGCGGCGGGCTGGAAGCGGCCATGCGGCAGGCGATGGAGGTGGCGCTGCGCCGCCTCGGCATGCCGGCGCCGGAAACCCTGGTGGCGGGGCTGGTGCGGGTGAAGGCGGGCGCGATCGGCTTCTGGGCCGCCATCGCGCTGCTGGCCAATGCCGGCGCCGCGGCGGGCTTCCTGGCGAAGCGCGGGCTGCTGCGCGGCGGCAAGCCGGACTGGGCGGCGGTGCGGCTGCCGGGCTGGTATCCGGTGCTGCCGGCCCTCGCCCTCGGCCTCTTCCTCGCCGCGCCGGCGGGCGGCGATGCGGTGGCGCTGTCGGCGCTGCTGCTGCTGCTCGTGCCGCTGTTCCTGCAGGGCGTCGCCGGCGTGCATGCGCGGCTGCGCGGCCGCAAGGCGCGCCTGCCGATGCTGGTGGGCTTCTACCTGCTGGTGGTGCTGTTCCTCCAGCTCATGGGCCCGGGGCTCGTCGGCCTCGGCCTTTACGACCAATTCCTGCGGCGCCAGGCGCCGCGCCAGACCTGACCGAAGGCGCCAACCGATGATCGAACTCATCCTCATGCAGCGGGTCGAGAAGCTCGGCCAGATGGGCGAGCGGGTGAAAGTCCGCCCCGGCTATGCCCGCAACTTCCTCCTGCCCAAGGGCAAGGCCATCCGCGCCAATGCCGACAACCTGAAGCGGTTCGAGGCGGAGCGCGCCCAGCTCGAGGCGCAGAACATCAAGCGGCGCGAGGAAGCCGAGCGCATCGCCGAGCGCGTGGCGGGCCTGACCGTCACCATCATCCGCCAGGCCGGCGAGTCGGGCGGCCTCTACGGCTCCGTCTCCGCCCGCGACATCGCGGATGGCTGCAAGGATGGCGGCCTGACCGTCGCCCGCAGCCAGGTGCTGCTGGAGCAGCCGATCAAGACGCTGGGCCTGACCAATGTTCGCGTCGAGCTGCACCCCGAGGTGCACATCACCGTCGTGGTGAACGTCGCCCGCAGCCTCGAGGAGGCGGAGAAGCAGATCCGCGGCGAGGAGATCGTCCGCGAGGAAGAGCCGAGCCTGGAAGACGAGCTGCGCGCCGAGATCGGCGCGGCGATGGACGAGCGCTGAGGCGCTCCATCCGGGACCGGATGCCGCAGGCAAGGGGCCCCATGCGGGCCCCTTCGCAATTCCGGGGGCTGGTCGAGCCGGGGACCGCCTGCCGCAGGCGCCGCCGGCCGGCTCGGGCCGGCAGGCACGCCGTGCCGCATGAACCCGCGC
>NZ_SMOA01000327.1 GCF_004353985.1 Paracraurococcus ruber | reverse complement strand
CGGGCCGCTGGCGCCGGCGCTGGCGGCGCTGGCGGCAGCGGCGCGGCGCGGCGGCTGGGAGGCGACGGAGATCGCCGGCCATCGCACCGCCTGGCTGCGCGCGCTGGCCAATGCGCCCGATGGGCGGGAGGACGGCAATCGCGGCCTCTCCCCCCAGGCGGTGGTGGAGATCGCGCAGCAGGCCTGCCGCGCGGCCGGGCGCGACCCCCGGGTCTCGGTCGATGCCGGCGCGCATATGTTCCCCTGCACCAGCTTCTGGCAGGCGGAGCGGCCGGGCGACCTGCTGATCTCGAACGGCCTCGCCACCATGGGCTTCGCCCTGCCGGCCGGCATCGCCGCGGCGCTGCACGACCCCAACCGCGGCGCCCTGGCCTTCACCGGCGATGGCGGGCTGCTGATGGCGCTGGGCGAGCTGGCGACGGCGGCGGTGCTCGGCGTGAAGCTGACCGTGGTGGTCTTCAACGACGCCACGCTCTCGCTGATCGACATCAAGACGGGCGGGCGCGACCTGCCGGGCGGCGCGCTGGGCTGGCCGGAGGCCGATTTCGCCGCCGCCATGCGCGCCCTGGGCGGCATCGGCCTGCGCGCCACGGACGCCGCCGGCTACCGCGCCGCGCTGGCGGAGGCGCTGGCGGCGGATGGCCCGGCGCTGGTGGATGTGCGCGTGGACCCGGGCAGCTACCCGGCCCAGATCAAGGCCCTGCGCGGATGAGCGGCCCGGTCGACGATCCCTGGGCCGTCACCCGCCTCGACCAGCTGGAGGCGCTGTACGAGGCGCCGCATCCGCGCTTCCTGGCCAAGGTGACGGACCGGCTGGAGGCGACGTCGCGCGCCTTCATCGCCGCTTCCCCCTTCTGCATCCTGGCGACCACCGGGACGCAGGGGCCGCATGCGACGCCGCGCGGCGATGCGCCGGGCTTCGCGGTGCCGCTCGACGACCGCACCCTCGCCTTGCCCGACCGGCGCGGCAACAACCGGCTGGACGGGTTGCGCGACGTACTGCAGGACCCGCGCGTCGCGCTGCTCTTCCTCATCCCCGGCGTGGGCGAGACGCTGCGGGTGCATGGCCTGGCGCGCATCACCGCCGACCCGGCGCTGCGCGCCCGGCTGGCGGCGCAGGGCAAGGACCCCGCGACGGTGCTGCTGGTGCAGGTGCGGGAGGTCTATGCGCATTGCGCCAAGTCGGTGATGCGCAGCGGCATCTGGGGCGGCACGCCGCGCCCGCCCGGGGTGCCGAGCAACGGCCAGATGATCGCCGCGCACACCGCCGGCGGCGGCATCGATGCGGCGCGGTACGAGGCCGAGTACCAGGCGCGCATCCGCGCGCAGATGTACTAGGCGCAATCATACGAGGCGCGGTCACGGCGCGGCGGGGGGGGCGGCCCCGCGGCGCATCGCCGGGCGAGGCGCGCTGCGATGCGTCGGCCCGGCGGGACGGTGACCCGCGGCGCCACGCCCGCCCCCGCCATCCGGCGGGGTGCGGTTGCGCCGCCGCCCCGGCATGCAGACATGCTGCGGGACGATGCCGGCGACGAAGCTCCTTCCCCTGCTCCTCCTCCTGCTCTTCCTGCTGCCCGTCGCCGTGTCGGCCGCGCGCTGGCAGGCGCGCCAGCCGCCGGAGGGCTGGTGGGCAGCCGACCGCTCCTCGACCGGCCTGCTGCCGCCGGCCGCCGCGCACCGGCCGGCGGTGGTCCGCGTGCTCGCCGCGCGGACGGTGCGCTGGCGCGGCATCGTCGCGGTGCATTGCTGGCTGGTGCTGAAGCCGGAAGGCGCGGCCCGCTACGAACGCTACGACTACACCGCCTGGGGCGCGCCCATCCGGGTGAACGGCTTCGCCCCCGACGGCCGCTGGTTCGGCGCCGCGCCGGAGGTGGTCTTCGCCGCCGACGGCGCGGCGGCGGCGCGGCTGATACCGCCCATGCTCGCGGCCATCGAGGGCTATGCCTGGCGCAACCAGGGCGACTACCGCGCCTGGCCGGGCCCCAACTCGAACACCTTCGTCGCCGCGGTGCTGGAGGCGGTGCCGGGCCTGCCGGTGGCCCTGCCGCCGACCGCCATCGGCAAGGACTACCCGCATGACGGCCGCTGGCTGCGCCGCACCGCCTCCGGCACCGGCCTCCGGCTGACGCTCGGCGGCTATGCCGGGTTGACGCTTGGCTGGGTGGAGGGGGTGGAGGTCAACCTGCTCGGCCTCGTCGCCGGGCTCGACCTGCGGCGGCCGGCGCTGAAGCTGCCCGGCCTCGGCCGCATCGGCCTGCCCGACCGGGACGGGTCGAGCCCGCTGCCCGGGATGGGCCCGGAAGCGGGCCGGAATTCGGGGGCGGGAACGGCGCGGCCCGCGGCCTGACGGGCCCGCGGTCCGGGGGCGACCGGGCCTCCCGCCCCCAAGGCCGGCATGACCATGCCCGATGGCACGCGGCATCCCGGCGCCGGGGCGTCTCCGGCCCGGCGTCACCCCGCGAGAGCAGCCAGCCGGGCGAGGGTCTGCGGGATCTGCGCCGCCGGCACCGGGCGGCCGAACAGGAAGCCCTGTGCCTCGTTGCAGTCCAGCGCCGCCAGCAGGCGTAACTGCTCCTCCGTCTCCACGCCCTCGGCGGTCGTCGCCATGCCAAGGCCGGCGCAGATGGTGGTCACGGCGCGGACGATGGTGGCGTCGCAGGGCCGGCTGGCCAGGTCGCGGACGAAGGCGCGGTCGATCTTCACCCGGTCGAAGGGGAAGGAGCGCAGATAGCTGAGCGAGGAATAGCCGGTGCCGAAATCATCCATGGCGATGCGCACCCCGGCGTCCCGCAGCCCGCGCAGCGTCGCCATGGTCTGCGCCGTCTGGTTCAGCAGCACGCCCTCGGTGATCTCGAGCTCGAGCCGGCGCGGGTCGAGCCCGGACTCCTCCAGCACGGCATGGATCAGCGCCGTGAGGTGCTCGCGGCGGAATTGCAGGGCGGAGAGGTTGACCGCCAGCCGCAGCCGCTGGTCGGGCCAGCGCGCCGCCTCGGCGCAGGCCCGGCGCAGCACCAGCTCGCCCAGCGCCTCAATGGCGCCGATCTCCTCGGCCAGGCCGATGAATTCCTGCGGCGCCACGAGGCCGCGCTCGGGGTGCTGCCAGCGCAGCAGCGCCTCGAACCCGGTCACCCGGCCGCCGGCGATCTCCACCGCCGGCTGGTAGTGCAGCACGAATTCCTCCGGTGCCTCCGCCAGGGCGCGCCGCAGGTCCATCTCCAGCCGCCGCCGCTGCTGCGCCTGCTCGTCCATCTCCGGCTCGAAGAAGCGCCAGCAGCCGCGGCCATCCTCCTTCGCGCGGTACAGCGCCAGATCGGCATGCTGCAACAGGCGGCGGGCATCCATGCCATGCGCCGGGAACAGCGCGATGCCGACCGAGGCGCCGACCACCACCTGCTGCCCCTCGATCTCCACCGGGTCCGACAGGGCGGTGATCAGCCGCGCGGCGAGGCCCGCCGCCTCCTCCGCCGCGTCGCGGTCGAGGCCGAGCACCGGCGCCGTCACCACCACGAATTCGTCGCCGCCCAGCCGCACCACCAGGTCGCCGCCGTCCCGGCGGGTGCGGGTGCGGTTGCGGATGCGGTCCGCCACGGCGACCAGCAGCGCATCCCCCGCCTGGTGGCCAAGCGTGTCGTTCACCCATTTGAAGCGGTCGAGGTCGAGATAGAGCAGCGCGAAGCGGCGGCCCTGCGGCCCGGCCTCCGCCAGCAGGTCGGCCAAGCGTTCCTGCATCTGGGTGCGGTTGGGCAGGCCCGTCAGCGCATCATGCCGCGCCATGTGGATGGTCCGCGCCTCGGCCTCCCGCCGCTCCGTCACGTCGGTGAAGGTCGTGACCATGCCGCCATTGGGCAGCATCCGGTCCGCCACCTCCAGCACGCGGCCGTCCGGACGCACCACCTCCCGCGTCTCCGGCCGGTCCTGCGCGACCTGGCGCAGCCGCATGGCGGCCAGCATCGCCGGGTCGCCCGGGCCGAAGAAGCCGCGCTCGGCCAGGGCGCGGGCGATCTCGATGAAGCTGCGGCCGGGCCGCCCCATATCCTCCGGCAGGCCGAGCATGCGGGCATAGGCGGGATTGGCCAGGGTCAGCCGCCAGTCGGCATCCCAGGCGGCCAGCCCCTGCGCCATGGACCCGGTGACGATGTCGAGCAGCCGGCGCTTCTCCTCCACCCGGTGCAGCACGGTCGCGTGGCAGGCTTCCATGGCCGCGAGCGCGGCGTGCAGCGCCTGCAATTCGGTGGCGGCGAAGCGGCCGGGCGCGGCGGCGGGGAACACCGCCGGGCCGCCCGGCTGCCACCGCCGCGCCGCCTCCGCCAGCCGGCCGATGTCGCGCACCAGAATGGCGCGCCCGAACACCCAGGCGACCAGGATGGCGAGGCCGAGCCCGGCCAGGGCCAGCAGCGCCGCGTTGCGGATCAGCGCGGCGACCGGCGCCATCACCGCCGCCTCGCTCCGGCCGACGGCCACGACGGCGTCCGTGCCCTCGATCCGGGCGAAGCCCTTGATGCGCTCCTCCCCGCTCAGCCCCGGGCCGTGATGCACGCCGGTCCCGCCCTGCGCCAGGACGCTGCGCCAGAAGGGATGGTCGGCGAAGCCCTGCCCCACCTGGTCCGGCGCCGGCGGCAGGCTGGCGACCAGCCGCCCGGCACCGTCGAACAGCCGCATGGTGTCGGTGCCGAGCGGGATGCCCGAGCTGGCATCCAGCAGCCGGGCGATGTCCACCACGCCGAGCAGCAGCAGGTCAACCGCCCCGTCATGGTCGTTGTCGAGCGGCAGGGCGACGATGATCTGCGCCACGGCATCGACCCGGCTGGCCAGCAGCGGCGAGACCACGGGCCGCCGCGTCGTGATCGCCTGCTGCAGATAGGCCCGGTCGGCGAGCGAGACGCCGAGGCCGCTGTTGTTGTTGGAACAGGTGATCACGCCGGCGCCGTCGGTGACGGCGATGCCGCGCAGCCAGGGCGTGTCCGCCCGCGCCGCCTGCGCCGCCATGGCGCAGGCGGCGGGGTCCAGCGGCAGGGCGCGCAGCGCCGGCTGGCGCGCCAGGGCGGCCAGCATGAGCTGGGTCTTGCCAAGCAGCGCCGTCTGCTGTTCCGCCCGCAGCGCCGCCAGGCGGCCGACATCGCGTTCGGCATCCGCCAGGCGTTCCGAGGCGCCGATGCCGATGAGGGCGAACAGGGCCGCCGTGGGCGGCAGCAGGGTGGCGAGCAGCAATGCGACCAGCCGCAGGCCGAGCGGCAGCCCGGCCGAGCGCCGCTGGGATGGACTGGCCGCGTCGGGACCGGGGGGAACGGTCGTCACCGACACACGCTTACCGGAGAAGTCTGAACTCTGACCTAACCGCCACCGCCAGCGGGCCCGGGCGGAAGGCCGCGCCGGGGCATGATTGCGCGGAGAACCGGAGCCCGCCCCACCATCGGCGGCCCGGGGCGGACAGTACGGCGGCGGGCCCGGGGCGGCCCGCGCCCGCCGGCGACGACGCGGGCCGACCCGCCGGGCGAAGGCGGGCGCGGGCCGGC
>NZ_SMOA01000326.1 GCF_004353985.1 Paracraurococcus ruber | reverse complement strand
CCCGGCGCCGATCGCAGCGCGGCGCGAGCCCGGCGCCGCGCGGGACCGCCGCGGGATCGATGGCCGGGTGCGGTCCGCGTGGCCGGGTGAATGCGCCGGCTGCGGGCGCCGCGTCCGGCGTTCCGAGGCTGCGCCGGGCGAGTTCGCGCCCGGCCGCGGCCTGACCGGGACGTCACGCGGCCGGCGTCAGGCGGTCAGTCGAAGCGCCTCGACCGGCGCCGGCTGCGGCGCGACGCGGGCCAGGGCCTCCATCAGCTGGGTGACGGCGAAGGGCTTGAGCAGGAGCGTGGTCGGCCCGGCCTGCGCGGCCCGCAGCATCCGTTCGCCCGCATCGGTCAGGTGGCCCGTCATCACCACCACCGGCAGGTCGGGCCGGTCCGCCCGCAGGCGGGGGATCAGCTCCAGCCCCGTCATCCGTGGCATCGCCAGGTCGGTCACCAGCACGTCGAATGGAACCGTGGCCGCGAGGTCGAGCGCCGCCGCGCCATCCGGCGCATGCATCACGTCGTAACCCATCTCCGCCAGGGCATCCCCGATGACGGCGGCGGCCAGGCTCTCATCCTCGGCCAGCAGGACCCGCAAACCGTCCCTCGGCTCAGCCATTCGGCGTCTCCATCTCGTGGGCTGTCCTCGCGGACTCATCCCGCCGCCACTATTGGCGGAGGTAGGCGCAACACCGGTAGTGATCGATGCGGTATCGCAGTCACAGTTGCGCGATGGTTGAACAGATACGCGAAACATCTCCGCGCGCCTACGACGTCTGGCATGGCGCGGCGACCCGGCGCCGGATGCCCGGCGACCGGTCCGGCGCAGGATGCGACCGAGGATGCGGGCCATGCCGGCGGCCGGTCATGCCGTGCCGCCGGGGACGCCGCCCGGGCGACCGGACCAGAGCCCGACCGCCCGCCGCACCGCCGCGGCCGACGCATCGAGCCGGGCATGCTGCCGCAGATGCGCCCGCGCCGCCGCCCCCATGGCCGCGCGGCGCGCCGGGTCCCGCAGCAGCGCGTCGACCAGCGCGGCGAGGCGGTCCGCCATCCCGGGCCCCGGCGGGAGCGTCGCCACGACCGCCGCCGGGTATTCCGCCGCCGGCCCGACCGCATCCACCACCGCCGGCAAGCCGAGGCCGAGCGCCCGCACCAGCGCCCCGGAGCTTTCGCCCGCGATCGGGTGGCGGAGCGTCACCAGCAGGTCGGCTGCCCTGGCATGCCGCAGGAAGGCGTCCTCGCTCAGCCAGCCGGTCACCCGCACCCGCCCGCCGAGGCCGAGCCGGCCGATCAGCGGCGCGAGGTCGAGCGCCGGGTCGGGCGCCCCGGCCACCACATGCAGCAGGCCGGGATGCCGGGCGGCCAGGCGCGCCACCGCCTCCAGCACCACATCGATCCGCTTGGCGGGTGTCGCATGGCCAAGGGAGAGCAGGATCGGCCCGGCCTCCGGCAGGCCGAGGTCGCGGCGCGCCGCCGCCTGGCTGAGCCCGTCGAGCCGGGCCACGGCGGGGGACAGGTGGTGCGGCATCACCAGCAGCGGCGGCCCGCCCGGCCGGTGCACCCGCGCGGCGGCGAAGCGGCTGTGCAGGATCACCCCCTGGGCGCGGTCGAGCAGGGTGCGGTGCAGCGGCATCAGCCAGCGCAGCGCCGGGTCGAAGACCCCCTGCGCCCGCAGCCGCGCCACGCGCCGCCCGGCCTCGCCATGCTCGGCGGCGAGGGCGGCGGCATAGCCCGCCGGCCGGCCGCGGGCGAGGGTCAGCGCCTCCACCAGGTGGTGCAGCACCGGGTCGTGCAGGGTGACGATTCCCGGCCGCCGCAACGCGCCGAGGAAGGCATGCGCGTGGTCGAGGCTGTTGCCGACCTGGTAGAGATGCGGCCAGGCCCGCAGGTCCGGCCGGGTCCGGTAGTCTGCCAGGGCGACGACCTCGACGCCCGGCAGCGGCACCACTGCGGCCCGCCGCGCCACCACCGCCGCCACGGGCCCGTCCCGCGCCAGTTCCGGCAGCAGCTCCGCCGCATAGTCGGCGATGCCAGAGCGGGTCGGCGGCAGCGGCGTGACGACGACGAGGCCCGGCGGGCCGGTGCCGGTCATGCCGCGCCGGCCCGGCTGCCCTGGCCCAGCGGTGGCCGGGCCAGGTCTCCTGGCTTCCGGCGGCCGGGCGGGAGGGGCGCCTCAGCCATGTTGCGCCGTCACGCCTCGCGCCGTGCCTCGAGGTGCAGCAGGCGCTCCTCCAGCCCGCGGAAGCGCGTCTCGAACTGCGCCTCGAGCGCCGCGACGCGATCGGCGACATGCCGGCCGACCACCCGCGTCAGCGCGGCGATGGCCGCGTCCCGCGCCGCCGCGGCCTCCGCCGGGACGGGGCCGAGCAGGGCGTCCAGCCGCTCCTCCACCTCCCGCCGCAGGGACGCGATCTCGAAATGCAGGGCGGCGTCGCGGGCTTCGATCGCGTCGGCGGCCAGGCCGGCGCCGCCGGCCAGCGTCATCGCCTCCTGCAGCCGCAGCACCTCCCGCTGCAGCCAGTCCAGCCGGATCTCCTGGGTCACCGCCCGGGCGCGGGCGGGGCCGGGGGGCGGGGCAGGGGTGTCCGGAAAGCGGATGGCGGCGCCGGCCCGCGCCGCCTCCTCGGACGCCGCCATGTCGCGCAGCGCCTGGGTGCGGTGTTCCGGCCGGCCGGCGATCGCGGCGCGGTAATGCCGGTAGCCGGCGGCGTCGGGCAGGCGGCCCAGCACCGCCAGATAGATGTTGCAGACGAAGTCGTGGTCGTCGCCGCCCAGCAGGTCGCCGGCCTCCCAGGCCCGGCCGGTGGCGGGAAGCAGCGCCGGGGTCGTCTCCGGGTCGGTCTCCCGGCCGGTCCCCGGGTCCGTCGCGGTCGCCGCCGGCGCGCGATCTTCCCCCATGGGCCCGCCCCTCATTCGGCCGCCAGCCGCGTCGCCGGCGGCGCGGTCGCGGCCGGCGGCACCCCCAGCCTGGCATAGAGCGCTTCCAGCCGCCGGGCATAGGCATCCGGGTTGAACAGCGCGGCGCGGCGCGGCCCGGCCTCGGCCAAGCGGGCGCGCAGCACCTCGTCGCGGTCCATGGCCTGGATCGCCTGCACCAGCGCGCCAACATCGTAGGGATCGACCGTCAGCGCCGCATCGCCCACCACCTCCGGCATGGAGGCGGTGTTGGAGGTGATGACGGGGGTTCCGAGCAGCATCGCCTCCAGCGCCGGCAGGCCGAAGCCCTCGTAGAGCGAGGGGAAGAGCACCGCGCGGGCGCCGCGGATCAGGTTCACCAGCAGCCGGAAGGGGGCGTAGTCCAGCAGCATGACCTTGTGCCGGGTCCGCAGGGTCTGCCCCTCCAGCACCAGGTGGCGGATATGGTCGTCGAACAGCAGGCGAAGCTCCTCCTCCGACTTCCACGCCTTCTTGCCGACGATGACCAGCGGCCCCTCCACGCCGCTGGCCAGGAAGGCCTGGATCATCCGCCCGACATTCTTCTTCGGCTCGATGGCGCCGAAGAACAGCCAGTAGCGCCCGGCCTCCAGCCCGAAGCTGCCGGCTATCTCGGCCCGGGCCGCCTCCATCGGCAGGGCGGTGAATTGCCGCGGGATGTGGACGGACTGGTAGGTGTTGGTCACCCGCTCCTCCGGCACGCCGAGCAGGGAGACGATGTCGCGCTTCGAGGATTCGGAGACGGTGACGAGGTGATCGGCCCGCGCGCCCAGCAGCCGGTTCAGCCGGAAGTAGCGTCGCTTGTTGTCGAGCGTGGTGTAGGGCAGCCGCAGCGGCACCAGGTCGTGCAGGGTGTAGATGTTGCGCGTGCCCGGGACCCGCAGCGGCAGCGGATAGGTCCAGTGCATCAGCGCCGGCGGAGCCGGCAGCACTGCCTTCAGGGGCCGGCCGAAGACGCGGAAATGCGCCTGGGACTGCTGGAACAGGTCACGCGCATTCCACAGCTCGTCGAAATGCGGCAGCCGGTCGCGGAAGGTGGTGGCGATCACCTGCCCGGTGATCGGCACGCGCTCCGCCCGTTCCCCCAGCGGCGCGCGCAGCATCCGCCGGCCGCGCCGCAGCGCCACCAGCCATTTCGGCGGGTCGCCGACGCGTTCGTCGAAGAAGGCGATCTCGCGGATCAGCGGATGATAGGAGGGCGCGGCGCGGGTGCCGTAGAGCACGCCGACCTGATGGCCGAGCGTGCCGAGCGCCTGGCTGAGGTTGCGGGCATAGGTCGCCACGCCGGTCCCCTGTTCGAGGGCGAGGTTGTAGCCATCGATGAACAGGCGGACGTGGTGGGTCATGCGCGGCGAGTCCCTTCGACGACGCGTCGTCTGACGGAGAGGTGAGCCAAGCCGCGCCCAGGATCAACCATTCCGTTAATCGTGCTGGCGGATAGTGCTTGCAGCGCGATCCGGGATAAGGCTCTATCGGCGGCATGATGCGGAACGACAGGCTGGCATCCTCTCCGCAGGCCCTGGCCGGCCTGCCGCCCGCGGCGGCCCCCGCGCCCGTGCCGCTGCGCAGCCTGGTGGCGCTTCGCCTCGTCGATGTCGGCGTCCTGATGCTGCGGGCGGGCGCGATCCTCGCGCTGCTGTCCCCGCTGCTGGTGCTGGCCATCGTCTTCGCCTGACCACGGAGGGCTGGCGCCCGCGGGGCGGGCCCCGCAGCGCGGCAGGCGCATGGCCGCGCGCCCGGCGCGGTTATCCGGCCGGTGCCGTCGCATCAGTCCATCCGGCCTTGCCCGACCTCCCGCGCCGCGGCGCCGTCCGCGCCGGTCGCGCACCGGAAAGGCCGGCACGCCCGCCGGTGCCGATGGATGCGGACCGATGGCCCTTGCCCCCATGATGATCCGCCCGGTGGACCACGCGCCGCATGGCGATGCTCGCCGCCGCCGACCGCTGCGCTGCCTTCGTCCGGCAAAGAGCCGATCCCCCTTCCTTTAGCATCGCGAATGCGCGAAGCAACGAGGCAGCGCGGCCGGCCTGACGGTGCCCGGGTCCGCGTGGAAGGGGCGGCCAGCCGCCGCCAGGCAGGACGACGGGCATGGACATGCAGGAGGCGGGGCTTGCCCCGGACCAGGACGCGGTGGTGCTGCGGGCCGAGGGCGACCGGCTGCGCGATGCCCGCCACTGGGCGGAGGCCGCCGAGGCCTATGGCAGCTACCTCCGGCTGCGGCCGGCGGACTGGGCCATCTGGGTCCAGTACGGGCATTGCCTGAAGGAGGAGGGGGATCCCCGGGGCGCCCTGCTGAGCTACCGGGAGGCCGAGCGGCTGCAGCCCGAGGACAGCGACCTGCATGTCCAGATCGGCCATGCCCTGAAGCTGCTGGGCCGGCAGGAGGAGGCCTTCGGCGAATACGCCCTCGCCCTGACGCTCGATCCCGGCAACCTGCACGCCCGGGCGGAACTGATGGCGGTGGAGGCGGAGCCCGCGCCGCCGCCGGAGGCCCCCGCGGCCCATCCGGCGGAGCCCGAGCCGGGGACCCCGCCGGAACCCGCGCCCGGTCCGGCGGCAGAGCCGGCGATGGCGCTCGCGCCGGAGGCGGCCGCCGGCC
>NZ_SMOA01000325.1 GCF_004353985.1 Paracraurococcus ruber | reverse complement strand
GGGTCGGGCTCCGGCGGGGCCGGCACGCCGCGCGCCCCTGCCCGGGCTTGCCCCCGGCGCCGCAGCGCCGGGGCCCGGCTCAGCGCTGCGTCGCGGCTCCGGCAGGGACAGGGGAGGGGGCTCCGGCGGCCTGCGGTGCCTCCGGCCGCGGCGCGTCGGAGGTGGTGGGCGGCGCCTGCAGGGCATTCGACACCACGGTCTTCACCCCGGCCGCCGCCTGTTCCGCCGCGACATAGGCGATGTCGCCCCACAGCCGGTTCAGCCGGCCCGCCGGCACCTCGTTCATCTGCACGACCCGGCCGAGCTCCTCGCCATCCTTGCGGCTGACGATCCACTGGATCTCTACGCGTTCCACCCCGCGCGTCGCGCCCGGGACCACCAGGACCTCCGCCTGCAGGCCATAGGCGGCCCCTTCCGCCGTGTCCTGCACGACGAAGCCCTGGCCGCCCAGCATCTCCCGCATCCGGCTGCCGAGGGCGGTGTTGCCGTCGCCCGGGGCGCCGCGCACGCCGACCATGCGCAGCCGCGGCGGGCCGGCGGCGATCGAGGCCGGGTCGGTGGATTTGCGCGCCGCCTCCACCTGCAGCAGCAGCTGCGTCAGCTTCGGCGCCGCCTCCGCCGCCACGCGGTCGAACAGCGCCCGGTCGGCATGCGCCCAATCCTGGATCGGCACCGGCATGCCGTCCGTGGCGGCCTGGGCGCGGCGGTCGGCGTCCAGCAGGCGGAAGCGCGGGCGGATCGCCTGGCCCTCCATCGCCGCCGTCATCTCCACCAGCCAATCCAGCGGCAGCGGCGTGGCGGTGGCGATGGCCGGGACATCCTGCGCCTGTAGCGCGGCGGTCAGGGCATCCGAGAAGGCCCTGGCGCCATCGGCGGGCAGCAGCGCCTGGTCCGGCGGCGGCACCGCCAGCCGGACGGCGAGCGGGATGGCCAGCACCTGCGCCTGGCTGCCGGGGCGGCCGCGATAGGGCTGCGGCAGGTCGCCGCAGGCGGCGAGCGCCAGCAGGGCGCCGAGGCCGGCGAGGGTGCCCCTAGATGAGGACACAGGCCACCAGCAGCGTCAGCAGCGTCAGGACCATGAACTGGATGAGATAGGGCATGGAACTCCCGGGCATCGCGCTCAGGGCGCGATCGCGATGGCGCTGATCTGGTGCCCGATCGGCCCGCCGCCAGCCAGCGTGCGGCGGCGATGGCTGAAGAAGCGGGCCTCCTCCGCCAGGGTGTCGAGGCCGGCCGTTTCCACCCGGCCCGCCCCGGCGGCGGCGAGGCGGGCGGCGCAGTAGCCGGCCAGGTCGAACTGCCAGCGCCCCTCCCGCCGGCCCGCGGCGAAGAAGCGGGCATGCGCGGCGTCCTGCGCCAGCACGGCGTCTCGCAGGTCGGGCCCGACCTCGTAGCTCGGCTGGGCGATGCAGGGGCCGACCGAGGCGGTGACGCGGGCGCGGTCGGCGCCCAGCCGCTCCATCGCCGCCAGCACCGCTTCCAGCACGCCGTCCACCGCGCCGCGCCAGCCGGCATGCGCCGCGCCGATCACGCCCGCCCGCGGATCGGCGAAGAGCACCGGCGCGCAATCGGCGGTGACGATGCCCAGCGCGATGCCCGGCCGTGCCGTCACCATCGCATCCGCCTGCGGCCCCTGGCCTTCCTGCCAGCCCGCCGCATCCACCTCGGCCACCGCGATGCCATGCACCTGGTGCAGCCCGTGCAGCGCCGGCCGGTCCAGCCCGAGCGCGGCGGCGGCGCGGCGGCGGTTCTCCCGCACCTTCTCCCGGTCGTCCTGGCCGGAGAGGGAGCAGTTCAGTGCCGCCCAGGGCCCTTCCGAGACGCCGCCGCGGCGGGTGAAGAAGCCGTGGCGCAGCCCGGTCACCGCGGCCAGCGCGGGGGTGGTCAGGTACTCGGCATCCGTCATGCGGCCTCGAACCCCGGCGGGATGGGGAGGGCGGGATGGCACAGGCAGAGCGCCTTGAACAGGCGGCCCATGCCCTCGGGCGCGGTCAGGCGCTCGGCGCCCGAGAGGATCAGCCCGGCCTGGTCGCGCCGGCCCGCCGTGGCGGCCGCGCGCGCCAGGATGGCGGCGCGCTGCGCGAGGCCGAGGCGCTGCAGGAACAGCCCCATGGGCAAGGGGCCATGCGCCGCGGCGCCGGCGGCGCGTCCCGCTTCGGCCAGGGCGGCGAAGGGGACATGCGCGGTGACGTCCACCGTGCCGGGCGCGGCCAGCGGGTCGGCGGGGCCATGCCGCGTCATCGCCTGCAGGCTGTCGCCCAGCGCGGGCTCGCTGTAGCCGTAGTCGAGCGCGAGCAGCGCGCCGCCCTGCGCCCGCAGCCGGGCGGCGAGGGCGGCCGCGACGGCCTCGCCCGCCTCCGCCCGTTCGGCGATGGCGCCCTCCGGCGCCGCAGCGGGCAGGGGCGGGGCATCGGCAGGCGGCAATGCCACGAAGCGGCCCGCCTCGACATGCCGTTCCAGCCAGGCGCCGCCGCGGCGGATGAATTGCCGGATGGGCAGCGCGTCGAAGAACTCATTGGCCAGGATGATGGCCGGCCCGGCGGGCAATGCCGCGATGTCGGCATGCCAGGCCGCCACCGCATCGCCCAGCCGCGCGGCCTGGGCGGCGCGCAGCAGGGGCGAGGTCTCGACCAGATGGACCCGCAGCGCCGCGCGGAATGCCGGCACCATCGCCGCGGCGCGCAGCGCATCCGCCATCAGCGTGCCGCGGCCGGGGCCAAGCTCGGCCAGCACGATCTCGGGCGGCGATCCCATCTGCTGCCAGGTCACCGCCGCCCAGAGCCCCAGGCATTCGCCGAAGGCCTGGGAGATCTCGGGCGCCGTGGTGAAGTCGCCGGCCGCGCCGAACGGGTCGCGCGCGGCGTAGTAGGCGGCGACGGCACGGGCCATGAAGCGGTCGAGACGCTCGGGCGTGGCCGATCCTCCAGCACTCGGTAGGGGCGCTGCGGGGTCCCCATGACGCTGAGCGTCATGGGGTGCCCCTGCCCCTCCCGACCCCACCCCGCCAAAGGCCGAAAGGCCCTTGGAAACCACGAGTCCGCTCAGGCCACCGCCGCGCGGGCCGCCGGGCGGGCGCGGGCCATCAGCCACAGGCCGACCAGGATCATCGGCACGGACAGCAACTGGCCCATGGTCGCGCCGGCGAAAAGGAAGCCGAGGAAGGCATCGGGTTCGCGGAAGACCTCGCCCACCACCCGCGCCAGGCCATAGCCCGCCAGGAAGGCGCCCACCACGAAGCCGCGCCGGGCGCGGATCGCCTCCTGCCGCACCAGCACCTGCAGCAGCAGGAACAGGATCACGCCTTCCATCGCCGCCTGGTAGAGCTGGCTGGGATGCCGCGGCACCAGCAGCGGGTCATGCGGGAAGACCATGGCCCAGGGCACGTCGGCCGGCCGTCCCCAGAGCTCCCCGTTCACGAAATTGGCGCAGCGGCCGAGGAACAGGCCGATCGGCACCACCGAGGCGACGCGGTCGCCGAAGCCCAGCATGTCGATCCGCTGCTGCCGGCAGAACAGGATGGTGGCGACGATCACGCCCAGCATGCCGCCATGGAAGGCCATGCCGCCCTGCCAGACCTGCAGGATCTCCAGCGGATGCGCCAGGTAGTGGTCCGGCCGGTAGAACAGCACATAGCCGAGCCTGCCGCCGAGGATGATGCCGAGCGTGACCCAGGTGACGTAGTCGTCGGCCTGCTGCGGCGTGGCGACGCGCGGCGCCAGCGCCACCATGCGCTTGCCCAGCCACCAGCCCAGCACGATGCCGAGGATATAGGCCAGCGCATACCAGCGGATCGCCAGCGGCCCGACCTGCACGAGCACCGGGTCGAAGGCCGGGAAGGGAATGGCGAGAAGCATCAGCGATAGGGGTCCCCGGTCATCAGGAAGTCCTGCACGGTGCGGCGCACCCCGTCTTCCAGCGGCGTGGTCTGGGCGTTGAAGCCCGCGGCGCGCAGCCGGTCCAGCGGCGCTTCCGTGAAGTACTGGTATTTTCCGAGAAGGTCGGCAGGCATGTCGACGAAGCGAATCTGCGGCTCCCGCCCCATGGCGGCGAACATCGCATGCACCAGGTCGAAGAAGCTGCGGGCCCGGCCGGATCCCACGTTGAAGATCCCCGAGGCCCGAGGGGTCTCCAGCAGCCACAGCATCACCGCGACGCAGTCGTCCACATGCACGAAGTCGCGCATCTGCTGCCCGTCGGCGATGCCGGCGCGGTCGGAGCGGAACAGCGTCGCCGGCTCCCCGCCCAGCACCTGGCGGAACTTGTGGAACAGCACGCTGGCCATGCGGCCCTTATGCGCCTCGTTCGGGCCATAGACGTTGAAGAAGCGCAGCCCGGCCCATTGCGGCGGCCGCGGCGCGCCGCGCGCGAGCAGCTGCGCCACGCGCCGGTCGAAGGCCAGCTTCGACCAGCCATAGAGGTTGAGCGGCCGGAGCCGCGCCAGCGCCGCGGGGTCGGCATCGTCGTCGAAGCCCTGTTCCCCATCGCCATAGGTGGCGGCGGAGGAGGCGTAGATGAACGGAACCTCCCGCTCGGCGCAGGCCTCCCACAGGCGCAGCGGCAGGGTCAGGTTGGTGGCGGCGACCAGGTCGCCATTGGTTTCCGTCGTCGCACTGATCGCGCCCATGTGCAGCACGGCCGTGAGCGGCGGCCGGGCGGCGAGGAACTCCTCCAGCGCCGGCGGCGGCAGCAGGCCGGCGATGGTGTGCTTCGCCAGGTTCCGCCACTTGTCGCCGGTGCCGAGGTGGTCGACGACCATCACCTCCGCCCCCCGCGCGGCCAGCGCCGCGACGAGGTTGGAGCCGATGAAGCCCGCCCCGCCGGTGACCAGATACATGCGGCAATCCCTGGCTGCGGGCGGGGGCTGCGGCCGGGCCGCGGCGCGGCATCGCGGCGTCCCGCCCTGACGATGGCGTGTCCCGGGCGCGCGGCCGGCGGCGCCGGGCGGGCCGCGTTGCGCCGCGGTGGGGCGGGGGTATAGAGCAGATCGGGGCGGTGCGGAACCGCGATGCCCGCCAGGGCGCGGCGCCATGCGCCGGGCGATCGCGGTGGCGGCGACCGCGGCGGGCCTGGCCGCGTTGCAGTCGCGGCGCCCGGGGTGCCCGGCACCGGCCGCGCCGGTCCAGCGGGGCAATCCGGCGAGGCAGAAGGAGCAGGGCATGAGCGAGACGGGCAGCGGCGGCCGCCGGCGGGGCAATCTCTTCGACGACCTGGCCGGCGTGGCGGGCGGCGCCTTCTCGGCGCTGGCCGGCATGCGGACCGAGATGGAGGCGGCGGCCCGGGCGCAGATCGACGCCGCGGTGCAGCGGCTGGACCTGGTGAAGCGCGAGGACCTGGACGCCGCCATGGAACTCGCCCGCCGGGCGCGGGAGGCGCAGGAGGCGCTGGAGACCCGCGTGGCGGCGCTGGAGGCGCGGATCGCCACGCTTTACGCGGCGGCCCCGGCCGCCACGCCGCCGGTGACGCCGGGCGAGCGGACGGAGGCGATGCCGGACGGCGTCTGACGCCCGCGGCGGCATCGACCGGCCGGGGCCGTCGCGTCGGCCCCGCGGCGGCCAGCCGGGGCGGGGCCAGCGGCGGGCC
>NZ_SMOA01000324.1 GCF_004353985.1 Paracraurococcus ruber | reverse complement strand
AGCGCTCCGGCGAACTCGGCTCAGGCAATGCCGGCCGGATCTCCGCCGGCCGGCCCATGCGGCCCTCGTCATGCGGCAGGCTCGCCAGCAGGGCGCCGTCGCTGCGTTCCAGCGCGACGCGAATGCCGGCGCCGGCGGCCGGCGCGAACAGCCCGGCGACGAGCGGGACAGGCACTTCCGCCACGGCATGCCGCGGCTCGCCCCCCGGCATGCGGATGATGCGGGTGAAGAAGAGCGCCCATTCGCCGGTCACCGGGTTGAGCGCCGGCCCGGCGATGACCATGGCGCCGCGACGCGGTCCCGCCGCCAGCGTGCCGGGCGGCACCGGCAGCGACCGGCCCAGCGAGGCCGGCTGCGCCGAGGCCCAGACCCACCCGTCGCTCCGCACCAGCAGCAGGTCGCGGAAATTCAGGTTCTGGAAGCCAAGGTTGCGCAGCAGGCGCGAGGCGGCGCCGGCATCCAGCGCAGCCGGGCCGTCGAGCAGTGCCGGCAGCCCGATCAGCGTACCGTCCACCTGCAGGAAGAACCGGTTCACCGCGCTTTCCGCCACCGCCGCGGCCCGCTGCACCATCGCCTCCGCCTCCGCCTCCGCGGTGCGGTGGGCGCGCTGCACCAGCAGCGCGCTGCCTGCCAGGATCAGCAGGACCAGCGCGCTGGCCCCCAGCAGGATCATCCGGGCGAGCAGGTGCAGCGGCATCGCTCAGCGGACCTCGGTCACAACTCCGACCGCAGCGGCCATGTAGCGGTTCCATTGGGCGGCGCACTGCAGGCCGCAGCGTTCCAGCCACCGTGGAATAATGGTCTCGTTCAGCAAGCGCATGCGACGTGTCTCGTCCTGACTGCCAAGCGGTTCGACGCCACGCACTGGGCGGTCCCCGGCACAGGCCCCCGACCGGATCCCGCAAGCCTGCCCTACAGCGGACTCCCGTTCCGCCTCCTCCCAGATTTCCCGTTCCAACATGCGGACGCCACCCTGCACCTGTGCGCGGAGATCTTCGGGCAGGCTTTGCCAAGCGGTTTGATTGGCGGCAAAGACACCAAGACCCCAGCTGACGCCCACCCGGCCGATATGCGGCGCCCTGGTCGGAAGGCCGATGGTTTGGCCGGCAATGGCTGAAGTGATAGCGCAGGTGACCACGTCGTCGCGCAGCGCCGGCATGATCTCGGCGAAGGGGATCACCACCGGAATCCCGCCGAGTGCTTTGACGAGTTCAGCTTGTCCAACCGAGGAGGTACGGACTCGTCGTCCGGCAATCTCAAGACCTTGGAACGGCTCGCGGCAGAACAGGACCTGCGCAGGATGCGCGTAGACTGCAAGGGGCTCCAGGCCGAAGCGGTCCCGGAGTACCGCTTCCATCCACGGCCGCCAAGCGTCCACGGTGCGGCGCAGGGCGTTGACATCGGGACTGAGCAGCGGCAGGTCGACCGCATTCAGCTCCGGCTCTTCGGCCGCCGCAATGCTGAGTATGACGGTGGCATACGACAGAACACCGGCACTCAGCAGCCGCAGCACCTCCTGACCGGCGATGCCGCTCCGGTCAAAGGGCTGTATGCGGGCACGCAGTCGGCCACGGGTGATCTCCGGCAGTCGCTCGGTCCAGAACGGCTTTTCGAGCCGCTCGTACTGGCTGATCCCGCCGAGACCGCCGATGACGTCAAGCTCGCCGGCCTGCTCCTCGGCCGCTGCCACGCCGCCAGCAAGCAGCGCAGCTGCCAAGCAGACGCCGGCCGCGACGCGCAGGCGCTGCCACCAGGAGCGCCTGGTCGGCGGGCGGGTGGGGTTGGCTGTGGCAAGCATCGCGGCCGCTCTGACCTAGGTGGCATCGTCATGCCTATCCTAGTCGTTGCGTCGCCGCCGGTAGTCCAGGAACGTGCCTCTTTCCTGCCAGCGATGGTACGATGAAGGTCCCCTTCGCTCACGATGAGCGTGGTGCTTGCGGCGTTGTCGAGAAAGCTGCCGAGCTGATGGAGGGCTGCGTCAGCGCACAAGACAACCCGGTCGCTCGGCCTCGACTGCGGGTGAAGCACGGTTGTGCTACGCTTCGACTAGCAAGACAGAGTTGCTGTCTGCAGTGCATGATGAGGTGGCCGGATGCGTGAGGTGGTCGTAGTAGGCGATCGGCCTTGGCTTGCCGAACAGGTATCCTTGAGCTTCGGCACAACCCGCCGTGCGCAGAAACTCTGATTGCTGCTCAGTTTCTACACCTTCGGCAACGACGGGCAAGCTCAGGGCTTTTGCGAGGCCCAGCACGCCATGAACGATTGCCGCGGCTTCCCGGTTGACCTCGAGGTCCCGCACAAAGGATCGGTCGATCTTGAGGCGGTTAAAGGGAAAGGCGCGTAGCGTTGCGAGCGAGGAGTAGCCAGTCCCGAAATCGTCCATCGCCACGCTGACACCCATCGCACGAAGGCGGTTCAGCACCTCCAGCATCCGTGCTGGGTCACGGCTGAGCATGCTCTCGGTCACCTCGATCTCGAGTCGGGAGGCATCCAGCCCCGTCGCGGCCAAGGTCCGGCTCACCAGCCCGACGAAGTCGCCTTGTTGGAACTGTGCGGTCGAGACGTTGACCGAGATCCGCATTGGCTCGTGCCATCTACTTGCCTCGCGGCAGGCTTCTTCAAGAACCCAAGCCCCGATGGGGACAATTGCGCCGCTCGCCTCCGCGACGGGGATGAACACGTCGGGCCGAACGGAACCTCTCCCGGGCAGCGACCACCGTAGCAGCGCCTCGAAACCATGCACGCGGCCAGTGACCATATCCACCTGTGGCTGATACTCGAGCGAGAGCTGGCCCCGTACCAGAGCAAACCGGAGTTCCTGTTCCAGCGCACATCGGTCCTGCGATGCATGATCCATCTCGGCGCGGAAAAACGCAAAGGCGTTCCGGCCCTCGCCCTTGACGCGGTACATGGCGAGGTCCGCATTTGCCAAAAGTGATTCGCAGGTCGCGCCATCCTCTGGGAATACGGCAATCCCGATGGAAGCAGACACCACGGCCTGCCGACCATGCTCAAGGTCAAGCGGCTCCGAAAGCAGGACGTTCAATCGCGCGGCCAAGCTCTCGGCATCCTGCGGTCGCTCCATGCTAGTCTGGATAATGATGAACTCATCACCGCCGAGCCGGGCCACCGTATCAGTAGCCCGAATCGCACCACTCAGACGCCGTGCAAGCTCACGCAGGAGCGCATCGCCGGCCGAATGCCCGAACGAGTCATTCACCGCCTTGAACCGGTCAAGATCGATCCAAAGCAACGCGATGGACTGGCCGTTGTGCCGAGCAAGTGCCATCGCCTGCTGCAGGCGCTCATGTAGCAGCGCGCGATTGGGAAGGCCGGTGAGCGGATCGTGGTGTGCCAAGTAGCCGATACGCTCGGCTGCGACGGCTCGCTCAGCGTCGGCCTGTTGTTGCGCCTCTCGTGCCTGCAGGGTTCCACGTCGCAGGGCATCCAGAGCGGTAGCGATCTCGCCCACCTCGTCCGCTCGGTCGACACCCTCGACCGAGCGCTCGAGATTGCCCGCCGCGACGCGCCCGGTCGCGTTCGTCAGCTTGCGGAGGGGACGCAGCACCTGACGGACGAGGAAAAGGCCGATGCACAGGCAGCACGCCAGCGACCCGAAGACGAGCGCGATCACGACGGTCTGGGTTGTGGTCGCATGCGCCATGGCGCTGCGCCGCGCCCGCTCTGCGGTTAACATGATGGCGGCGACGGCACGTGCGATGTCCTGCTGCTGACCGTCGCGCCGAGCTTCGAGTAGATCCTCGCGCAGCAGTTCCGCATGACCCTCGGCGGTGCTGCCGGGGAGCCGGAGGTCTGTCTGCCTGACCCAGTCTCGCGTGCCCAGCAGAAGCGGCGCGAATTCCGCTTCCGTCGCCAGACTTTGCTGCAAGGCGCGCATGAGCGTGTCGGCCTCGGCGCGAAAGCGCTTGGCGGCCGCCTGAGCCGAATCGAGATCGGCTGAACGCCTGCTCTCATGAGCGGCGCGGTCGGCCCGCTCGAAGCTGAGCTGTGCCTCGGCAATTGCATTGATGCTGGAGATCACGACGCCCTGCGTGCCCAACACCCAGTTCAGGTTTGTCTGCCCGAGGAGGGCCGCGCCTGCCTGGACGACGCCCAGCAGCCCGAGCACGCCGATGCCGGCGATCAGGGAGGCGCGTATGGTCATGACCCTGGCCTTCCGGGCGATCGACATCAGCGTGGAAGCGAGGGGACTGCGACGTCCCGCGGTAGCGCGGTCAAAGTTCCGAGGAAGGCAAGCAGCTCGGCCCGCTCGATCTCGGTCAGGCGGAACGGCCGAATGAGGGGGGAGCGGCTCGGCCGCTCTACACCACCCGTCTCGTAGAAGCGCACGATGCTCTCAAGTGTTGGCAGTGAACCATTGTGCATATAGGGTGCCCGACGGCCCACATCGCGCAGACCTGGCGTTTTGAACGCAAATGGCGCACGCGGATCCTGCGTGTCAAACCGCGCGCGCCCAACGTCTTGCGTTGGAAGGCCAGTGTCATGGAACTGCCCGTCGGTGAAGTTCCAGCCCGTATGGCACGCCGCGCACCCAGCTGGTCCGACGAAGATGTCCAGGCCACGCCGCTCCGCGGGTGAGAGCACACCATCATCGCCCGCGACCCACCGGTCGAAGACCGTCAAGCCGCTGACTAGCCCACGCTCAAACGTGGCGATGGCGCGGGTGATCGTATCGAGCGACAGCGGCTCGCCTGGATAGGCTATCTCGAACAGCCGCCGATAGCCTGGGATTGCAGCAAGTTTGCCGGGCAGGGCTTCGATCTGCATGTTCATCTCGATCTTATTGCCCAGCGGGCCCAGCGCCTGGATCTCGAGCGTCGGCGCGCGTCCGTCCCAAAAGAAGGCGCTGCTCCAGGCCAAGTTGAGAATGCTAGGTGAGCGTCGGGTCAGCGTCACCATCGCATGGCCGCGTCCGATCGCCTGGCCATCGCCCCAGCCAAAGGCCGGGTTGTGGCATGACCCGCAGGACAGCAGGTTAGAGCCCGACAGACGCGGGTCAAAGAACAGCGTCCTCCCAAGCAGTTCGCGCTCGGCTGTGAAGCGGTTATTGGCTGGATAAGGTACCGCCGTCGGACGCGCAAAGGCAGTCCGGAGCGCGTCGTCGCTTGTGGGCTGCGCGATGGCGGGCGTCAGCGTCGCCACGATGATGACAAGGATGGAAAGCAGGCAACGCATCCGAATGCCCTCGAGGCGCCATATCGTGTGTTACCGACTTCTCCTTGATATCATGACCGTGCATCAAAATGCGTCGAACTGGTGCCTCCTTCGAGCTGCGGAGGGAGGAGGTCCTACCGGTCGGCCAGCCACTCCTGCAGCTTGGACCAGCGCCGCCGTCCCGTCACGCCGCGCACCGCGATGGCCACCGCCCGCGGCTGGCCGACCAGCACCACCAGCCGCTTGCCGCGGGTGACGCCGGTGTAGAGCAGGTTCCGCTGCAGCATGACGTAGTGTGTAGCTGCTGGCCCAATCCTCCCCGGAAGTGCTGGCTGAAAATTCCCCAGTCCAGCGCGACTGCCCGCGCCCGGGGGCGAGCCCCCGGGCGCGGGTGGCGCCGGCCATGCCCCAGGATG
>NZ_SMOA01000323.1 GCF_004353985.1 Paracraurococcus ruber | reverse complement strand
CGCCTGCGGCAGGCTGGCCCGCGCCGCCGCCACCACCTCGGCCGTCAGCGCCTCCAGCAGCCGCGCCCCGAGCCGCGCATGCTGCCAGTGCAGCGCCACGTCGAGCCGCCGGCCCGGCAGCAGCTCGACGAGCCGTCCCGCCCGCAGATGCTCCTCGACCAGCGGGAGCGGGTTCATCCCCCAGCCGAGCCCGGCCAGCGCGCCATCGACGAAGCCCTGGGAGGACGGCACCCAATGCGCCGGCGCGTCGAGGCCGGCGAGGCCGAGCGCCGCCTGCGCCCAGCGCGCCTGCAGCCCGTCGCGCCGGTCGAAGCGCAGCAGCGGCGCGTGCGCGAGGGCGGCGGCATCCACGCCCTGCGGGAAATGCCGCCGCAGATAGCCCGGGCTGGCGACGGCGGCATAGCGCATGGCGCCGAGCGGCACCGTGCGGCAGCCCTGCACGGGCACCGGATCGGCGGTCACCGCGGCCAGCACCTCGCCCGAGCGCAGGCGGCGGGCCGTGTGCCCCTCATCCTCCGTGACGAGGTCGAGCAGCGCCCCGCTGCGCTCGGCGAAGCGCGCCGCGGCGGGCAGGAACCAGGTCGCCAGGCTGTCGGCATTCACCGCGATGCGGAGCATGGGCTGGCTGGCGCCGATCGCCGGCAGCACCGCCGCCAGTTCGCCTTCCAGCAGCCGCACCCGCTCCGCATGGGCGTAGAGGATCGCACCCGCCTCGGTCGGCGCCGGGGGCTGGCCGCGCACCACCAGCACGGCGCCCAGCCGCTCCTCGAGCGCCCGGACCCGCTGCGACACGGCGGAGGGCGTGACGCCGAGGACGGCGGCCGCCCGCTCGAACCCGCCTTCCCGCAGCACGGCGGCCAGGGCGGCGAGGGAGGCATAGTCCAGCAGCATAAGCCCTGCTTCATCGAGATAATGAAACTTAGCTAGCCTACGGCGCCACATGGCGGCAGGGAAGCGCCCATGCCGGTCGCATCGTCCTTCCTCGGCGGCTTCGCCCTCTCCGCCGCCCTGATCGTCGCCATCGGCGCGCAGAACGCCTTCGTGCTGCGCCAGGGCCTGCGGCGGGAGCATGTCGGCCCCATCGTGCTGTTCTGCGCCCTGGCCGACATCGCGCTGATGGCGGCCGGCGTGGCGGGGCTGGGCGCCGCGCTGGACGGGCTGCCGGGCCTGGCGGCGGCTCTGACCCTGGGCGGTGCCGCCTTCCTCGGCTGGTATGGCCTCGGGGCGCTGCGCCGCGCCCTCCGCCCCGCAGCGGCGCTGGCGGCGGAGGGCGGCGGGACGGCCATGCCGCTCGGCGCGGCGCTCGCCCGCACCGCCGGCTTCACCCTGCTGAACCCGCATGTCTATCTCGACACGGTGCTGCTGGTCGGCGCGGTCGGGGCGGCGCAGCCGCCCGGCGGCCAGCCCGCCTTCATCGCCGGCGCGGGGCTCGCCAGCGCGCTGTGGTTCGCGGCGCTGGGCTACGGCGCGCGGCTGCTGGCGCCGGTCTTCGCCCGGCCAGCCGCCTGGCGGGTGCTGGATGCGGTCATCGGCGCGACGATGCTGGCCCTCGCGGCCGGGCTCGCCGCCCGCGGCCTGGGCTGAAGCGCGCCGCCCACCCGGCCGGGGGTTGCCCCCCGGCGGCGGGGATCAGCCGGCATCCTCCACCACCCGCAGCACGTCCTCGCCGTAGCGGTCGAGCTTGCTGCGGCCGACGCCCGGGACCATCGCCAGGTCCTCGGCATCCTGCGGCCGCATGCGGGCGATGGAGGCCAGCGTCTCGTTCGAGAAGATCATGTAGGCGGGCAGGCCCTGCACCTCCGCCTCCCGCTTCCGCCAGGCGCGCAGCGCGTCGAAGAGCGGGTCGCCCGCCATGGCCGGCGGCGCGCCGCGGCCGCTGCGCTCGCCGCGTTCCCGCGGCGCCGTTGCGGCGACCGCCTCCGCCCGCAGCATCACCGGCTGCTCGCCCTTCAGGATCGGCCGCGCCGCCTCGGTCGGCACCAGCTCCCCATGGTTCTCGATGGCGACGTCGAGCGCGCCGAGCGCGACGAGCTGCCGCGCCACGCCGCGCCAGGCGGTGTCCGACAGGTCGGTGCCGACGCCGAAGGTCTTCAGCTTGTCGTGCGAGAACTGCGCCACCTTCGGCGTGACCTTGCCGCGCAGCACGTCCACCACGTGGCCGAGCCCGAAATGCCCGCCCGAGGGCAGCCGCGTGCGCAGCACCGCGCTCAGCAGCTTCTGCGCCGCGACGGTGCCGTCGAACAGCCGCGGCGGCGCGCGGCAGACATCGCAGGCGCCGCAATTCTCCGGGCCGTCCTCGCCGAAGCAGCGCAGCAGGATGCGGCGTCGGCAAGTCGCCGCCTCGGCGATCGAGACCATCGCCTCGAGCCGCGCCCGCTCGATCCGCTTCTGCTCGTCCGGCGCCGGGCTTTCCTGGATGCGGTGGCGGGCGATGGCGATGTCGCCGGCGCCATACAGCAGCAGGGCGCGCGCCGGCAGCCCGTCCCGCCCGGCGCGGCCGATCTCCTGGTACCAGCTCTCCGGGCTGCGCGGCAGGTCGAGATGCGCGACCCAGCGCACATCGGGCCGGTCGATGCCCATCCCGAAGGCGATGGTCGCCGCCATGATGACGGCGTCGCCGCGGGCGAAGCGGCGATGCGCCTCCCGCTTCGCCTCCGGCTCCATGCCGGCATGGAAGCAGAGCGCGTCATGCCCGTCCTCGCGCAGCCAGGCGGCGGTCTGCTCGGTCCGCGCCCGGCTGCCGCAATAGACGATGCCGGCGCCGGTGCCGTCCGAGGCCGACTTGACGAAGGCGCGCAGCTGCCCCCGCTCGCTCTCGCGCGGCGCGGCGCTGATAAAGATGTTCGGCCGGTCGAAGCCGCCGCGGAAGACCGGGCTGTCCTGCAAGCCGAGCTGGGCGCGGATGTCCTCGACCGTGCGCGGATCGGCCGTCGCGGTCAGCGCAAGCCGCGGCACATCCGGGAAGCGCTGCGAGAGCAGGCCGAGGCCGCGATATTCCGGCCGGAAGTGATGGCCCCACTGGCTGACGCAATGCGCCTCGTCGATCGCGAAGAGCGCGAGGTCGCGGCGGGAGAGGAAATCGAGCGTCCCGTCCAGCGTCAGCCGTTCCGGCGAGACATAGAGCAGCTTGGTGGTGCCGCGGGCGAGGTCGCGCTTCACCTCCCGCGCCTGGTCCTCCGGCAGGTCGGAATGCAGCGCGGCGGCTGCGACGCCCTGCTGCCGCAGCGCCGCCACCTGGTCCTCCATCAGCGCAATGAGCGGCGAGACGACGATGCCGAGGCCGGGCCGGCACAGCGCCGGCACCTGGAAGCAGAGCGACTTGCCGCCGCCCGTCGGCATGAGGACGAGGCCGGAGCCGCCCGCCATCACGTGGCGGACGATCTCCTCCTGCCTTCCGCGGAAGCCGGGATGGCCGAAGACGCGGTGCAGGACGTCCTCGGGCGAATCCTCCCGGGTCTCCTGCCTCGGCTGGTCGAGCATCGGGCGGCTATAGCATGCCGCCGCCGATTCCCAGAGCGGATCGGGCCGCGACGGCGGTGCCGCGCGGCGCCGCGGACAAATCGCCAGCCCGGCGCGGCCCGGCGATCCGCCGCGTCATCGCCGGCGTGGCGGACGCCCCGCCGGCAACCGCCGCGGTTGCCGGCGCACAGGCGCGGCGACGGGCCTCGTCCGGCCGGAGGTCAGCCGCCGATCAGGATGTCGACGCGCCGCGCCTCGGTCGGGAAGGATGGGTCGGTGGGCGCGATGGCGCCCCGCGCCTCGACGCGGATGCGGCCGCGATCGACGCCCGCTTCGGCTAGGTGGTCGGCGACATGCTGCGCCCGCGTATTCGCCAGCGCCTGGTTGAAGCCGGCCGTGCCGGTGAGGTTGGCGGTGAAGCCGCGCACCCGCACCGTCTGGCCCGGCCGTTCCCGCGCCAGCGCCGCCGCCTGGCGCACCACGGCCACGCCGTTCTCGTCCAGCGCCGCGCTGTCCTGGTTGAAGAACACCACGGTCGCCGGCGCGGGGGCCGTGGCGGCCGGGGGCTGGCATGCGGCGAGGGCGAGGAGCGGCAGGGCAAGGCGACGACGCATGGGGCGACTCCGGCGGGGCAAGGCGTGGCGATTGGTCCGGGAAAGCCGCGGCGCCGTCAACCGCCGCCCCGGGCGGGCGGCCTCAGCGCGAACAGGCGGCGCCGCCGAGGACGCAGAATTTCGCGCAATGCGGATGGTTCAGCGGCACCGGCCGCGCCGCCTCGGCCAGCGTCCCGCCCAGCTCGAATTGCGGGTCGTAGGGCAGCAGGGTGCAGGCCAGCACGGCCGGCGCCGCCGCCCCCTTCCGCTTCACCACCATCCGGGCGGAGGCGCACATCAGGCTGTCCGGGCTTTTCCCCAGGATGCCCCAGCAGGCGGTGGTGATCTCCGGCACGTCGGCCGTCGCGTCCATTTCCGGGAACAGCATCAGCGACACCGGGTCCTGCGCATCCACCGGGATGCCGCGGTCGGCGAACAGGCGGGCGAAGCCGGCGCGCGACGCCGCCTCCGCTTCCCCGCCGAAGGCGGCGCGGCCGGCGACATGGATGCGGAAGCCCTCCCGCGCCAGCCAGTCCAGGCCTTCCAGCGCCTGGGCGAAGCTGCCTTCCTGCCGTTCCAGGTCGTGCAGCAGCGGCGTGTGATGGTCGAGGCTGACGCGCAGCGTGAGCCGGTCGCCGAACGCGTCGCGCAGGGCCAGCAGCGCCGCGGCGTGGTGGCGCATGGGCTTCATCGCATTGGTCAGCACCAGCGCCCGCAGCCCGCGCGACAGCACGTCCCGCAGCATCGCCGGCAGGTCGCGGTTGAGGAAGGGCTCGCCGCCGGTGAAGCCCACCTCCTCCACCGGCAGGGCGTCGCGCGCGATCTCCTCGAGGAAGCCGTGCAGCTCCGCCGCCGAGAGATAGGCGAGCGCATCGTTGCGCGGGCTGCTCTCGATGTAGCAGTTGCGGCAGGTGATGTTGCACAGCGTGCCGGTATTGACCCAGAGCGTGCGCAGGCCCGCCAGCGCCACGGTCGCCCGGGTCTCGCCCTTCGCCGTCACCAGCGGGTCGCGGAACTTGGCGGGGTCGAGCGGCCGGGTCTTGGGGGCGGCGATGACGGACACGCGGCGCGGGCTCCTCGGCTGGGGCGACGTCAGGCAGGTGGGGCGGGACGGGCCGGCGGCGAGCCGCCGTGTGGCTCACGGCTGCGTGCCGGGGCCGCGGGGCCGGGCGGGGATGGTCGCGCGTTTCCCGGCGCGCCGCAACGATGCGGGGCGCCGGGCGGCGGCGTGCGCCACGGCACAGCGCCCCGCGCCGGCCGCGGGCAGGCTGCCCGGACGACGGAGGAGACCCCGCCCATGACCCGCCCGAGCCTGTCCCTGCCCGCCATCCTCGCCCTCGCCAGTATCGGCGTCTGGCTGGCCGTCGTCGGCGCGGTGGCGATGGTCTCGCCGGCCCGCATCGCGCAGGTGAGCGAGGCGGCGCCGCTGGACTGGGCGGGCGACTGATACCGGGGCGCGGATCGGGGCGCGGACGTCACGCCGCCGGCGCATCCGCATCGCGCGCGGGCGTCGCGTGGCGGCGGCGCGCCAGGGCCGACGACCGCGCCGGCCAGGATGCCGGCGGGCCGCAGGCGGCGCCAAATGC
>NZ_SMOA01000322.1 GCF_004353985.1 Paracraurococcus ruber | reverse complement strand
GGCGTCGCCGGCAGCGTCGCGCCGCAGCCCGGCGGCGATGGCGGTGCCGACCGGGTCCGGGCCGGCCGCCGCCAGCGCCGCCACCGGCGCCCAGGCGGTGCCGAAGCGGGGCGCGCGGAACAGCCCCTCCCCCGCCGGGGGGCGGGCCATGCCTGTCGCCGCCCTAGGCAGGTGCATCGCCGCCGCGTGGCCGGCTTGTCACGGCGGCGATCCGACTGCTGCCGTTGCGCAAAGCTTCACGAACCATGGTGGGAAATTTCTTGCCCGTGCTTCGCACTTTGGTAGAGGAGGCGAAGGAGACTGCGAACACATGAATTTCAACGCGCCCGCCCGCGCCCTGTCCTTCGGGACGATCCGGGGCCGGGCGGCCCTGCCGGGCCTCCTGCTGCTCCTGCTCGCCGGCTGCGCCGCGGGCGGGCCGGCGGCACCCGGCGCCCCGGCGGCGGCCACCCCGGCGCCCCGGGATGCGCTCGGCCGCTTCCTCGCCGGTGCCGCGCCCGGGCAGCAGGGCAGCGTGACGCTGGAGGATGGCCGGACCACCCGGGTGCGCGTGGTCCGCGCCTATGCCGCCGCCAGCGGGCGGCAATGCCGCGAAGTGTTGCTCGGCGAAGGGGTCGGCGGCCGGGCGAGCCTGCTGTGCGAGGCCGAGGGGAACTGGGTCGCGGCCCGGCCCCTGCTGCTGGGCAGCAGCGCCCGGCCATGAGCGACGTCGTCGCGCCGCGGACAGGGCTGCTCGGCTGCCTCGGCATCCAGGCCCGCGTCATCGGCGCCCTGATGATGCGGGAGATGGGCGGCCGCTTCGGGCGCGACAACATCGGCTATCTCTGGCTGTTCGCCGAACCGCTGATGCTCGGCGGCGCCATCGGCCTGCTGCACGAGATCGCCGGCCACCCGCTGCCGGGCGGGCTGAACCCGTTCATGTTCTGGGTGATCGGCTACGTCCCCTACTATCTGTTCCGCGGCATCGTGAACAGCGCGCCGTCGATCATCGCCAGCAACCAGTCGCTGCTCTACCACCGGCGCGTGACGGTCGAGGACATCCTCTTCGCCCGCTTCCTGCTGGACGGCGCGGCGGTCGGCATCGCGCTCACGATCTTCCTGCTGGTCTTCGGCGCCATGCTGGGCGAATGGCCGGACGAGCCGGGGCTCATCGTGCTGGGCATGGCCGGGATGCTCGGGATCGCCCAGGGGCTGGCGATGCTGATCGCCGCCGCCACCGTCTACACCGAGCTGTTCGACCGCATCACCCACCTGTTCACCTATCTCTCGCTGGGCCTGACCGGCGCCTTCTTCATGGTGTTCTGGCTGCCCACCGACCTGCAGCAGGACGCGCTGCTGGTGCCGACCGTCCATTGCTTCGAGATGCTGCGGCGCGGCCTCTACGGCACGCAGGTGCCGACCACCTTCGACATCCCCTATCTCGTCGCCTGGGTGGCGGTGCTGAACCTGCTGGGCCTCGCCGCGCTGCGTCCCGCGCGGCGGCGGCTGGTCGTGTGACCGCCATGATCCGGCTGCAGGGCGTCCACAAGAGCTACAAGACGCATTTCGGCGCCAAGGAGGTCTTGCGCGGCGTGGATGCCGAATTCCGGCGGGGCGAGAAGGTCGGCATCCTCGGCCGCAACGGCGCCGGCAAGACCACGCTGCTGCGGCTGATCGCCGGGGTGGAACACCCGAACCAGGGCCGGATCGAGCGGCGGATGAGCGTCTCCTGGCCGCTCGGCTTCGCCGGCGCCATGCATTACGGCATGTCGGGCGCCGACAATGCCCGCTTCATCGCCCGCATCTACGACCGCCCGATGCAGGAGACGGTGGAGTTCGTCGAGGATTTCGCCGATCTCGGCAGCTACTACCGCATGCCGGTGAAGACCTATTCCTCCGGCATGATCGTCCGGCTCGGCTTCGCCCTCTCCCTCGCGGTGCAATTCGACTGCTACCTGGTCGATGAGGCGATCGCGGTCGGCGACACGAAATTCGGCCGCCGGGCGCGCGCCGCCCTGGCCGACATCAACGCGCGCAGCGCCCTGCTGCTCGTCTCCCACCAGGCCGAAACCGTGCGCGCCTTCTGCGAGACGGCGGCCATCCTCGATGACGGCAGGCTCACCCGCTATGACGATCTGGACGAAGCAATCGCCGCCTACCACGCTGCCGCGGCCTGATCCGGGGCTGTCGGCGGGGTGGTCCGGGCCGGTGCCGCGGCCGGGGCCCCTCTCGCGCCTGCGGCAGCGGGTGCGGCGCAACGCCTATCTGCTCACGGTCCTGCTGCCGACGCTGCTCGCCGCCCTCTACCTGCATGGCGTCGCCGCGCCGCAATACGAATCCGAGGCGCGCTTCATCGTCCGCGGCCGCAGCGGCGGCGGCGGGGGCGGCGCGCTGGAGCAGATGGCGCAGAGCGCCGGCTTCAAGCCGGCCTCCGAGGATGCCATGGGCGTGCGCGACTACCTCCGCTCCCATGATGCGGTGGCGGCGCTGCGGGAACGCATGTCGCTGGTCGAGATCTTCCGCCGGCCGGAAGCGGACCCGCTGGCCCGGCTGTGGTGGCCGCAGCCTTCGGCCGAACGGCTGCTGGACTATTTCCGCCGCATGGCCGGCGCGGAATACGACACGACCAGCGGCATCACCACGCTGCGCGTCCGCAGCTTCCGGCCGGAGGACAGCCGGCAGCTCGCCGAACAGCTCCTCGGCCTGTCCGAGCAGCTGGTGAACCAGCTGAACCAGCGCCTGCAGGAGGACAGCCTGCGGGTGGCGCGGGACGAGGTGGCGCGGGCCGAGCAGCGGCTGGCAGCGGCGCAGCTGGCCATCGCCGGCTTCCGGGAGCGGGAGCGGGCGGTGGACCCGACCCGCTCGGCCGCCCTCGCGCTCGAGAATATCGGCCGGCTGGAAGGGGCGCTGGCGCAGGCGCGGGCCGAGCTGGCGGAGGCGCTGCGCTTCGCGCGGGAGGACAATCCCCGCCTGGTGCCGCTGCGCAACCGCGTCGCCGCGCTGGACGCCCAGGTGGCGGAGGAACGCCGCCGCCTCGGCAGCCGCGAGGCCCGCGTGTCGCAGCAGGTCGGCGAGTATGAGCGGCTGGAGGTCGAGCGCGAGCTGGCCCGGTCGCAGCTCGCCTCCGCCACCGCCTCCCTCGAACGGGCGCGCGGCGACGCCACGCGGCAGCAGATCTTCCTGCTGCGGGTCGTGGAGCCGAACCTGGCGGAATACGCCCGCTACCCCAAGGCGACCCTGACCGTCCTCTACCTCTTCGTCGGGCTCTCGGTCGGCTACGGCCTGGCCTGGCTGCTGATTGCGGGAATGCGCGAACATGCGTCGTGAATGGACTGCCGCCTTCGCCGCCGGGCTGCTGCTGGCCGGCCCGGCCGCTGCGCAATCGCCGATCCAGTCGCTGCAGCAGCGCCAGGCACTGCAGCTGCTGCAGTCGCAGCCGACCACGGTGCAGCAGCTGCCGACCCTGGTCGATGGCGACCGGACGCTGAACCGCCAGGGCAGCGAGACGCAGTCGGAGGCGGGGCCGGGCGCGGTCAACCCGCTGGGCGACCCGGACCGCGGCACCAATGCGACCGCGGTCTTCGGCGCCGCGCTGTTCACCCGCGACGCGCCGGCCATCAGCGACGCGCCGAACCCCAGCTACCTGATCGTGCCGGGCGACCGCATCTCGGTCCGGGTCTGGGGCGCCGTGGATGCGGAAGTGGCGACCCAGGTCGATCCCTCCGGCATGATCTTCCTGCCGAACATCGGCCCGATCCGGGTCGCCGGCACGGCCGCCGGCGCGCTGCAGCGGGTGGTGGAGCAGGAAGTGCGGCGGGTCTTCACCAGCCAGGTGCAGGTCTATGCCGTGCTGCTCTCCACCAGCCGCGTCGGCGTCTTCGTCACCGGCCATGTCCGCGTGCCGGGCCGCTATGCCGGCTCGGCCGCCGACAGCGTACTGGACTTCCTCGTGCGGGCGGGCGGCGTCGATCCGTCCCGCGGGTCCTACCGCGACATCACGCTGCAGCGCGGCGGCAGCACCATCGCCAGCATCGACCTCTACCGCTTCCTGCGGGAAGGCCGCCTGCCGCAGGTGCGGCTGCAGGAGGGCGACACGCTGGTCGTCGCCCGCCAGCGTGCCCTGGTCGGTGCGGAAGGCGCGGTGCGCAACAACTACCTGTTCGAGGTGCCGGCCCGCAGCATGACCGGCCAGGAGCTGCTGGACTATGCCCGGCCGCTGCCGGCGGCGACCAATGTGGTGGTCAAGGGCACGCGGGGCGGCCAGCCCTATTCCCGCTACGCCACCCTGGCGGAGTTCCGCGCCCTGCCGCTGCAGGACCAGGACGTCGCCACCTTCATCACCGACGCGCCGGCGCGCACCGTGCGGGTGACGGTGGAGGGCAGCCGGATCGGGCCTTCCGTGCTGGTCGCCGACCGCGACGCGCAGCTCTGCCAGGTGCTGGACCATGTCGCGGTGGACCCGGTGCTGGCCGATACGCGGTCGGTCTTCCTGCTGCGGCCCTCGGTCGCGGCGCAGCAGCGCCGGGCGATCGACGAGGCGCTGGACCGTCTCGAACGACAGTTGTTCCTCGCCGTCTCCCCCACCACCGGCGTCGCGGCGATCCGGGCGAGCGAGGCCAACCTCGTCTCCTCCTACATCCAGCGGGCGCGGCGCACCCAGCCGGAAGGCCGGCTGGTGGTGGTCGACAGCGGCGGCCGCTGCGCCCCGGTGCGGCTGGAGGATGGCGACGTCATCGTCATCCCGGAGAAGTCGCAGACCGTGCTGGTGGCCGGCGAGGTGACGGCGCCGCGCGCCGTGGTCTGGCGGCCGGAGATGCGGATCGAGGACTACATCAGGGCGGCCGGCGGCTATGCCGCCCGCGGCAGCGACAGCGCGCTGATGATCCGCCGCGCCAGCGGCGAGCTGGTGCTGGAGCCGAACCAGCCGCCTCGCCCGGGCGACGAGCTGATCGCCCTGCCGCGGCTGGACCCCAAGGCCTTCCAGATCGGCAGCGACCTGCTGGGGCTGATCTACCAGGTGGCGGTCTCGACCCGCATCTTCCTGTAGCGGCCGCGCGGCGCGTGCCCTGCCGGCCAGCCTGGTCGCTGGCCGGCAGGGCAGCGGCGCCCGGCTTGAAGCCGCCGCGCCGGCCCGGCGCGCGATGCCGCTGGCTGGGCGCCGGGACAGCCGCCCGCCGGCATCAGCCCGGCGGCAGCCGCGCCAGGGCCCGGCCCTCCAGGTAGTCCAGCCGGGCCGCATGGTCGTCGGCGCGGCAGGCCATCAGGCTGCAGACGCCGACCCGCTCGGCGCCGCCGGCGCCCTCCGCCGGCTCGACCGCCAGCATCAGGTCGCCCTCGCCCGGCGGCACGGTCAGCATGGCGAAGAGCCGCTCGCCGGGCCGCGCCTCCAGCCGCTGCAGCAGCCCGACCGGGTTGCGCTCCCGCGTTGCGCGCAGGCCGAAGCGGCCGCCCTCGGGCGGCGCCGCCAGCTCGAGGAAGACGCGCAGCGCCGTGTCGGCGGCCTCGGCCGGCAGCGGCAGGCGCAACCGGCTCTCGCCCGGCACGGCCCAGCTGCCCCAGGCCTCCAGCGCCGCCCAGCCCGGCCCCTCCCGCAGCAGCTCGGCCAGGGCCATCGCCGGCGACGGGTCCGGCCCCGGCAGCAGGGCGAGCGGGTGCAGCGTGCCGAGCGGCGGCGCCAGCCCGGCGAGCGGCG
>NZ_SMOA01000321.1 GCF_004353985.1 Paracraurococcus ruber | reverse complement strand
GGCTCGCCAAGGACTGGGAGTGCCTGAACCGGTCAGGCCTGTGCTTCCTGCGCTGGGCCTCCGTCCGCCTCATGCTGCGAAGGCTCTGCCAAACCAGAACATGATCCCGGATGGACTCTGAAGGATGCGGAACGCCGGCTGGAGCACATGGCGCTGACCGACCCACTGACCGGGCTGGCGAACCGCCTGGGCTTCGCGCAGCGGGCGGAGGCGATGCTGGCCGGGCTGGCGCGCGCCGACCGGGGCGGGCTGCTGCTCTCGCTCGACTTCGACCGGTTCAAATGGGTCAACGACACGCATGGCCATGCGATGGGCGACCGCCTGCTGGTCGCGGTGGCGGACCGGCTCCGCCGCGCCGCCGGCGACGCGGCGCTGGTGGCGCGCCTGGGCGGCGACGAATTCGCCGTGCTGGTCCCCGCCGACCCGGCGGAGGAGACCGGGCGGCCGCTGGCCGACCGCCTGCTGGCTGCGCTGCGGGCGCCGCTGCGGCTTCCCGACCTCACGCTCGAGACGCTGGCAAGCATCGGCGTCGCCCGCTTCCCGGACGACGGGTCGACGCTGGACGGGCTGCTGACCGCCGCCGATGCGGCGATGTACGAGGCGAAGCGGGCCGGCCGCAACCGCAGCATCCCGTTCGGCCCGGCCATCGCGCAGGAGATCGGGCAGCGCCGGGTCCTGGAAGCGGTGGTGCGGCAGGCGATCGAGACCGACGGCCTCGAGATGCATTTCCAGCCGGTGCTGGCGCTCGCCTCGCGCAGGGTGAGCGGCGCCGAGGCGCTGGTCCGCTTCCGGCATCCCGATCTCGGCCCTGTCCCGCCGGATGCGGTGATCCGCGCCGCCGAGCAGTCGGGCCAGATCGCCGTCCTCGGCCGGATGATCCTGGGCCGGGTCGTGGCGGCGGCCGGCCGGCTGGCCGCCGCCGCCGGCGACCCGGAATTCTACGTCACCGCCAATCTCTCCGCCGGGCAGGTCACGGACGACCTGGCTTCCCAGATCCAGGCGCTGCTCGCGCGGCATGCGGTGCCGCCGCGGCGCATCGTGCTGGAGATCACGGAAACCGCCCTGTTCGGCGATGAGCGCCGGGCGGCGCAGGTCCTGGCCGACCTCTCCGGCCTCGGCCTGCGGCTCGCGCTCGACGATTTCGGCTCCGGCTATTCCTCGCTGAACTACGTGACCCGCTTCCCGGTGGACATCATCAAGGTGGACCGCAGCTTCACCATCGCCATGGCGCTGCCGGCGCGCGATGCCGCGACGCAGGCCCGGCAGGCGGTGGTCCGGTCGATCGTCGCGCTGGCCGAGGCGCTGGGGAAGCCGCTGGTCGCCGAAGGCATCGAGACGCCGGAGGAACTGGCCGCCGCCGAGCGCCTGCGCTTCACGCATGGCCAGGGCTTCCACTTCGCCCGGCCGATGCCCTGCGACGACCTCTGCGCCTGGCTGGCGGCGCGCCGGCCGCGGCCGGCGGCCGGGCATCTCCGGCTGGTGGGCGGCTGACCGGCCGGGCGGCGGCGGGCCCTGGCCGGCCCGCCCGCCGCCCCGCCGGCGCGGTGTCACGAAAGCTACTCGGGCCCGTCATGCGGACGTCTCCCGGGCGGCTTAGCGCTTCGCCGGGATGCGGAGGCACGACATGGGGCGACGGAACGTGCTGCTGATCGTCGTGGATCAGTGGCGGGCGGATTTCGTCCCGCATCTCGGCGCCGGCTTCCTGCGCACACCGAACCTCGACCGGCTGTGCCGCGAAGGCGTGACCTTCGCCAACCATGTCACCACCGCCGTGCCCTGCGGCCCGGCCCGCGCCAGCCTGCTGACCGGCCTGTACCTCATGAACCACCGCGCGGTGCAGAACACCGTGCCGCTGGATGCGCGCCACATGAACCTGGGCCGCGCGCTGCGGGCCATCGGCTACGACCCGGCGCTGATCGGCTACACGACGACGACGCCCGACCCGCGCACCACCGGCCCGCGCGACCCGCGCTTCACCTCGCTCGGCGACCTGATGGACGGCTTCCGCAGCGTCGGCGCCTTCGAGCCGACGATGGACGGCTATTTCGGCTGGCTGGCGCACAAGGGCTTCCCGCTGCCGCCGCGGCGGGAGGATATCTGGCTGCCCCAGGGGTATGATCATGGGGAAGATGCGGTGCCCGGCGTCACCGACCGCCCCTGCCGCATCCCGGCGGACCTCTCCGACAGCGCCTATTTCACCGACCGGGCGCTGACCTACCTGAAAGGCCGCGGCGACAGGCCCTGGTTCCTGCATCTGGGCTACTACCGCCCGCATCCGCCCTTCATCGCGCCGGCGCCCTACCATGCGATGTACCGCCCGGACGACATGCCGGGGCCGGTGCGCGCCGCCACCTGGCGGCAGGAAGCGCAGCAGCACCCGCTGCTGGACTTCTACCTGCGCGGCATCTCCCAGGGGTCCTTCTTCCACGGCGCCGGCGGCGCCGCGACGGCGCTGGACGCGGCCGCCATCCGCCAGATGCGCGCCACCTATGCCGGGCTGATCAGCGAGATCGACGACAATCTCGGCCGGGTCTTCGACTACCTGCAGGAGACGGGTCAGTGGGAGGACACGCTGGTGATCTTCACCAGCGACCATGGCGAGCAGCTCGGCGACCACTGGCTGCTCGGCAAGATCGGCTATTTCGACGAGAGCTTCCGCATCCCGCTGGTGGTGAAGGAGGGCGGGCGCAGCCGCCGCGGCGGCGAGGTGGAGACCGCCTTCACCGAAAGCGTGGACGTCATGCCCACGATCCTCGACTGGCTGGGCGGCACGCCGCCGCGCGCCTGCGACGGCGCGTCCCTGCTGCCGCTGCTGCAGGGCGGGCCGCCCGCCGGCTGGCGCGACCTGCTGCACTACGAATACGACTTCCGCGACGTGTTCTATTCGCAGCCCGAGGGCGATCTCGGCCTGCCGATGGATGCCTGTAGCCTCTGCGCCGTGCAGGACGCCCGGTACAAATACGTCCACTTCGCCGCGCTGCCGCCGCTGTTCTTCGACCTGGCGGCCGACCCGCACCAGTTCCGCAACCTGGCCGAGGACCCGGCGCATGCCGGGCTGGTGAAGGATTATGCACAGCGCGCCCTGTCCTGGCGGCTGCTGCATGCCGAACGCACGCTGACCGCCTTCCGCGCCACCCCCGGCGGTCTCGAGGACCGCGCCGCCCCGCAAGGCTGAGACCGGAGAGACAGAGGATGCTTCACCGCCGCACCCTGCTGGCCGCGCCGTCGCTGCTGGCCATGCCCGCTTTGGCCCAGGCCGACCAGCGGCCGGCCATCACCATCGCCGTGCAGAAGATCAGCAACACCAACACGCTGGAAGTGCTGCGCGAACAGTCCAATGTGGGGGAGCGGATCTTCCTCACCTCCCTGTGGGAGAGCCTGATCGGCCGCGACTGGCTGGGCGACCTGCGCTCCGCCCCCGGCCTCGCCACCGAATGGCGGCGGCTGTCGGACAGCGTGGTGGAGGTTTCGCTGCGCCGCGGCGTGCGCTTCCACAATGGCGACGAGATGACGGCCGAGGACGTCGTCTTCTCCTTCGGGCGGGAGCGCATGTTCGGCAACACGCCGGCGACGGCGCAGGGCCGCACCATCCCGATCGGGGAGGCACTGCCGACGCCGCGCCCGGGCAAGGAATTGCCGCCGGAGGTGCCGGCCGTCGCCCGCCGGTCCTGGCCGGCGCTGGAACGGGTGGAGGCGGTGGACCGCTACACCGTGCGCTTCCACAACGCCACGCCGGACGTGACCATGGAAGGAAGGCTGTCGCGCTACGGCAGCAACGTGATGAGCCGGCGCGGCTTCGAGGAGGCGGCGACCTGGCTCGAATGGGCCCGCCGGCCCGTCACCACCGGCCCCTACAAGGTGGTGGAATTCCGCCCCGACCAGTCCCTGACCTATGCCGCGCATGACGACTACTGGGGCGGCCGGCCGCCGCTGCGCGAGATCCGCTTCCTGGAGGTGCCGGAGGTCGCCAGCCGGATCAACGGCCTGCTGTCGGGCACCTACCAGTTCGCCTGCGACATCCCGCCCGACCAGATCCCAGGCATCGAGCGCAACCGCGCCTTCGAGGTGCAGGGCGGCACCATCCTGAACCACCGGCTGACGGTGTTCGACAAGACCCATGCGCAGCTGCGCGACGCGCGGGTGCGCCGCGCCTTCACCCATGCCATCGACCGCCAGGCGATAGTCGAGGCGCTGTGGGCCGGCCGCACCGTGGTGCCGAAGGGCCTGCAATGGGATTTCTAAGGCGACATGCTGATCGCCGACTGGGCCGTGCCGGCCTACGACCCCGCCGAGGCGCGCCGCCTGCTGCGGGAGGCCGGCTACCGCGGCGACCCCATCCCCTACCGCCTGCTCAACAACTACTACACCAACCAGAACGCCACGGCGCAGGTGCTGGTGGAGATGTGGCGCGAGGTCGGCCTGAACGTGCAGATCGAGATGAAGGAGAACTGGTCGCAGATCTTGGAACGCTCGCCGACCCGGGCGGTGCGGGACTGGTCGAACAGCGCCGCCTTCAACGACCCGGTGTCGTCGCTGGTGAACCAGCACGGCCCGAACGGGCAGCAGCAGCAGGTCGGCGAATACGCGAATGAGGAGCTGAACCGCCTGTCGGTCGAGCTCGAGACCGGCACCGACCGGGCCCGCCGCCGCCAGGTCTTCCGCCGCCTGCTGGAGATCGCCGAGCGGGAAGACCCGGCCTATGCCGTGCTGCACCAGAACGCGACCTTCACGGCGAAGCGCCGCGACATCCGCTGGAAGGCCAGCCCGGCCTTCGCCATGGATTTCCGCCCGGGCAATTGGGGCGCCTGAGATGCCGGTCGCCCTGCGGAACCTGGCCGTCGCCTTCGACGGCGTGCCGGCGCTGCGCGGCATCGACCTCGCCGTGGCGCCGGGGGAGGCGCTGGGGCTGGTGGGCGAAAGCGGCTGCGGCAAGTCGGTCACCTGGCTCGCCGCGCTCGGCCTGCTGCCGGCCCGGGCGCGCGTCACCGGCAGCGTGACCCTGCATGGCGAGGAATTGCTCGGCGCGCCGCCTGCGGTGCTGGACCGCATCCGCGGCGGCCGCGTCGCCATGATCTTCCAGGACCCCGCCAGCAGCCTGAACCCGGTGCACCGGATTGGCCGCCAGGTGACGGAGGCGCTGGCGCTGCATCGCGGCCTGCGCGGTGCCGCGGCGCGGGCGGAGGCGAAGCGGCTGTTCGACCAGGTCGGCATCCCCGATGCCGCGCGACGGCTGGACGCCTACCCGCATGAGCTCTCGGGCGGGCAGAACCAGCGGGTGATGATCGCCATGGCGCTGGCCGGGCAGCCCGAGCTGCTGGTGGCGGACGAGCCCACCACCGCGCTCGACGTCACCATCCAGGCGCAGATCCTCGACCTGCTGCGGGCGCTGCAGCGGGAGACGGGGATGGCGCTGGTGCTGATCAGCCACGACCTGGGCGTGGTGGCGGACACCTGCGACCGCGTGGCCGTCATGTATGCCGGCCGCGTGGTGGAGGAGGCGCCGGCCGCGCGGCTGTTCGAGGCCGCGGCGCATCCCTACACCCAGGGGCTGCTCGGCGCCCTGCCGCCCATCGAGGGGCCGCGGCGGCCGCTCGCGGCCATTCCCGGCGGCGTGCCGGACCCCGGCGCCATGCCGCCCGGCTGCGCCTTCGCGCCGCGCTGCCCGCGGCGCGGCCCCGCCTGCGAGGCCGCGGTGCCGGAC
>NZ_SMOA01000320.1 GCF_004353985.1 Paracraurococcus ruber | reverse complement strand
CGGCCAGGCAAGGTGCCGCCCGGCCGGATCGGGGCGCCGGGCGCGCCGCCGCCCCGGCAACCCGGCGCGGGCGCCCGCGCGGCCCGCGTCAGGCGACCTTCGCCGCCAGCAGGTCCTTCAGGTGGCGGTCGATCTGCGCCACCGCCGCCGGGTCGGCGCCGAACAGCGCGAGATGGCCGTCGATGGTCTCCACCGGCCGGAACTCGGCATCCGGGATCAGCCGCCACTCCGCCTGGCAGTCCGCCGGCGGGAAGAACATGTCGGTGGACATCGGGATGACGAAGGTCTTGGCGGTGATGCGGCCCAGCGCGGCGCGCAGGTCGCCGCCCGCCAGCCGCGCCACGTCGCCGCGCATCCATTTCCAGGCCATGCAGAGCAGGTTGTTGGGGTCCATGACGCTGAAATAGGCGAACATGAAGTTCACCATGAAATCCTCGATCGAGGAGAAGCCCAGCGCGCGGTAGCGCTTCGCCTGGAAGAACTCCGTGCTCCAGCCCATCACCGCCATGATCCGCGCATGCCGCAGCAGGCCTTCGCGGACATCCTCGGGGCCGCGGTAGAAGCCCTTGGCGAAGCCGGGGTCGCTGGTGATGGCCTCGCACAGCGTCTCGCCGAACAGGAAGTCGTGCTCGGTGTTGCGCGCGGTGCCGGCGATGGGCGCGGCGCGGCGCACCATCCCGGGGTAGCGCACCGCCCATTCATAGGTCTGCTGCGCGCCCATCGATCCGCCGACGACCATCGCCAGCCGCTCCACCCCCAGCACCTGGGTGACGAAGCGGTGCTGCGCCCGCACGTCGTCGCCGATGCGGATGCGCGGGAAATGCGCCGCGCCGCCCGGCGCCGGGGTGTTGGAGGGGGAGGCGGAGAGCCCGTTGCCGAGCTGGTTGACGATGACGATGCAGTATCTCTCGGGGTCGAGCGCCCGGCCCGGCCCGATGAAGACCTGCTCGAGGATCTTGTTCGTCCCGGAATACCAGGTCGGCATCAGGATGCAGTTGTCCTTCGCCGCGTTCAACCGGCCATGGGTGGCGACGGCCAGCTTGCAGTTCCGGATGGTGCCGCCTTCCTCCAGTTCGAGATTGCCGATGTCGTGCAGCTCGTAGGGGCCATGCACGTCCTGCGAGTAGTAGGAATTGCCCATCGCTCTCTCCCGCGTCTGCGTCCCGGCGGCGCGTGTTCGCTTCTCCGGCCCCGCGGTCATCGGGGCCGCGCATATCCGGCGGCGCCGGTCCAGGCCGCCGCGCCTGCGGCCCGGCGGCCATCGGGGCCGCTCAGGCCAGCGCGAAGCCCGGATAGCCCTTGACCGCGATCTCCTCGCAGCGCTTGCGGTAGCCGCCGATGCCGGCGGGGTCGAGATAGGGCAGGAAGGTCCGCGGCTTGCCGGGGATGTTGGCGCCCATGTACCAGGAATTGGCGGTGGGGAAGAGCGTGCCGCTGATCGTCTCCTGCACGTGCCGGCCCCAATCCTCCTGCGCCGCCGGCTCGGCCTCGATCCGCCTGCGGCCCTGCGCCCGCATCGCCGCGATGCAGTCGGTGATCCACTCCACATGCTGCTCGATCGCCACGGGCATGTTGGTGAGCACCGAGGGGCTCTGCGGCCCGGTGATGGTGAACAGGTTGGGGAAGCCCGCGACCGCGATGCCGAGATAGGTGTGCGGCCCGTCCCGCCACGCCTCCTCCAGCCGCAGGCCGCCGCGGCCGCGCAGGTTCAGCGCGGTCAGCGGGCCGGTCATGGCGTCGAAGCCGGTGGCGAAGACGATGATGTCCACCGGGTGGTCGCGGCCGCCGGCGCGGATGCCGGTCTCCGTCACCTCCTCGATCGCGCCGTCCAGCGCCGCGTCCACCAGCAGCACGTTCTCCTTGTTGAAGGTCTCGTAGTAGTGGGAATCGAGCGGCTGCCGCTTGGTGCCGTAGTAGTGGCTGCGCGGGATCAGCCGTTCCGCCACCGCCGGGTCCTTCACCGTGCGGCGGATGCGGCGGCGCAGGTAGTCGGCGCAGACCTCGTTCGCCTCGGGGCTCGACAGCATGTCCTGGAAATTGCCGATCCAGAAGGCGAAGCCGCCCTTATCCCACATGGCGTCGAAGATCCGCTCGCGCTCCTCCGCGCTGACGTCGAAGACGGATTTCTCGATCGGCCAGTGTTCCTGCCCGAAGGGGGATTCGCGGATCCGCTGGACGATCTGGTCGTATTCGGCCTTGCGCCGCGCCACCACGTCCGGGTCCACCTTGCCGTTGCGCGCCGGCACGCAGTAGTTGGCGGTGCGCTGAAAGACGGTCAGGTGCCGGGCCTGCTGCGCGATGACGGGAATGGCCTGCACTGCGGTCGCGCCGGTGCCCACCACCGCCACGCGCTTGCCGGTGAAGTCGACGCCGCCCTTGGGGAAGGCGCTGGTGTGGTACCAGCGGCCCTGGAAGCGATCGAGGCCCCGCACGCCGGGGATGTTGCGGGTGGACAGCGTGCCGACGGCGGTGACCAGGAAGCGGGCCGTCACCGGCTCCCCCCGGTCGGTGCGGATGGTCCAGAGGTCGCGGGCCTCGTCGAACGCGGCGCCGGTCACCCGCGTGTTGAAGCGCATGTCGCGCTTCAGGTCGTGCCGCTTCGCCACATGCTCGAGGTAGCGGAGGATCTCCGGCTGCTCGGGGTAGCGCTCCGACCACTCCCAGTCCTGCAGCAGCTGCCGGTCCCAGGTGAAGCAGTAGATGTAGCTGTCGGAATCGCAGCGCGCGCCGGGGTAGCGGTTCCAGTACCAGGTGCCGCCCACCGTCTCCCCGGCCTCGTAGACCCGGACCTTCAGGCCAAGCCGGTCGCGCAGCGACTTCAGCGCGTGCATGCCGGAGAACCCGGCGCCGATGACGACGACGTCGAGGTCCGGCCCCGACGCCAGGCCATTCTGGGCCCCGTTCTGGGCCATGCGGCATCCCTCCCCCTGCGGCCCGCCGGTTGGCCCGGGGGCGATGCCGGAAGTTTCCGCAGGCAGGGCCGCCGATGCAAGCATCACGTGTGCGTATTTCGATCACGCACGCATAAGTCGTTACCGCCGCGGTCCGTCCGGCCCGTCCGCGGCATCCTCGTCATATCCCCGCCGGCGGCTGTAGAGCATCAGCGCGACCAGCCCGCCGGCCAGCAGCAGGGTGAAGGTCGCGCCCAGCAGCAGCGCGACCAGGCCGTGGACGCCGATGGGCACGTCGCCGGCGGCGCCCCAGGCCTTCACCGAGGCATAGACGGCCACCCCCAGCGCCGCGAGCAGCAGGCCGAAGCCGAGCAGGCGCGGCACCGCTACAGCATCGCCAGGGAACGCTTGCGGGTCGGCGGCGGGAAGGCGGCGTCGAGCGCCGCCAGGTCCTCCGGCGCCAGCCGCAGGTCGCGCGCCGCGGCATTCTGCCGCACATGGTCGGGGTCGGCCGCCTTGGGGATGCTGATCACGCCGGGGCCGCGCAGCGTCCAGGCCAGCGCCGCCTGGGCCGGCGTCACGCCATGCCGCGCCGCCACCCGCTTCAGCGCCGCGTCGCGCAGCAGCGACCCGCCCTGCCCGACGGGCGAATAGGCCATCAGCGGCATGCCCCGCTGGCGGCAGAAGGGCAGCAGGTCGAACTCGATGCCCCGCGCCTCCAGGTTGTACAGCACCTGGTCGGCGGCGCAGCCGGCCAGGGCCGGGCCCAGCTCCTCCAGGTCGTCCACATCCAGGTTGGACACGCCCCAGCGCAGGATCTTTCCAGCCGCGCGCATCCGCTCCATCGCCTCGACCGTATCGGAAAGCGGGATGGAGCCGCGCCAGTGCAGCAGATAGAGATCCAGCCGGTCGGTCCTCAGGCGCTGCAGGCTGCGCCCCAGCGCCTGCTCCAGCTTCCGGCCGCCGGCATTGTGCGGATAGACCTTGGAGACGAGGAAGACCTCCTCCCGCCGGCCGGCCATGGCCTCGGCCACCACCTCCTCGGCCCCGCCCTCGGCATACATCTCGGCGGTGTCGATCAGGGTCATCCCCAGGTCGAGCCCGAGGCGGAGCGCCCGCGCCTCCGCCGCCCGGTCCGACCGGCGTTCCCCCATGTGCCAGGTGCCCTGGCCCAGCGCCGGGACCTCGGTGCCGTCCGGCAGGATCACAACCGTCATTCCACCCCCTCCCCTGCTGCCGGTATCATCGGCGGCATGACGCGCCCCGCAAGCCTCGCCCTCGCCCTCATCCTGCCGCTCCTGCCCCTGCCTGCCGGCGCCGCCGCCCAGCCGGTGGAGGAGATCGGCGCCTGGCGCCTGGCCTGCCAGCAGGACCGGATGACCGATCGCGCCGCCTGCAGCCTGCGCCACCGGGACTGGGTGGAGCGGCCCGCCGCCGGCACGCCCGGCCTGGCGCTGGAGGTGATCGACCGGCGGGGCCGCCTGGTTCCCGCGGTGACCGCGCGCGAATTGACGATCGAGGGCGCGACGCGCGGCCTGCTGGCCCTGACCGGCACGGCGCAGTTGCGCTTCCCGCCCAACCGGCTGTTCGAGATGCCCTGCGGGCTGGAGGGGCGGAGCGTGGTCTGCGCCCCGCGGCCGGAGGATGCGGCGCGGGCGGAGCAGGAATTGCTCGCCGCCGGCACGGCGCTGGTGCGCATCGTCGGCGGCACCGGCCAGAGCAGCACGGCGGAGCCCACGGAGCTGCGCCTGGCCGGCACGCGCGACGCGCTGGCCCGCTTCGCGCGGGAAGCGCCGCCGGATGCGGCGCGGGAGCCGGAGGGGTTCGACGGGCGCGAGATGCTGCAGCGGATGTTCCGCTTCTTCGGCACCAACTGAGGATGCCGGCCGCGCTGCCGCCCGCGGGGTCCGGCACCCCCGCACGGGCCGCGATGCCAAGCCGCGCGATCCGGGGGCCTGCCGCCGCCTGGCGGGCGGCGGCCGCGGCGGGCCGAGCCCTCCTCGACCCCTGGCGATGACCACGGAACGCCCCCTCGCCGATCTCCTCGGCGCCGTCGCCGCCGGCGACCGCGCCGCGCTGCGCATGGTCTATGACCGGCAATCGGTGCGCCTGTTCGGCATCGCCAACGCCATCCTGCGCGACCGCGACGCCGCCGCCGATGCGCTGCAGGACGCCTTCCTGAAGGTCAGCGAGCGCGCCGGCCAGTTCGACGCGGTGCGCGGCGAGGCCTCGGCCTGGCTGGCCGGCATCACCCGGCATGCCGCGCTCGACATCGCCCGCCGGCGCGGCCGGGAATTGCCGACCGACGATCCCGCGCTCGGCGACACGCCGGTGGAGCCGGAGGCGCTCGAGGCCGTCGCCGCCGGCGCCGAGGGGCGGCGCCTGCGCGACTGCCTGGCGGCGCTCGATGAGAAGAACCGCCGCGGCATCCTGCTCGCCTTCGTGCATGGGCTGTCGCATGCGCAGGTGGCGGCGCGGCTCGGCCTGCCGCTGGGGACGGTGAAGGCCTGGATCCGCCGCGGCCTGCTGCAGCTGCGGGAGTGCCTGGCATGATCCCGCAGGACCCGGAGGAGCGCGAGGCGCTGGCCGGCGAATACGTGCTCGGCACCCTCGATGCCCGGCAGGCGGCCGAGGTCGCGGCGGCGCTGCCGGAGGATGCCGCGTTGCGCGCCGCGGTCGTGGCCTGGGAGGCGCGGCTGGCGCCGCTCACCGCGCTCGCCCCGCCGGAGGCGCCGCCGCCCGGCCTCTGGGACCGGATCGAGGCGGCGCTGCCCGGCGCCGCCGCCCCGGTCCGGCCCCTGCCCGCCCGCCGGCCCG
>NZ_SMOA01000031.1 GCF_004353985.1 Paracraurococcus ruber | reverse complement strand
AGCCGGATCCCAGGACCACAACACACCAATCCAACCCACGCGGGGTGGAGCAGCCCGGTAGCTCGTCAGGCTCATAACCTGAAGGTCACAGGTTCAAATCCTGTCCCCGCATCCAAATACAAGGCGCCGACCCATCACCAGGGACGGCGCCTTTTTCGTGCACAGGGGGGCGCAGCGGTAAGCGACGCTCCATCCGGTTGCTGCAACGACGCAGCGTCGGATTTCGGATGCAGATCGCGGCACTCAGCCAGCCGCCGCAATGCGGCGCGGGTGATCGTCAACCGGCCAGGGCGCGATGCCGGCCAGATTGGCCAAGGGCGATGCAGGGCGCTTCGACCCATCGATACAGCAGCGCCGACACCACCAATGTGCCGGCGAAGGTCGTCCCCAGCAGGATGCCGAAATAGGGCCATTGCCCAAGCGCCGGTGCTCCTGCCAGCCGCAACCCATCCATTGCCAGCAGCAGCACGATGGTGTGCGACAGGTAGACCGAATAGGACCAGCGCCCGAGCGCCAGCAACGGCGCCGATCGCAGCACCCCGTTCACCAACCCGGCGCCGACGGATGCCGGCTGCAGCGTGGCCAGGAAGACCGCCATCCAGACCACCACGGCCGGATCATGGGTAGTGAGATAGGTCAGCGCCAAGCCGGCCGGTAGCAGCAGCCTTGCTCCGCCCGCTGGCCAGATCATTTTCCCCCGCGCGCGCCACACGAGGTAGCAGGTGATGCCGAAGGCGAATTCCGGCACGTGCCGCGGCAGGAAGCCCTGCTGCCCCGCCACCAGGAAATGCGCCAGGCAGGCCAGGCCGATCGCCGCCAGCGCCGGCACTGTGCCGCCCAGCAGCAGCCGGAGGAGCAGGGGCGCCAGCAGGTAGAACTGCCATTCCAGCGACAGGCTCCAGCCCTGGCTCAGGACCGCATAGTTGGAGTGCTTCAGCAGCCAGCCCGGCACAGCCGAGTGGGCCATAGCCAGATGCGCCGCGATCTGCGCCGGCAGCTGGTCCAGGCTCGCCTGTGCGATCTTCACGAGATAGTCGTTGTGCGGGTGCGGCCAGGGTGCTTCGGCATAGACGCGGATCTGCATGGGCAGCAGCGCGGCCGAGACCAGCAGGCAGATCAGGTAGACCGGATAGAGCCGCAGCAGGCGCCGCCAGAGGAAGCGGCCATAGCCTTCTCGCGCCGTGTCCAGCAGATAGGTGATGACGAAGCCACTGACGATGATGAAGGCGTCGACGGCATGGGTGCCGACATAGAGCACGCGGAACGGCCCGCGCCAGCCTTCGCCCAGGCCGGCGGCGCTGACCACATGGCTGAACAGGACCCAGTGAGCGAGGATGCCGCGCAGCCCCTCGATGGCGGCGATGCGCGCCGGCGCCGATCCGGTCATGCCGCCGGCCGCCTCAGCGGAAGAAGCGCCGCAGCTTCCACAGCAGGTAGCTCCGGTCGGTCACGGCGCGTTCCTGCGTCAGCTGCTCATAGAGCTGGATCTTCTCCTCGCTGTAGGGCCAGTCGAGGTGGCGCGCGACCGGCCCGTTCTCCAGAATCCCCATGGGGATGCCGAGCGAGGCCCAGTGGGTCGAGGCGAGCGCATCGTCGCCGCCGATATAGGTGGGGTAGAGCTCCTGGTAGGGGATGGAGCGGAAGAGCGGCGCCGGGCAGGCCCAGCACTGGTTGATGATGAAGTCGCTGCTGCCGATCAGCACCTGCTCCTCGTGCAGCCGCTCCGGCGGCGCGCGGTCCTTGTTCACCGCCGCGAAGCTGGTGCGTGGCGGCCCGTTGCGGTCGGACGGGATGCGCAGGCGCTGCACCTCGGCGGCATGGCGGAAGCCATATTCCTCGCCATTGATCACCCGCATCCCCAGCACGGCATCCGGCCGGCCGGTCGCCAGCCGCACCGCATGGAAGGCTTTTTGCAGGTGGACCAGGAAGCAGGCCGAGAGGAATTCGATGTCGTTGTCGATGTAGAGGAGCAGCCCGTCCTCCGGCACCAGCCCCTGCAGCTGCAGCATGCCGCGGTTCTGGCCGACATTCTCCGGATTCTGCACGAGGCGCATGTTGGGTTGCGCCGCCGCCATGGCGGCCAGCATCTCCGCCGTCCCGTCGGTGCTGGCATTGTCCAGCACCAGCAGGTCGAAGGGCATGCCGGCATGGCGATACAGCGCTTCGATCGCGCGCTCGGTCATCTCCCGCCGGTTCCAGGACAGCACGGCGATCGTCACGCGATCGAAGACCTGCCAGGGATAGGCCGTCCCCGGCACATGCTGGAACAGCACCGGGTTGAACTGGTCTCGCCGGGCGCTCATGCCGCCTGGCCCACCTGCGTCAGCAGGTCGCGGAAGCTGGCGGCATAATCGAAGCGGTCACGCCGGGCCGCCGCCTCCCGCGCCTGGCCGGACATGGCGGCAAGCCGCGCCGGGTCGTCCAGCAGCGCGCGGATGGCGGCGGCCGTGGCGTCCGGATCATCGTAATCCACCAGCAGGCCGCTCTCGCCATGCGTTACCAGCTCGGCCGCGGCGTTGCGCCGGCCGCGGCCCTGGGCGAAGACCACCGGCACGGTGCCGCGGCGCATCGCCTCCTGCACCACCATGCCGAAGCTTTCGTAGCGGGATGGGTGCAGCAGCAGCGCCGCGCGGTCGATCCAGGGCGTCGGGTCATCCACCGCGCCCACCCAGTCGATGCGGTCGGCGACGCCAGCCTCCTGCGCCAGGCGCTGCAGCGGCGCCGGGTCGTCGCCTTCGCCCAGCAGCGCCAGCCTTGCCTCCGGCAGACGGCGCAGCAGCGGGATCAGCGCCGGCAGGTTCTTCACCGGCGTGATGCGGCCGATCGCCACCAGCTCCGTCCGCCGGTTCGGCGGCGTGCTCGCGGCAGTCACCGGGAAGACCGGCGAGAAGACCTGCACCGGCCGGTCCCGCAGGCCAGCGAAGCGCGCCATCTCCCGCGCATGCAGCGTGCTGGCGACCACCACGGCGCTGGCTTGGCGCGCCAGGCGGCGTTCCAGCAGCGCATACTGCGCCGCATACCACCAAGCGGTGCTGCCGGGATTGCCGAACCATTCCTGCCGCGTGACGCAGGAGAGCGAGAGATGGATCACCCGGCGCGGCCGGGCCGCCGCCAGCGCCGGGGCGAAATGCGGGTCGAGCGCCACCACCACATCGGCATGCCGCACCAGCGCCGGGTCCAGCGTGCGTGCCAGATGGCGGGCCTTCAGCCAGGGCTTGAAGCGCCAGAACAGGCCATGCGGCGGTGCGAAGCGCGGCAACTGGTGCTCGGCGAACCCGGCGCCGCTCGGCGGGTCGTCGGTCGCCAGCGTGATCTCGTGATCCTGCGCCAGGTTGGCCGTCAGGGCACGCAGGATGCTCACGCCGCCGCCGACCGCGGCGAGCCCCTGGTTGTTCAGGAACAGGACGCGCCGCGCGCTCACGCCGCCTCGCGCAGCCGCAGCATGCGCCGCACCCGCATGCCCAGCCGCTCCATCAGGCTGTAGCGCAGATCCCAGGAGAGCAGCTCCTTCGCGCGCTTCACCTCGTCCTTCGTCATGTGCTTCGTCGGCATGACGGGGCGGGTGAAGGACCCGAAATCCTCCCAGTCGATCGCGTCCGGGTCACCGAGCGCCTGGCTCGCCTTCAGCTCCTGGTACATCGGCGTGCCCGGATAGGGCATGAAGTAGGCGAGCTGGATGGAATCCGGCTTCACCTTGCGCAGCCAGCGGCCGGTGTTGCGCACCGTCTCCCAGCTCTCGTCCGGCATGCCGACGATCAGGTGGGTGTGGCAGCGCATGCCGCGCGCCTTGGTCCAGCCCACCACCTTCTCGAACAGGTCGAGCGATTGCGGGCCGTCCGACTTGGCGATGGCGCCGAACATCTCGGGGTCGCCGGATTCCAGCCCGTAATGGATCTCCCGGCAGCCGGCCCGGTACATCAGGTCGAGCATCGCCTCGTCCACCACGTCGTAGCGCGTCTCGCAGACCCAGCGGATCGGCAGGGCGCGGCGGATCAGCTCCTCGCACACCGCCGCGGCATGCTTGCGGTTGATGGTGAAGACCTGGTCGCGGAACAGGATCTGGACGACGCCGAACTCCCGGTGCAGCCTTTCAATGTCGTCGCCGACCTTCTTCGGATTGCGGTAGATCAGCCGGTTGCCGAAGCCGAAGGGGTAGGGGCAGTAGCCGCACTTGTACGGGCAGCCCTTGGTCGTGAAGACCGTGGCGTAGCGCATCCGCTCGCCGAAATAGTAGTCGCTCTCGTAGCGGCTGAAGTCGAGCAGGCCGTAGGCCGGGAAATCCACGAAGTCGAGCGACGTCATCGGCGTCCTGGCCGGCTGCTTGCGCGCCGCGGCGCCGTTCCAGGCGCTGCCGCCTTCCAGCGCCGCCAGGGTCTCGCCGGCGGCAAGGCGGGCGAGGTTGCGCCCGGTCAGCAGCTCCTCGCCTTCCTCCATGACGAAGTCGGCGTGCCCTTCGCGCAGCAGCCGGTCCTTGAACCATTTGGCGGTGGGGCCGAGCAGGATGATGCGCAGCCCGGGCACCGCGGCGCGCGCCTTGCCCAGCAGCGCGAGATCGGGCCCGAGCGAGGGGATGTTCACCACCGTTGCCAGCACCGCCGGCCGGTCTTCCGCGAGCTGCGTCAGGAAACCCGTCTCGTCGAAGGCTGCCCGCGCTTGGCCATCCACGTAGCGGTAGTCGACGCCCTCCTGCTCCAGGACGCGGGCGACATAGAGCAAGGTGGAGAAAGGTATATCGTAATAGCCCTGATCGTGGCCGGCGACCGTCCGTTCGCTGGCCAGCGAGGTGCCCATGCCGCCTGCCCATTCCCGGAACACGTTGCGCCGCGGAGGGCTGGGCAACTGCATCAGATAGACAGCCGCCATGGAGGCTCCGGAAATTTAAACTTAAAGTTGATTCATTTTATCGCTGGTTATCCTTAGGTGTGCAAGACGGTTTCGTATCGAGCGTCTGGCTCCGCGGCGCCTGAACCAGCCATCGGCTGCAAAGACGTTCTGCGTCAATGCCTTGGAAGCAGGGAATGGGGCCTGGGCCGGTATCCGCGATACCGGACCGATGCGAAGGTGGCGCTGACTTGTCCGGCCTCGGCCAAGCAGCGCTAGCGGGTCGCCGCCTGCCCCAGCATGACATCCAGGCCACCGAGCGTCGCCGCCCAGTCATGGCCCGCGACCACCGCCGCACGCGCTGCGGCGCCCAGGCCGGGATGCTGGCCTGCCAGGACTGCCGCGACCTGCGCCGCCATCTCCGCGGCTCCCTCCGCCACCAGCAGGTCGCGCCCGGGCTGTGCCCGCACGCCCTCGAAGGCCTGCGGGGTGGCGACCACCGGCCGGGCCAGCGCCATCGCCTCCAGCACCTTGTTCTGGATGCCGCGGGCGATGCGCAGCGGCGCCACCGAGACCGCGGCATGCGCCACATAGGGTCGCACATCCGGCACGGCGCCGGTCACATGCACGCCCGGCTGTGCCGCCAGGGCCTGCACGGCGGGGGCGGGGTTGGCGCCGACGATCCAGAATTCCGGCGGCGCCAGCCCGGCCGGCGGCGCGGCGCGCAGCAGCGGCAGCACCGCCTCGGCGAACCAGGCCACCGCGTCCACATTCGGCCGGTAGCCCATGGTGCCGGTGAAGACGATCGCCGGTGCGCCGCTGCGGCCCGGCTCTGCATAGGGGTTCGGGTAGCCGCCGGCCGGGTCGAAGCGCGCCAGGTCCACGCCGTTGTCGAGGAAGCCGAGGCGATCGGCGCTCTCGGGCGCGAGCGCGGCGAAATGCCGCGCCTCCTCGGCCGAGACGAAGACGGTGCGGTCGAATTCGGCCGCCGTCCGCCGCTCGAATGCCAGCAGCGTGCGGGCTTCCCGTGCATAGACCCAGGCCATGGGCGGCCGTGCCGCGGCGGCATAGGCGCGCCACTTCTCGGAATCGACGTCCACCATGTCCAGCACGCGGACCAGGCCGGGGCGGCGCGCCGCCGGGCCCATGGCATAGGGCGCCATGGCGGAGGAATAGACGAAGACCGCGTCGTAGCGCCCGGCGGCGAGGCCCTGCTGCGCCCAGGCGAACAGCGCCGGGTCGTGGAACCAGCCGAGGGTCAGCGGCCGGCCCGGCCGCGCCCGCAGCAGCGCCCGCGCCGCGACCTGCCTGCGCGACAGGGCAGGGCGCCAGACCACCTTGGCGCAGCGCCGCTCCAGCACCGGCAGGTGCTGCAGGTCGGCCGGGTCGTCCACCAGGAAGCCGGCCTCCACCGCGAAGCGGTCGGCCAGGTGGTCGAGGATGTGCCAGGCACGGATCTTCTCGCCCTTGTCGGGCGGATAGGGGATGCGGTGGGCGAGGAAGAGCAGGCGAGGCGAGGGGGGCGCTGCCCCCCTCGACCCCCCGCCAAAGGCCGAAAGGCCCTTGGAACCCAGGAGTTGGGCTTCCATCATCCCAGCCCCCGCACCAGCGGTGGGCCGAGCAGGTTGGCAAGCTGCACCGGCATCCGCTTCCAGGCCTGGATGAACAGCCGGTATTTCGGGTTGTTCGGGTTGTTCTCCGGGATCCGGGCGCCCTCGGCCAGCTGGTAGCAGTAGTGCAGCGGCGTCGGCTCGAACCCCCAGTTCCGCTTGTAGTCGAAGGCGCCGGTGTCGAGCTTGCTGCGGCCGAAGTCGAAGCTGGTGGCGCCGCGCTCGCGGTGGGCGCGGCGCATCACCTCCCAGTACATGAAATCGTTGGCCGAGACGCCGCGCGCCTCCCGCGTGCCGCCGCCGTAATAGGGCAGCACCTCCTGCCGGAAGTGGAAGTTCAGCACCGCCGCCACCGGCCTGTCGCCATGCAGCACCGTCGTCACGTCGTGCTCGCCCGGGAAGGCCGCCGCCAGCAGGCGGAAATAGCGCCGCGGGAAGACCGGACTGCCGAGGTTGCGCACGCTCTCGGCATAGATCCGGTGCAGCCGGTCGGTGTCGCTGTCCGACACGCTGGTCAGGTTGAAGCGGTTGATCGCCTTGCGCACCTCCGCCCGCTGCTTGCGGGGGATGTTCTTCTCCTGCCCCTTCACGTCATCGGTGAAGGCGGTGATCGGCTTGCGGAAGGTGAAATACAGCGGCGGGCGCTCGGTCCAGCCCGGATCGGGCGCCGCCAGCCGGCGGAATTCCAGCGCCGGCGCGCCCAGCCGGCGGCGCAGGTCCATCGCATGCGCTTCCAGCGCCGCGGCTGCCTCCGGCGTCGCCGCCACCGCGCCGCCATAGACGCAGAAGGGGGTGGAGGCGAGCAGATCGCCGAACAGCCGCGTGCGCATGCGCGCCAGCGGCAGCACGCCGACGATGGCGCCATCCTGCTCGGCGAAGGCGTAGTAGGTGCGGTGCCCGAAGGCGCGGCGGATCACCTCCGCCCAAGGGGCGAGGTGGAAGAAGGTCGCCTCCGGCGTCGCCCGCACGAAGGCGTCCCAGGCGCCCGCCGAGGCGGCGTCGAGGTCGCGGATCCTCACCGGCATGGATGCCTCGTGTGACTCAGGGTGGGTGAAGAAATCGCATGGGCGGCAGGCGGCCTGCCGGGACGGCCGGCGTCGTCCGGCCCGTGTCCCGCCTGGCGGCCATTCTCCCACAAGCCATCAGGCCGCGGCGGGCTGCGGTGCCGCCAATTGGGTGGCCGCGCCGGCGATCGCATCCGGGAAGACCCGGTCCATGCGGTCCCAGCGGAAATCGCGCAGCAACCGCTCCAGCCGGTGCTCCATGCGCCGCAGGCCGACCCGGTGGCGGAAGCGCGCCAGCGGCCTGGCCGCCGGCACCTCCGGCTGGTCCGGATCGATCTCCCAGGGATGGAAGTAGAAGATGCCCGGCGTCCGCTCGGCTTGGTTCACGCGGCGCAAGGCCGTGCGGAAGGCGGCATAGGGGGTCAGGCGGAACCAGCCGCCGCCGGCGCAGGGCAGGTTGCGGCCGCCAAGCCGGAGCGTGGTCATCGGCAGTTCCGTCACGCCGGACGGGTCCGGCCGGTGCGGGCCGCGCGGCGCCGCTTCGTCGCCATACAGGTCATGCCGCACGGGAAAGAGCGAGGAGCTGTAGTCATGCCCTTCCTCGGCCAGCACCGCATGCGCCCAGGGCGTGATGCGGGGGCCGATCGAGAAGGTGGGGGCGCGGTAGCCGCGCACCGGCACGCCGCCGGCATCTTCCAGCACCGCCTTGGCGCGACGGATATCGGCGCGGAACCGCGCCGCGCCGATCTCGCGCACCAGCTCATGCCCATGGCCGTGGCTGGCGAGCTCATGCCCAGCGGCGACGATGCGGCGGATCAGCGCCGGATGCCGCTCGGCGACCCAGCCGAGGGTGAAGAAGGTCGCCGTCACCCCGGCGCGTTCGAAGAGCCCGAGGATGCGGTCGGTATTCGCCTCCACCCGGCGGTCCAGGCCCTCCCAGTCCTCCCGCCGGATGGTGCCGGCATAGGCCTGGACCTGGAACCAGTCCTCGACATCCACGCTCATCGCGTTCGCCGGGGCGGGGGCGGTCACCGCCGGTCCCCGCTCGTCTCGGCGAACAGGTCCATCAGCCGGTTCAGCACGCGCTCGCGCCGGGCGGCGTTCTGCTCCAGCGCCTCGACGCGCTGCGCCAGGTCCTCGAGCTGCGCCGCCGCCCCCATGGGCAGCCCGACGGCCAGCCCCCGCGGCGCCGCGACGGCCGGCATCTCCTCCGCCCCGGCGCCGAGGTCCTCGTCCAGCTCGGAGGCGGTCGCCTCCACCAGCGCAGCCGTGAGGTGCGGCGCATGCTCCAGCGCGCCGGCCAGCAGCACGCGGGAGCAGAGCCGGTTGATCCGGCGCGGGATGCCGCCGGTATGCCGGTGCAGCACGCCGAAGGCCTGGTCGTCCCAGGACGGATTGCCGGCCCAGCCCACCGCCCGCATGCGGTGCTCGACATAGGACCGCACCTCCGGCTCCGACAGCCCGCCGAGATGGAAGGAAGCGAGGATGCGCTGGCGGAGCTGGTCGAGATCGGGGCTGGCGATCAGCTTCCGCAGTTGCGGCTGGCCCAGCAGGATGGTCTGCAGCAGCGCCCGCTTGCCGTCGGTGACGTTCGAGAGCATGCGCAGCTCCTCGAGCGCCGAGTGGTTGAGCGCCTGCGCCTCATCGACGATGAGCACATGCTTGCGCGGGCTGTTGCGCAGCGCCGCCATGATGCTGCGCAGCACGGCCGCCTTGTCGCCGTCCGGCTGGGCGCCGAAGGCGTCCGCCACCAGGCGCAGCAGGTCGTCGCCCTGCACCTGGGTCGTGGCGATGCGCGCGACGACATAGGTGGCGGGGTCGAGCTCGGCGCAGAGCCGCTCGATCAGCGTGGTCTTGCCCGCGCCCACCTCCCCGGTGACGACGACGAAGCCTTCGCCCTGCGCCAGCCCGTACATCAGGTGGGCATAGGCCCGGCTGTGCACCGTGCTGGGGAAGAACAGCCGGGCATCCGGCGTCATCAGGAAAGGCGGCTCGCGGAAGCCGTAGATGTCGATCTGCATCGGACCGGCTCCCTCAGAAGAATTGGCGCAGAGAAAAGAGGATGGTGTTCTGGGTGGTCGCGCCGCTGGTACCCGTCGTCTCGCGGCTGGTGTGCCGCAGCAGGACGGAGCCGAAGAGCGTCGGCGTGAAGCGCTGCGACAGCACCGCCTGCAGCGTGTAGTTGACGCCGTCCCGCCCGGCCTGCTGCTCGGTGAAGCCGATGCGGCCGAGCCCGCTCAGCGTCGTCGAGGGGGTGAGGCTGTGGGTCCAGGACAGGCCGGCCGAATTGGTCCTGGTGCTGAAGGCCGTGGTGCCCTCGGCGATGGCCACCGGATCGCGCCGTTCGTTGACGTAGAAGAGCGAGACGCTGTCGCGCCGCCAGGTCTGGCCGATGCCGGCGATCGCCCGCTTGATGCGGAAGACGTTGCTCTGGCTGGTGGAGAAGGGCGTTCGATAGGCCAGCGGCGCCGGGATGCCGGAGCTGGAATCCACCTGGTTGCCGAATTCGTCCAGCACGGTGGAGGAGAGCAGATCGCTCGCCTGCAGGGCGGCAGTGCCGATCCGGTCGCTATAGGCGCCGAAGATCCGCGTCCGGACGCCGATATTGATGCTGCCGTTGCCGTTGACCGCGTTGTAGCCGTCCCGCCGGCCGTAGCGGATGATCAGCACGCTGTCCGGGTCGGGCGAAAGGCGGACCCCCGCGCTCCAGACCGCATCATGCACCTCGAAGGGCGTGCGGCCGTTGAAGCGCTGGTCCTGCCAGCCGCCCTCGCCCAGCACCGCGATCTCCCGCGTCAGGCCGTAGCGGACCTGCAGCGTGTGGATGTAGCGGTAGGCGCCGCTGTACACGCCGTTGCCGTCGAAGACGGTGTTGACGGTGCGCAGCTCCCAGGCGGCGCGGCCCCAATTCTCGCCCGAGCGGAGGATGCCGTAGCCCTCGTTGGCGGTGAAGCCCTGGCCGTTGAAGAAGGGCAGGGTCTCGCCGGGGCGGGACACGTTGCGGCCGCTCTCGGAGGAGCCGCGGTAGACATAGCCGATGCGGGTGGTGGCGAATTCGCCGAAGCGGTGCACGAGGTAGGGCGAGAGCTGGTAGCGCAGGCCCTGGACGCGATCCTGCCGGCTGCCGAACTCGTCCGTCAGGCCGATATCGCTGACCAGGGACCGCACGTCGCCCGAGCCGCGGGCGTCGAAATAGAGCAGGTCGGGCACCAGGGTCACCAGCGCCTGGCCGCTGAAGATTTGGTCGACCCGGTTCTGGTCGCTGGTGTTGACGTTGAAGCGCGCCACCGGCCGATAGACCAGCCGCCCCGTCACCTCCTCGGTATCGGCCGAGACGGCGATGGTCGGGTTGATGCGGGCATAGACATCCGCCTGCCGGTCGGTCCGGCTGTTGCGAACATTGTCGGTGGCGCCGAGCTGCACCGCGAGGCTCGGCGTCAGCGTCCAGCCGCTGCGCGGCGCGCCGGCAGGCGCCCGCCCGCCGGCCGGCAGGTCGAACAGGTCGAAGCTGTCGATCCAGGGGCCGGGGCCGGTGCCCTGCAGCAGCCGGCCGGTGCCGAAGGGTGCATCCGGGCCGGGCACGGCCAGCTGGTCGATCCCGCCCGGCGACACCAGGTCCTGCGCCCGTGCGGCGCCTGCGAGCAGCGGCAGGCTTAGGAGAGACGCACCGAAGGACAGGCCGAGGGACAGGCTGAGCGGCAGGCGAAGGAACAGCCCGCAGGTCTGGGCCTTGCGCCGCGGCCGTGCCGCCCGGCGGCGGCGCGGCCGGCGCTGATCAGCCACCGTAGTAGCCGTAGGCGCCGAAGGTATCACTGGCGGTCACGCGCGTCCGGTTCAGCAGGAGCTGCAGGGTCGGGCAGCTCTCGACCATGTCGAGTGCCGCCTCCACCTCGTTGCGCTGGGTCCGCTCGGCCTCCACCACCACGACCACCTGGCCGGCCACCGGCGCGAGGGCGCCGGGTTCGCTGGTCGACAGGCAGGGCGGCGTGTCGAGCACGATGATGCGGCCCGGCATGGACGCCGCCAGCCGCCCGAGCGCCTCTGCCAGCATGTTGCCGGACGGCAATTCGCCGGCGCCCGCCGCGGGCGGGCCATAGGGCAGGAAGGACAGCCGGTCGATCGCGGTCGGGAGCACCAGGCGCTCCGGCCGCTGCATCAGGTCGGTCGCCAGCAGCCGGAGCCCGGGCGTGTCCTGCTGCCCGAGCCGGTGGCTGATCGTGCCGTTCGGCTTGCCGTCGGCATCCACCAGGATCACCTGCTCGGCCACGCCAAGAGCGAGATAGGCGGCGATGTTGAGGGCGCAGAAGCTCTTGCCCTCGCCCGGCTTGGCGCTGGTGATCATGACCAGGCGGGCGATGCGGCCTTCCGCCGGCTCGGCGGTCTGGATGGTGCGCAGCACCTGCTGCTGCAGCACCTTCAGCTCCTCGGTGACCCGGCTGCGCTCGCCCACGGCCTTGCCGAAGAAGCCGGCGGCACGCAGTGTCTCGAGCCCGATGGGCGCCGGTCGCGCCAGGGTGCGCGGTGGCGCGGCGGCAGCCTGCGGCGCCGGGGCTGCAGGCGGGGGTGACGGAGGCGGTGGCGGTGGCGCGCCGACGGTGGCGCCGCCCAGCGGCGGGCCGCCCGCGGCTTCCATGGCGCGCTCGACGAGCGAGGCCTTGGCCGGTGCCGCCACCGGCTCGGCCGGGGCCGCCGCGGGGGGCGGGGGCGGCGCCGGCAGGCCGCCGAGCGCTTCCATGGCGCGCTCGACCAGATGGCGTGAGGAGGGCGCCGCGCTCATGCCACGAACCTCGAGACCAGGCTGCGCAGCGCCGGGAAGCCGGCGGTGACCGCGCCATAGGCGACGAAAAGCAGCGCCAGGCTGCTGACGAAGACGGCCGCGGCCGTCCCCTGGCCCTTTGCCGGAATGGTCGAGGAGATGCTGCCGATGACCGGCAGCCCAAGCTTGCGCAGGTCGTGCACGGTGTAGAAGCCCCGGTCGAGCTGGACCAGCAGGAAGGCGACCAGCGCGCCCGCGCCGAGGCCCGCCGCCAGCACCATGGAGGAGAAGAGCAGGCGGTTCGGCCCCACCGGCTCGGTCGGCATGATTGGCGGGTCGACCACTTCCAGCCGCACCCGCTCGGCGCCGCTGCGGGCGGCACCGGCGATCTGCACGGATTCCCGCCGCTCCAGCAGTTCCTCGTAGGACTTGCGCAGCACGCTGTAGTCGCGGTCGAGGTTCTGGAACTGCGCCTGCAGCTGCGGGACGCTGCGGGCCAGCGCTTCCAGCCGCTCGACCGAAACCTGTTCCTCCCGCACCTGGCGGTCGAGGGAGGCGACGCTGGACTCGGTGTCCAGCAGCCGGGTGCGGATCTGCTCGTGGAGCGGGTTGGAGCGACCGGTCCCGGCGGGGCGCCCAGGGGCGGCGGCCGTCGGCCGGCCGGCGCTCGGCAGCGGGGAGGCCCGCAGCTCGGCCAGGCGGCGCTGCGCGGCCATCACCGCCGGGTGCTGGTCGGTATAGGTCAGCTGCAGCTCGCGCAGCTGCTGCTGCGCCTCGAGGATCCGGGGATCGCCGCCCCCGCCCCCGCCCCCGACCGCTGCTTCGGTCAGGGTGGCCGGCGTCTGCTCCAGCTGTTGGCGCAGCGCGTCGCGCCGGGCGGTGGCGTCGGTCAGGTCGCCGCGCAGCGACTGCAGCCGCGCCCGGCTCTGCTCCAGCTTCGAGAGGCCGCCGGCGGCGTCGTTCGGCAGCAGGTCGAGGTAGCGGGTGCGGAACTCCGCCCGGCGCTGCTCGGCCTCGCGCAGCTGGGTCTCGTAGGCGGCGATCTGCTGGTTCACGAAATTCCGGGCATTCTCCATCTGCTGCCGGTCGTTCGCGGTCGCCTGTTCCATGAACAGGGTCAGCAGCGCCTGCACCACGTCGCGCGCCATGCGCGCATTCGGGTCGGTGTAGGAGAAGGTGAAGAGGTTGCGCGACTGGGCGCCGATCTTGATGTCGCGGCCGAGCTGCTCCAGCATCCGGTCGCGCGAGGTCGCGCTGTTGGCCCGGAGGTCGAGCCCGGTCCGGGCCGCGATGCGCTCCAGGTTCGGGCGGCTCAGCAGGGTGCGGGCCAGCAGCTCCACCTGGTTGGCCGGGGCGGGGTCCACCGCCAGGTTGCGCAGCAGCTGGCCCAGGATGGCGTCCGCATCGGCGTAGATGCGGGTGCTGGAGCGGTACTGGTTCGGCAGGGAATGCACCCAGGCCCAGCCGCCGAGGCAGATGATCCAGGCGAGGATCAGGGCCTTCCAGCGGTGCTGCCAGCCCGCGGCGGCGTAGCGCCGGATCTCTCCGAGGATCTGCATGGCGTCAGAACCAGCCCTGCGGGATCACCAGCGTGTCGCCAGGCCGCAACGCGACGTCCTGGGTGACGTCGCCGTCGCGCAACAGGTCCGACAGCCGCACCGGGATGATCTGCTGCGGGTCGTTCTCGCGCTCCCGCCGGACGATGCGGGCGCGGTTGCCGGAGGCGTAGCGGGTCAGCCCGCCGCCCTCGATGATGACGTCGAGCACGGTCAACCCGTCCCGGTAGGGGATGCTGCGGGGCGTCGCCGCCTCCCCCACGATGCGGATCTGCCGGCTGGTCGGGCCGACGAAGGACCGGACGATGACGGTGACGTTCGGCTCCCGCACGTATTGCCGCAGCCGCTGCTCGATCTGCTTGCCGAGTTCGACCGGGGTGCGGCCCACCGCGTCGATGTCGGTGACCAGCGGGATGGAGATCCGCCCGTCCGGCCGGACCGGCACTTCCACGCTCAGCTCGGGGGCCCGGTAGACGAAGACCTGCAGGTTGTCGCCGGGGCCGATCAGGTAGTTGGACGAGGGGGTCGAGCTGGCGGAGGGCCCGGTCGCCGCAGGCTGGCCGGTGGAACAGGCGCCGGCGAGCAGGGGGAGGAGAACGGCGCAGGCAAACCTGGTGCGGAACGGATTGGGCGCCATGCCCTGCCTCCTGTCGGTATCTATGGATGGGCGGCGTGCCGACCAAATGCGCCCTGGGGTTGAATGTCGACGGCCCTTTAGCTCATTTCATGTCGCGTTGGTAGTTGCACAGAGCGATATTCGCAACCAAAAGCGACTGTCGCGCCGGACGCTTCCAGCAACGCCGGGCGCGTCGCCAGTCCCACCCGCCATTGGGTCTCCCAGGCCTGCGTAGCGGCAAATTATTGCTGATCCGTGTGGCGAAAGGCACGGGGGGCCGTTTCCGGCCCCGCCCGGTGCCCGTTGGCCCGGGTTCCGTCGCCCCGCGGGCGCCGGCCGGGTCGCCAATGGCCTGCGGCCCTGGCCGGCCGGGCCGGCTGCGGGTTACGCCATGCAGCCCTGGGGATGACGCCGGGGCGTTAGCTCCAGATGAAGTCGCTGGCCGACAGGCCGGTCAGCGTGCTGCCGCCGAGGCGGACGGCCATGTCCGCCGCCCCGTCGCCGTCGAGGTCCAGTTGCAGCGTCTGGGTCGTGGTCGCCAGCCGCGCCTGGGTGTTGCCGCCGGCGGTGAAGGCGCCGCCGCCCAGCCAGGCGAAGCTGCCGGTGAGCAGCCCCTGGAAGACCAGCTTGTCCACCCCGACCTGGAAATCCTGGATCCAGCTGGGCGCCGCCACCGTGCTGTCGCCCACCGCCAGGAAGACGAACTGGTCGGCTCCCTTGCCGCCGGTCATCAGATCGGCGCCGCCGCCGCCGATCAGCGTATCGGCGCCATTGCTGCCCACCAGGGTGTCGTTTCCCGCCCCGGCATCCACCCGCGCCGCCACCGACCCGGTGATGGTGATGCGGTTCGGGACGGCGGTGCCGGTCACGAACTCCGTGTTGGTGACGCTGACGCTGTTCGACCCGGCGGTGGACAGGGTCAGCCGGTCGATGCCGCCGCCGAGGTCGATCACGCCGCTGCTGAGCACTGTGGTCAGGGTCACGGTGTCGGCCGCCGCGCCGCCGATGATCGTCTCCGTGCCGCCGACCGAGAGCGTGTTCGGCCCGCTGCCGGAGAGCACCAGCTTGTCCGCCCCGTTGCCGAGATTGATCACCCCGCCGGTGATCGGCGTGCCCAGCGTGACGGTATCGTTGCCGCTGCTGCCGGTGATGGTCTCGACGTTGCGCACCGTCAGGGTAGTACCGGCGCCGCTTAGCGTCAGCGCGTCCTGGCCGCCGCCGAGGTCGACGAGGCCGCCGGTCACCGCGGTGCCCAGCATGACCGTGTCGTTGGCGCTGCCGCCCGTGACGCTCTCGACATTGCGGGCGGTGATGCCGTTGGCGCCGGCCGAGGACAGCACCAGCCGGTCGGCGCCGCCGCCGAGGTCGATGACGTAGCCGGTTCCGGCGGTGCCGAGGGTGACGGTGTCGGCGCCGTCGCCGCCGGTGATGGTCTGGACGTTGCTGACGGTGACGCTGTTCGGCCCGCCGGAGGCGAGCAGCAGCCGGTCCGTCCCGGTGCCGAGGTTGACGGTGGCGCCGAGGATCGGCGCACCGAAGGTGATGCTGTCGTTGCCCGAACCGCCAGTGACGGCCTCGACATTGCTGATGGTGAGGATGTTCGACCCGGTGCTGGACAGCACCAGCCGGTCCCTGCCGTCGCCCAGGTCGATCAGGCCGCCGCTCAGCGGCGTGGTCAGGGTGACGGCGTCGTTCGCGGCGCCGCCGATGATCGTCTCGACTCCGGCGGCCCGGATCGTGTTCGCGCCGAGGTCGGAGAGGACCAGCCGGTCGGCGCCGCTGCGGAGATCCACCAGCATCGACCCGGCGTTGCCCAGCGTCACGATGTCGCCGCCGCTGCCGCCGGTCAGCGTCTCGACCCCGCGCACCGTCAGGCTGTTCGGCGCCCCGGCCAGGATGAGGCTGTCATTGCCCAGGCCGAGATCGACCAGCCCGTCCGTGATGCCGGTGCTGAAGGTGATGGTGTCCGCCAGGCTGCCGCCGACCAGCGTGCTGACCCCGCCGACGCTGACGGTGTTCGACCCGGCCGAGGACAGGGCCAGCCGGTCATTGCCAGGGTTGAGGCTGACCGTGCCGCCGACCAGCGCGGTCAGCAGGGTGATATCGTCGTCGCCGTCGCCGCCGATGATGGTCTCGACATTGCTGACGCGGACGCGGTTCGGCCCGCCGGAGGCGAGCACCAGCCGGTCCGCCCCCCCGCCGAGATCCACCACGGCGCCGAGGATCGGCGCGCCGAAGGTGACGGTATCGGCGCCGGTGCCGCCGGTGACGGTTTCGACATTCGAGACGAGCAGCTCATTCGTGCCGTTGGCCAGGACCAGCCGGTCGGCGCCGCCGCCAAGGTCGACCACGGCGGCCCGCATGGCGGTGCCGAGCGTGACGTTGTCGGCCGCCGCGCCGCCGATGATCGTCTCGACATTGCTGGCCGTGAGGCTGTTCGGGCCGGCCGAGGACAGCGTCAGCTGGTCGCGGGCGCCGCCCAGGTCCACCACGCCGTTGGTGACCGGCGTCCCCAGCACCACGATGTCGGCGCCGTTGTTGCCGAGGATGGTCTCGGTGTTGCGGACCGTCAGGCTGGTGTTGCTGCCGGTGGCGATGACCAGCCGGTCGTTGCCGCCGCCAAGATCCACGGTCGCGTCGAGGATGGTGCCGGCCAGGGTCACCACGTCGTCGCCCGCGCCGCTGACCAGCAGCTCGACATTGCTGGCCGTGACGGTGTTGCCGCCATTGCCGAGCGTGACGGTATCGTTGCCGGCGCCGCCGGTGATGGTCTCGACGTTCAGGGCCTGCAGGTTGTTGCCGCCATCGGCGAGGGTCAGGGTGTCGATGCCGGCGCCGAGGTCGACCTTGCCGCCGAAGAGCGGCGTCAGCAGCGTGAGCCGGTCGCTGCCGTTCCCGGCGGTGATCGTCTCGGTATTGGCGGCGGTGCCGATGTTGTCGCCATCCGACAGCGTCAGGCTGTCCTGGCCGGGGCCGAGATCGGCCTTGAGGTTGGCGGCCGGGCTCTTCAGGACCTTGGCGTCGTCGCCGATGCTGCCGAGGACGGTGCCGCCATAGATCCCCTCGAGCATGACCGAGAATTGCGGGTCGTTGGCGATCGCCGAGGCGCTGGTGAAGGGCGGGCTCTGCTCGGCCAGGGCGTAGTAGGCCTTGGCGGCGCGCTCGTCGCCGGTCAGCAGGTAGATGCCGGCGAGGTTGGTCAGGGCCAGGCGGCCGAAATAGCCTTCGCTGGTGGCCCAGCCATCGCCGTTCGACTGGCCGGCCGCCTGCATCGCCGCGCCGACCTCGGCCCAGGTCTGGTATTTCAGGCCGGTCGCCTCGTTGGTGGCCAGCAGGCGGTAGGCGACGCCGTCGTTCAGGGAGAAGCCCTTGTCGGCCTGCTCGAAGCGGCCGATCAGGAAGTTCTTCGCCCAGTTCAGGTAGGTCATCGCATCGGCATTGCCGCGGGATGCGGCGGCGATGACCGTGGTGGCGAAGAAGTCCTGCTGCCAGGGCGCGATGTTCGGGCTGGCGGTGGTCGGCAGGTAGCCATAGAGCTCGCCCTGCTGGGCGGTCCAGGCCGGGATGTTGGAAACCAGGAACTTCCAGTTGGCGTCCGAAGCCGCCTGCAGCCAGGCCTTTTCCGGCGCGTCGTCCGGCGTGGCCCAGAGCGCATTCTCGATCTCGCGCAGGCCCCAGGCCATGCTGCGGACCTGCTGGTTGTTGACCACCACCATGCCGTCCGCGCCGCGCTGCGTCGGCCAGACGGAGGTGAGGTTGAAGGCCGCCTGGGCCTGCAGGTTGTCGAGGATCCAGCGCTCGCCGGTCAGGACATAAGGAACGAAGGACAGCTCGGGCTGGTGGGCGCGGTCCGGGCCCCAGCCGGTCAGGCTGTCGCCAAGCTGGGTTGGCCCGGTGGCGTTGGGATCGCCCGGCCTGCCGACGCCGCCCCGCACATCCATCCAGAGCTTCGCGTAGTCGGTCGGGTTCAGCCAGGTGCCGTTGGCGCGGTCGTAGAAATTCCACGGGACGGCGCTGGCTGCCTCGGCCTGGCCCATGGCATAGGCGGCGGCGCGGGCATCCTGGGTGGTCAGCCAGACCGTGTTGGCCTGGGTGACGATGCCGATATCGGGGCGCGAGCCGGCGGTGCCCATGTCGCGCGTCACGCCGTTCGCCGCCAGCGGCGTGCCCCAGTCGGCGCCCTGGGTGGTGGCGTACCAGGCGTCCAGCTTCGCCTCGGGCGCGCCGATCGTCAGGTCGTAGTCGGCGATGGCGCCGGTCTTCTCCAGCCGGGCGATGTCCTGCTGGATGTTCAGCCAGCCGCCGGCCGGGCTGCCGAGGCCCTGGCCGCCATCCAGGCCGTTCGTGAAGGTATGGTGCCAGTTCTGGTACTGGCCCTGGTTCACCGTCTCGCTCAGCACCTGCTGGCCGTCGAGCCGCGCGGCGACGGTGTAGTTCACCCGCCCGCCCACCAGCTCCATGGCGCGGTCGTTGTTGAACTGCGCCTCCACCTCGATGCCGCCGCCCTGGAAGACGGTGACGTCGAAGACCATGCGCTGCGAGCCCTCGAGCGGGATCTCGATCCGTGCCTGGGTCGCCAGCGCGCCCTGCTGCCAGAAGGAGGCGGTGCCGGCATCGAGCGCCTTCTGCAGGGCGTCCAGCACATCCACCGTGACGGTCGGCTTGCCGGCCGGCGTGATGTCCACGCTGAAGCTGTGCGCCTTGATGGCCTGGGCCAGGTCCATCGCCGGCCCGGCCGCCGGCGCATCGGCGCCAGCCCGGGCGAGCACCACGTCCAGCGTATCGGCGGCGGCGATGTCGGGCCGCGCCACCGACAGCACCGCCATCTTCGCCGACCCGTCCGGCCAGGTGGTCTTCACGTCCATCTGCACGGGAACCAGCTGGCCGCCGATCCGCGCCACTAGCCCCGCACCCGGGGGAAGCTCGCCCTGCAGGAAGCTCTGTCCGAAGGTGGTGACGCCCCCGGCCAGCGTCGCCGCGCCGGCATTCTGGAAGGCCAGGCTGGCGAGGTCGCTGGCGCCAAGTGGTGCCAGGGAAGGCGCGGTCACGGTGCCGGACAAAAGATCCTCCTGTGCGCGGTTTTGAACTGATGTCCTGCAACCGTTAGTAGTTCATATATTTGAACTAAAACTTAATGCGTTTCTTACTTTTCGGTATCCCTGTGTTACTGATAATTTATTCTGAGTTATTATATTTTTCGGGCAATAGATTGGATCATTCCTGCGGGCAGGGGGGGGTATTTGCTGTCCAGCAGCGCCGCATAGGCCTGGAACATTCTTTCCTGGTCATAGGCTTGTTCCGCCCGCAGCCGGTTTGCCGCGCCCTGGCGGGCCCGAAGCCCGGCATCCGCCAGCAGCGGCCGCAGCGCCGCGGCCAGCGCCGCGGGGTCGAGCGCCGCGACCTGCGCGGCATGCGCGGGTCCCAGCATCACCCGCACATCGCCCACATCGGTGGCGGCGACCGCGAGGCCGCTCGCCATCGCCTCCATGACCGAGAAGGGCATCTGCTCGGTGTCCGAGGAGAGGGCGAAGAGGTCCATGCTGCGATAGGCCGCGGCCGGGTCCGGCACATGCCCGGCAAACAGCGTGTCGCCGCCGAGGCCGAGTTCGGCCGCCAGCGCCTCCAGCATCGGCCGCTCCGGCCCGTCGCCGATGACGAGCAGCCGCAGCGCCAGGCCCTCCGCCCGCAGCAGGGCGGCGGCGCGCAGCAGCCGCGCCAGGTTCTTCTCGGCCCGGAGCGCCGCGACGGTGCCGATGACCGGCCCCTCGCCCGGCACGGCGATGCCGGCCGGCGGGCCGTCCGGCCGGAAGCGGTCGAGGTCGAGGCCGTTCGGGATGTGGTGCAGCCGCGCCTCCGGCAGCCGCCAGGCTTCCCGCGCCGCCCGCAGCAGCACGGTCGAGGGCAGCGCCACCTCGCTCCGGCGCAGGGCAAGGCGCCGTGCCAGCATCCGCCGCGGCTTCTGCCCGGCCGCCTCGTCCGGGCCGAAGCCGTCCTCGGTGTGCAGGTGGTGGATGCGGGGCGGCGCCAGGTTGGCGATCGCCCATTCGATGCTGCCCCAGTTGCTGGTCACCAGGACCGCCGGCCGCAGCCGGCGCAGCAGGCCGCGGATGCGCCAGGCGGCGCGCAACGGGTCGAGCCCGCGCGGCACCGGCGCCGGCAGCAGGGTGAAGGGCACCCCGGGCCGCAGCCGCTCGGCGCAGTCCGTCCGGCCGTCGAGCGAGGCGATCACATGCCGCCAGCGCGGCCCGAAGCGATTGGCAAGTGCACAGAAACGCACCTGCGCGCCGCCGACCGCGAAGGTCGGGAAAACGTGCAGGACCAGCGGGGCGGTGCCGGGCGGCACCGCGATACCGTCAGGCTCGGGCATGCCGGCGTCAGCCGGTCACGGGCTGGCCGAGCACCGCGACTTGCCCGGCGCGGCGGCGGCACTCGGCTTCCGCCATGGCGACGACGCGGCGGGCATTGCCGTCCCAGGTCAGGTCACGCTGCTGCACCTCTTCCCGCGCCGCGGCGCCGAGCCGGGCACGCAGCCCGGAATCGGTGGCAAGCCGCAGGATGGCGTCCCACAGCGCGCCAGGACGGGCGGGATCGAAGAGCAGGGCGGTGCGGCCATCCGCCAGCACCTCCCGCAGGTTGGGCTGGTCCGGCGCCACGATGGCGCGGCCGGCCGCCATGTACTCGAAGACCTTGAGCGGCGAGGCATAGGCGACGGCGGCCGGCTGCAGCGCGATGTCGAAGCCGGCCACCAGGCCCGGCACCGCCTCCCGCGGCGCGAGGCCGGTGAAGCGCACCCGGTCGGCGATGCCGAGCTCGGCGGCCAGCGCCTCGAGCCCTGGCCGCGCCGGGCCTTCCCCCACCACCAGCAGGGAGAGGCGGGGCGTGCCCTGCCAGGCGGCGATGGCGCGCACCACCGCATCCAGCCCGTGCCAGTCGCGGACGAAGCCGACGAAGCCGAGCACCAGCTCGGCCTTCGGTTCGGTCGGTGGCGGGGAGGGGGTGGCGAATTCCTCGGGGTGGATGCCGTTCGGGATGACGCTGATGCGCTCCCGCGCCACGCCGGCGGCGGCGACATGGTCGGCCAGCACCTCGGTCACAGGCAGGACGCGGTCGGCGCGGCGCCAGACGAAGGCTTCGGTCCAGCGGGCGAGGCGGCGGAGGCGGAGATTGCCGTGCTTCTGCCGCTCCTCGGCCAGCGGGGCGTTCACCTCGACCAGGAAGGGCAGCTTGCGGCGCCGCGCCACCAGGGCGCCGGCCAGGTAGAAGAGATTGTAGCGCTCATAGACCGCGTCCGGCCGGAACTCGGCGGCGGCGCGGGCAAGGCGGAGCGTGGCCGGCAGGCTGTAGGCGAGTTCCGCGAGTTCGGCCGCGGCGGGCGGCAGCCAGCGGCGGAGCAGGGCGACCAGGCGGCTCTCGCCGCCGAGCTCGGCCTTCTCGAAGCCGGACGGCCCGACCACCCGGACCTCGTGGCCCTGGGTGCGCAACGCATCCACCAGCGCCTGCAGATGCACCCCCTGGCCGTCGCGCGATTGGATGCGATGGCTGTAGAGGATCCTCATGCGCCCAGCCCGCCGCCCGCATGCGGGGCCATGCCACGCCCGCGGTTCCTGCCGCCCTGCCTGTCCACGCGCCGCCCCTTGCTGCAATGCACGGTTGAATGCCTTGTGTCAGCATTAACCTCTATGCGCGCGGTACGTCAAAGGTTAGTGAATGGCAAGTAATCAAATGCGCCCCGGTGCCGGCAGCATCCTGGAGTTGCCTGGCAATACCAGGGTTTTCATAGAAAATACGTACTTATTGTATTCGTTGATCGATGGGGCTGGCTGGATCAGCAGGGCTTGGCGCGACGCCGCCTGCCGGCGGCGGCAATGCCCAGCACGCCGCCGCCGAGCAAAGCGAGGCTCATCGGCTCCGGCACCCCGACCGGGGTCGGGTCGGGGATCACGGTCACCCAATTATAGGTCAGGGTCGCTTCGGCCCCGCCGGACAAGGCGATGCTGGAGGTATTCACCAGGTTCTTCTGCTGGCTGACCGAGGCGCTGTAGGTGATGCTGACCGGCAGCAGGAAGCCGGAGAGGATCGTGTTCAGCGCGGCGCTGCCGGTGATCCCCGTGATGGACAGGGTGCTGCTGGCCGTGCTGCTGGCCGCGGCGGCCTCGCGGCTGTTCAGCGTGACCGTGGTGGTGCCGCTGGCGGAGATGGCGACGGCCGCCGGCGCGAGACTCAGGCCACCGAGGCCGAAGCTGACGGTGGCGACATAGGACAGGACATAGGCATCGGCCAGGCTCGGCCGGGCGAAGCCGGTATGCTTCACGTCGTAGTCCAGGATGGCCGTGCCGGTGAGCGAGATGTCGACGCTCTGCAGCGTGGCGCCCTGCGGCGCCGTCGTGGCGGCGACATTCAGCGACAGGCCACCCAGCGTGCCGGTCTCCTGCTTCGGCATGGCCGGGATCTTGAAGGTCGAGCCGGCCCTGGTGTCGCTGCCCAGGAAGGTGGCGGGCAGGGTCACGGTCTGCGAGGTCGTGCTCGTCACGATGCCGGCCTGGGCGGCCTGGGCGATGGCCACGGTCAGAAGGGTTGCGCCGGCAAGCAGGCGAAGGGACATGGTAACGCTCCGGTCATGTCACCCCGAAAACAGCAGGGCGTCGTTTCCGCCCCTGCAGCAAGCTCCATACCAGCCTAAAACCAACTGATTTTTTTGAAAAATTGGACAGACTTCCAGGGCAAGTGTAAAATTTTCTGATCATTTGCTCCAATTACAGAACAACCTGCTGCCGCAGGCCGCCATCCGACCGCCTGGGCGGTCGACGAAACTGGAGCCGTGCACCCTTCATCAGACAATGCAACCATTAGACATCCTGGGTGGAAGCGATTAAACCAAACCTTGAGACCAGCGCTGTAAAGAAACCCGACATGCGCCATCGGGCACAGCCCGGTCGCAGGTGACGCCGCGACCGGCGGCCCGAATTGAAGGACCGGCCATGGGTGGCGAAGCAACGGCACGGCGGCGCGACCGGGTCCTGCACATCCTGAAATACTACCGCCCCGCCTTCACCGGGGAGGGCGTCTTCCTGGAGCGCTCAAGCGCGGTGATGCAGGAACTCGCTCCAGGCGTGGAGCACGAGCTGCTGGTCACCCATACGCCCGCACCGGCCGACCCGGCGGAGGCGGCCGCCTGCTCCACCCTGGCCCGGGTCAGCTATCTCTCGCCCCGCCCGCTCGGCTCCGTCGCGCTGCATGGCCGACTGGTCTGGTGGATGCTGCGGAACCTCCACCGCTATCGCACCGTGCATGTCCGTACCCATGCCGACTGGTATTTCCTGAGCTACCTGCTGGCCCGTCTCTCCGGCCGCCGGCTGGTGCTCTCGGCAACGCTCGACGACAGCCTGCCGGTCCTCGTCTCCCGCTATCGGCCGGGCCTGCGCGGCCTGGCGCGGCGTGGCTTCGGCCTGTTCCAGGCCTATGTCGGCATCAGCCCCAAGCTCGATACGGAAACCCGGGGCATGGCGCCGGCCGGGCGCTGCCACCTCATTCCCTGCGGCATCACCGCCCCGCCGCAGCCGCCGGCCGAGCGCGCCCGCATCCGTGCCGCCATCGGCGCCGCACCGGAGGATCCGGTGCTACTCTTCGTCGGCGGCCTGTGCGAGCGCAAGGACCCGCTCTTCCTGATCGAGGCGCTGCCGCGGCTGCGGGCCCGCCACCCGCGCCTCAAACTGGTCCTGGTCGGCCCGGCGGTCGAGCCCGACTATGCGGACGGGCTGCGCGAGACCGCGGCGCGGCTCGGCCTGGCCGAGGCCGTGGTCTTCGCCGGCGAGCAGCGCAACCCGCATCCCTGGTTCGCCGCCGCCGACATGCTGGTCTTCGCGTCCCGGCTCGAAGGCTTCGGGACGGTGGTGCCGGAAGGGATGGCGCATGGCCTGCCGGTTGTCGTCCGCCACCTGCCCGGGGTGAACGACAGCTTCGTGCATGAGGGCCGCACCGGTTTCCTGTTCCAGGATGAGGAGAGCTTCGCCGCTGCCGCCCTGCGGCTGCTGGATGACGCGGAGCTGCGGCGGCGCATCGGCGCCGCGGCGCGCGATTTCGCACAGGCGAATTTCGGCATGCGCGGCATCGCCGCCCGCTATCTCGGCGTCTATGGCCTGGCCGACCGCATGCTCGGCCCGCCCTTCGTCGGGCTGCCGGAGACCGGCCTCGGCTGCACCGCCTCGGTGCTCGATGCGCGCTTCCATGCCCCGGCCCCGCCGCCCGCCGGCCAGCCGCTGCTGCTGACCACGGTGGATGCCGAGGAATCCTTCGACTGGGGCCGCCCCTTCTCGCGCGATGCCGTGGATGTCCGCGCCATGGCGGCGCAGCACCTGGCGCACCGGGTGTTCGAGCGGCACGGGGTGGTGCCGGTCTACCTGGCGGACTGGCCGGTGGTGTCGCAGGACAATGGCCGCGCCCCGCTGCGCGAGTTGCTGCGCGACGGGCTGTGCGATGTCGGCACGCAGCTGCATCCCTGGGTGAACCCGCCCTTCCTCGAGGAGGTCAGCGCCCATGCCAGCTATGTCGGCAACCTGCCGGCGGCGCTGGAATACGAGAAGGCGCGCCGGCTGACCGAGGCGATCGGCGAGGCCTTCGGCGTGACGCCGCGCATCTACCGCACCGGCCGCTTCGGCGCCGGGCGGCGGACCGCCGACATCCTCAAGCGGCTCGGCTACCTCGTCGACAGCAGCGTCTCGGTCTGCTGGCCGCCCGAGGGCGCCGACTGGCAGCGCGGCCGCTGGACCGTCTCCGCCCAGCCGCACTGGATCGACCGCGAGCGGACATTGCTGGAAGTGCCGGCCTCGGCCGGGCTGGTCGGCAGGCTGGCCTTCCGCCACGGCCAGCGCCTGGCGCCGCTGGTCTTCCACCCGCTGGCGCAGCGCGTCGCGATCAGCGCCGCGCTGTCGCATCTCGGCCTGCTGGAGCGCATCCGCCTCAGCCCCGAAGGCATGACGATCGAGGAGGCGAAGCGCCTGGTGCGGTCCATGCTGGCCGAGGGCCACCGGGTCTTCGTGGTGACCTACCACTCACCGTCCCTGGCGCCGGGCAATACGCCCTATACCCGCACGGCCGAGGATGTGCGCCGCTTCCTCGACTGGCTGGACGAGTTCTACGCCTTCTTCCGCGAGGAGGTGGGCGGCCGGCCCGCCACCTGGCAGGAAGTGCGCTTCGGCCCGCAGGCGGTCGCCGCGCGGGCGCCGGAGCCAGCCGAGGCAGGCTGACGCCGAGGCATCGCGCCGGCTGCGGCCTGGGGGCGGCCAGGCCGTCGATCGCCGGGCGGCTTCACGCTCTGCCACGTTCGCGCTGCTCCGCGATCCGCTCCGGGCAAGGGCGGGCCAGCCTTGCCTGCGGGCAATCCGCCTGGCGGCGCCCCGTCCCGGGCGGAGCGCGCCGCCCTCAGCTGTACAGGTGCGCCCGATCCTCGAGCTTCACGCTCTCATCCGCCGCGATGTCGCGCCGGATGCGGCGGATCGCCACCCAATCGAAGGGCGTGTCCGTCCCGTTCCAGGTCAGCTTCAGGGCCGGGCCGCGCAGCCGGTAGAGATCCACGACATGCGCGGGCATCGCCTCCGTCCCGCGTTCCTTCAGCAGGCCATAGAGCATGCGGGCCTGCTGCCGGCGCACCGCGTAGCGCATCTTGCGGTTGCGGTAGATGCGCCAGTCCCGCGGCCGCCAGGGCGAGAGCGGCGGGAAGGCGAAACCGGCGCCCTCGGCCACCGCCACGCGGCGGTCGTCCTGCCTGCCGCGCATGTCGAGGCCATACTTGACCAGCGCGGTCACCAGCCCGTCCTCGCCGAAGATGCCGAAGGGCAGCCGCACGCCGCGCCGGCGGAATTCCTGCACGCAGCGGCCGCGCAGCGCATAGAGATTGCCCGCCATCTCCCGCCGCGAGGCCAGCTTGGCCCGGAAGGCCGCCAGCGAGCGGCCGGTCACCGGCAGGCCGGCGCAGCCATCCGCCTGCGGCTCGGCCGCGAAGGCATCGAGGAAGGCGGTGACGGAGCCCGGGCTGATCAGCATGTCCCCGTCGGTGAAGACATGGATCGCGGCCGCCTCCGGCGCGACCTCATGCACGTAGTGGTTCCAGGCATTCGCTTTGTCGCCCTTGACGATGACGACCGGCACCACCGTGCTCTGCCGCGGCTGGAAGGCGCGCACCACCGCCTCGGTCTGGTCGGTGCAGCCGTTGATCAGGACATGGATGCGAAGCTCGGCCCCCGTCCCGCAGGCATCCAGCCGCTCGAGCGCGGCGGTGATCCCTTCCTCCTCGTTATAGGCAAACACAGCAACCGAAACGAGCGGCGGGCTCATGCATGGGCCTTCGGGCGGCGGGGACGCCGCCGGGATGTCCCGGCAGCCGTTCGATGCGATCATATAAGTTCATGGAGTGGCCGCCAACCACAACCAGTGCGGGAGGTGCCGTCGGCTCGTTAAGGCATCCTTCAGGCCAGCCGCGCCATCCTGGCCTCCGATCGCCGACCGGCTCGAAGCCCGGATCGGCTGCCCCGTACCGGCCACCTCTCCCGGATGCATGAATCCGTCCCAGGCAGTCGGGGGCGGCAGGCCGGCCGATACGGGGCATGAGGGCTGGAGGACAGCGATGAGCGGGCCGCAACTCGAAGGACGTCTGGACGGGGTGGCCCTGCATCCCGACCTGCTGGAGATGGAGCCGCGGCAGCGCCTGCCCTGGCCGAGCGCGGTCCTGGTCATCGCCCTGCTCTCGCTCGTCTCCTGGATCGCCATCGGCGGGGGCGTCGCGCTGCTGTTCCGCTGAAGGGAATGCTGGCCGGCCCGGTCCCGGGCCGCAGGCCAAGGCCTTCCCCTGCAGGGGCCGTCTGGTGCGGCGCCGGCGCCCGCATGGGCCAGGGCAGGGCGCGGAGCGGCGGGAATGCCGCGACGCCCGGATCCACTCGACCATCCATGAGCGCCGGTGGCGCAGCGTTCAGTCTCGAACGCAGGCCGCTGCGGCGATGGTTGGCCGCGCGCCCGGTCAGGCCGGCCTGGCCTCCGCCGCTGGCCGCAGCCGCCGGCGCAGCGCCCCGCCGGCCTGCCGCGCCAGGGCCAGCAGACCCGCCGGGTGCAGCGGGTCCGCCAGCAGCAACCCGATCCGCTGCCGCCGCGCCCCGGCCCAGAGCCGCTTGTAGTCGTCGTCGCCCCGGCCGAAATCCAGCTCGGCGACGCCCTCCGCCAGCAATCCCTGGATCATCCGCGCGGTCAGCACCGTGCCGGGGGAGGCCGCCCGGCTGTCCTCGGCATGCGCGAGCTTGAGCACCGTGGCCCGCCGGCCGCCGCGATCGAGGATCCAGTATTGCGCCGCCATCGCCCGGCCGGCGGCATCCCGCAGCACGCCCAGCCGCAGCAGGCCGAGGCCGGCCGCGACCCGCATCAGCGCCGCGTCGAAGTCGGGGAAGGGCTCATGCGGCTTCCAGCTGCGGGCGCGGACATCGGCATAGGCCGCGATCCCAGCCTCGAGCGCCGGGCCCGGCGCCGCCAGCCATTCGAAGGTCGCGCCACGGGCGGCGCGCAGCTTGCGGCCGATGGTGTTGCGCAGCGCCGGCGGCCGGGTGGCGAGATAGCCGTCCCAGCCCGCGCCGGGCACCAGCGGTTCATGCCAGTTGCCAGTATGCAGGAAGCGGAGCGGCCGCAGCCCGGCGGCCGAGATCCCCTCCAGCAACCGGGCAAAGCCCGGCGCCTCCGGGTCCAGCGTGTCCAGCCGGGTGGGCGGGCGCAGCCGCAGCTTGCCGCCGAGGGCGCGGCCGGCCGTGCGCAGCGCCGCCGCATCGGCGCCGGGGGCGGGCAGGGGGCGCCAGTCCAGCGTGTAGGGCGAGACGAGCGCCGAGAGCCGCCGCCCCTGGCGCAGCAGCGGCAGCAGCGCGGTATCCTCCGCCAGGGCGAGTACCGGCGCGGCATCCACCGGCAGGGCACCGGTCAGCAGCGTGTCGTACCAGGCGCGGCTGGCGAAGAACTCGCCCGCCACGGGGTCATCGAGGAAGCGGTCGCACCAGCCGGGCAAGCCATTGGGTGTGACGGGTAGCAGGCGGGCATTGGGGCGGGCGGGCATGGCGCCGCGTCGGCGATCGGGGCAGGCGGGTCAAGCCCGGCGCCGCGATGACGGTGCCGGTGACTGCCCGGGCGCTTCGGATGCCGCCCTGGCCGGCCGCAGGGGGGTGCCGGGCCCGCAGAGGGCGGATCGAGGGAGCCGGGCGGGACGCCTCAGGCCTGTGCCTCCACCGTATCCAGCGCCGACCAGACGCGTTGGAAGAGCTCGGTGCGCAAGGCCCGCTCGGCCTCCGAGGCGGGGCCGGCGTCCGGATGCAGGGTGCGGGCGATCACGCGGCGGATCGCGCCGGTATCCGCCGGCGCTGCGCGGCTGCGCAGCGCCGCCTCCGCCAGCACGGCGCGGCGCCGCCAGGCGTCCAGCGCACGGAGCAGGTCCGCCTCGGATCCGCCCATGGGCTGCGCCGGCCTGGCCCGCTGGCGCCAGGACAGGCTGGTCCGGCCACCAGCATGCATGCTGGCCAGGTCCAGCAACTCCTCGACCGTCCGGGGCCGGAGCAGGGCTTGGCCGGCGCGTGCCACCAGGACAAGCTGGCCATCCCGTTCCTCCGCCCGGAAGGCGGGCGAGAGCAGCCGCAGCGCCTCACGCGCGGCCGGATGGCGTTCCAGGTATTTCAGCCGCATCCCGACCCCCGCATCGCCGCAGGGTGGCGGGGGAGGGTTAAGGAAGCCTTGGGGATGCTGCCATGCAAAAGGGGCGGGCCCCGCGGGACCCGCCCCCTTGCGCATCCGGCCGGGCGTCGCCCGGCCGGTTCCTCACACCAGGAAGAAGTCGAGATCGGTGATGACGAATTTCGCGCCGGCATCGGCGGCGACAATGCCGTTCATGCTGCCGGCCGCCTCTATCTCGATGCGGTTGAAGGTCTGCAGGAGATTGTCGGCCACGGTGAAGGTGTCGCTTTCATAGCTGCCAGCGGCATCGACCGTGTTGACGATGTTCTTGGTGATGGTCTCGATCAGCGTCGAGTTGTTGTAGAGGCGGACAATGATGTCGGCATCGCTGCCGGGCGTCAGGTCCACGCCCTTGCCATAGGTGATGACCGCCTGGCTGGCGAAGCTGGCGGCGCCGACGGCATTCTTGACCAGCGAGAAGCCGAGGATCTCACCGTTGTTGATGAAGCCGGGGCCGAGGTCGCGCAGCGTGCCGGTCTGGCCTGGATCCACGTCGAGCGGGCCGCCATCCGTGCCATCCGGGGTGATCTCGGCCGGGTTGCGGGCGCTGTTCACCGAAAGCTCGAAGCGCGCGCCGCTCGAGTCGGCGATCGTCTTCGTCACGTCGCCGCCGATATGCTCGCCATACTGGTAGCCGGACGGAATCGGCTGGCCATTCGCCATCGCCGGGTTCTTGGCGCCGAGCGCGTACATCTCCAGCCACTTCACCGTGCCGGCGCCCTGGATCGGGTTGTCGTCGCCAGGATCGCCCGGATCGTCGGTCGCGGCGTTGCCGGTGCGCATCTGGCCCATGTTCTGCGCGGTCGCGGTTTCCGTCGGCGCGTCGATCTTGTTGTTCCCGTTCGCGTCGAAATACGCATAGAAGCGCTTGTCGAGCAGCGTCGACGGCGCCGGGTCGAGGAAGGGCGCGTTGCTGTCGAACCAGTCGAAGGACAGCACGCCGAGGCCGGGCGTGGGCGGCGGCGTCACCTTCGTCACGGTGCCCAGCACCAGGTCGTCCACCGACCAGCCGACGGTCGCCGTGGTGCCGGTGCCGGACGCGTTCACCACCTTCGAGCCGAAGGTGACGTCGTCCATGCCGTTGATCACGAACTGGCTGAAGAAGGCCGCCTGGCCGGGGCCGTTGAAGGCGATGTTATTGATGGTGATGGTCTGCAGGTCGTAGTCGATCGCCACCTTGGCGCCGTCGGCCAGCACGCCGAGGCTGAGCTCGCCCGCCGAGCCGTCCTGCGAGAAGGCGCCGGAGGCGTATTTGATCGTCCGGCCGTCGCTGTCGAGGAAGACCTCGGCGCTGCCACCATTCAGCACCCGCACGGTGAAGGCGGCGCTGACCAGCATCTTGTCGCTGGTCGGGCCGGCGACGTTGAAGTTCACGCTGTCGCCGTCATTCAGCCGGGTGGCGTTGCCGCCGATGTCCCAGCCGCTGCGGTTGATCAGCCCGAAGCCGAGGTCGTTCGAGAAGGTGACGAAGGCGCCGCCCGTCTGGCCCGGGACCAGGTTGTCGAACAGCGCGTTGCCCACCGCGGTCGTGCCGGTGCGGCCGTAGCCGCTGATCGCCGTGATGTCGTTCGCTTGGTTCAGGTTGCTGATGTCGCCGATGCGGCCGCCGCCGATCAGATCCGCCAGGTTCTGCGCCAGCACGCCGCTGCCGACCCGCAGGTCGCCCGTGGTGTTCACCGCATTCAGGTCGCCGGTATCCACGCCATTCGCCAGGTTGATGCCGAGAGCGGCCTGCTGCGTGGCGGTGCCGTAGAAGGCGAGCAACTGCTGCCATTCGCTGCCGGTATAGTCATAGGTGCCGCCGGACAGAAGGCGGGTGGCGAAATCGTCGTTGCTGGCGATGGAGTCGACCTGCTGCCCGGTGCCGCTCACCGCACCGGTGAAGTCGACGGCGCGCGTGCCGAACCAGATCTGGACGGGGGTTGCTACAGGCATGACGGGTCTCCTCAGGATGGGTCGCAACACAGGAAGCGGGGCTGTGCTCGGCGACCGATATACGGTCATAACTGTTGCGACAGCTTAACCAGACGGCCGAGATTGATCAACCCTTTATGCAATGCAATTTCATGATAATGATTGATATTATGAGACTATGTTTGATTTTCGATGATTGATTTGACCGGCCGTCTTGGTCTTCCTGCGGCGCCATGACTGCCCGCTGCCTGCTGGTCTGCCACACCTTCCCGCCGCTGATCGGCGGCTCCGCCGGCGTGTACGAGGCCCTGGCTCGGCATGCCGGCGGCGCGGTCGCCGTGCTCACCTCCCGCCTCGATCCCGCGACCGGGCGGGACCGGCCCGGCTGGCGGGAGCACGATGCCGCCGTTGCCTATCCGCTCCGCCGTATTGGCCTGGTACGGCCGCCCCTGCCGGGCGGTGCCGTCCGCAACCCGCTGCTGCGCCACGCCATCTGGGCCGCGCGCGCCCTGCGGCTCGCTGCCGCGGTGGCTGCCATGGCGCGGCACCACCGGGCCGATGCCGTCTGCCTCTGCGACGATGAGACGGTGGGCTGGCTGGTGCCCTTCGTCCGCCACGTCCTCCGCCGCCGTGTCCTCATCTATTGTCATGGCGACGACCTGGTGCAGCCGGACCCGGCGGCCCGCCAGCGCCGGCGGCGGCGCTTCGATCAGGCCGATCTGGTCATCGCCGCCGGCAGCTTCCCCGGACGACAGCTCATCGACCTTTATGGCGTGGCGCCGGAGCATGTGGCGGTGCTGCCGAATGGCGTGGATCTCGACCGCTTCCGACCGCGGCCGCCGGACCCGGTGCGGCGGGCCGCACTTGGCCTCGACGGGCGGCGGGTGATCCTGGCGCCGACCCGCCTCGTCCCGCGCAAGGGGGTGGACCGGCTGATCGAAGCCATGCCGGCCATCCGTGCCGGCTGTCCGGAGGCGCTGCTGCTGGTGGCCGGCGACGGTCCGCAGCGCCCGGCGCTGGAGGCGCTGGCGATGGCTACGGGCAGCGCCAGCGATGTACTTTTTCTCGGTGCCGTCCCGACACAGGAGATGTCTACTTTATATTCGATAACGGAATTAGTAGCTCTTCCAAACCGTTTTGAGCCGGGCGAGAGCGATGGCACGCCGCTGGTCTTCCTCGAGGCCAATGCCTGCGGCCGTCCGGTCATCGGAGGCCGCGCCGGCGGCACGGCAGAGGCCGTGGAGGATGGCCGGAACGGCCTGCTGGTCGATGGCAAGGATCCGGCGGCGATCGCCGCTTCCGTGCTGCGGGTGTTGCAGGACCAGGCCCTGGCCGGGCGGCTGGCGACGGGGGCGCTGGCCGCGGCCCGGACGGCCGGCTGGCCGGCCCGGACGGCCGCCTTCCTTGCCCTTTGCGCCGCGTCGCCCCGCAAGGGGGGGTGAGCAGAAGGGCGGGCAGGCGGTGACCCCGGCATGGGGTGGGCGGATCGATGGCCGGGCGCAGGCACCGGGGCGGCTGCGGCCGCGGTTCCGCCGGGCGGCGATTTGCTCTATGCGGGGCCGACGCCAGCGGACCGCGCGATGATCGAGGTCGTCATTCCCGCCCACAACGCCGCGCCCTTCCTGCGCGAGACGCTGGAGAGCGTCGCGGCGCAGACCAGGCCGCCGGCGCTGGTGACGGTGGTGGACGACCGCAGCACGGATGGCACGGTGGCGGTGGCCGAGGCCGCAGCGGCGGCGCTGCGGGACCGCATCGCCATCCGGGTGCTGCGCAATGCTGGCCCGCAGGGCCCTTCCGGCGGCCGCAACACCGCTATCCGCAGCAGTGGCGCGACCTGGATCGCGCTGCTCGATTCCGACGATCTCTTCGTGCCGGACCACCATGCCCGGCTCGCCGGCCTGCTGGAAGCGGCGCCCGACGCGGTGCTGGCCTTCGGCGACAACACCCTGTTCCGCGGCGCGGAGACGCTGGTGCCCAGCCTGCTGGCGGAAAGCGGCGTCGCCGCCCTGCCGGCCGAGGAACTGGCGCCGGGCTGCCTCACCCTCGGCGAGCGGATGTTCGCCGAGCTGACGCGCACAGGGGTTTTCTGCACCTCTGCCTGCCTGTTCCGGCGCGACGCGGCGCTGGCGGCGGGGCTGTTCGACGAGGCGATGATGTACAGCGAGGACCAGGACTTCTTCCTGCGCCTGGCGCTGCAGGGCCGCTTCGTCTTCAGCCCGGCGGTGGTGACCCGCAAGCGGGTGCACGAGACCAACCTGTCGCAGGCGCGCAACGCGCTGCGCTTCTGCCGCGGCACATCGGAAACCCTGGCGCGGCTGGCGGCGGGGGAGGAGGTACTGTCGCCGGCCCAGCGCGCGGCGGTGCAGCGGATGCTGCCGCAGGCCCTGTCCGGCTATCTCTACCATGCGTCCCGCAGCGGGCCGGCTGCCTATTGGCGGGCGGCAAGGCTGGCGCTGCGGAGCGGCCACGGCGCCATGGCGGCACGGCCACGGCACCTGCTGCGAACGGCGTTGCACCGGGTGCTGCCGCGGCTGGGCTGACAGACCCGGATCCTTGCCAAGCCCTGGGGCGCATCCGGCGCCGACGGGCCGAAGGCCGCGCCCCGGATGGCATGGGCCGGCCGAAGGGCTGCCTTTTGTCGGAAAACTTTACACTTCTGCCTGTTCTGGGACCGGCCAGGATGTCCGGGCGAGGCGGAGCGGCCCATGCCTGCCGCCCCCACTTGGCACCACGCCAGACGGCCAGGCCTCACGCGATCGCGATTTCATTTTGAAAACAACGTCTTGTTGCAGGGGCGGCCCCATCATCGCCGGACCATCGCATTTGCCGAGACACTCCCCGGGCCAATGAAATTTGTCGGGATGCTTTACAGAGTTCAATCAAATGCTTGAGTTACTAATGATAACTGCTTGATCAGAAACGCGTCTGGTTTTTGGCACCACGCTTGCAGATCGGGACGACCGAAGCGGCCACTGCCGCGGGGCGGCATGCCGCCTCCATCCGATGGGAGTTCCGATGACCCGCTTTCTCCGCCGTTGCCTCACCGGCTGCACCGTCTTGCTGGGCGCCGCCTTCCTCGGCCAGGGCGCCCAGGCCGCCCCCGCTTTCGTGGTGTCGAATTCCGGCAACCTGCTCCTGGTCGTGAACGGTGCCAGCGGCCCGGATTTCGACATCGTCCCGGAGGGCAAGAACGGCTTCAAGATCACCGGCCTGGGTACCAACCCGCTCGTCGCCGCCGGCGATGATCTCGGGGTATCGTTCTTTGTCGCCACCTTCCGTGGTCCGGCCCCGACGAGTATCAACAGCCCGCCTGGTCCGGGCTTCGTGCCCTTCGCTTTCCCGATCCTCGGCGCTTCCGGCACGCTGGCCGGCGCGGCTGGTGCAAGTCTGGGCGAAACCATCGTCGGCCAGATTCCTCCCACGGCCCCCAACCCCGGACCGGTCTTTACCACCGGCTTCAGCATCTCCGGCCCTGGCTCGGACAGCGTGATCTTCCCCGTCGGCGTTCCGTTCCTGTCGATCCTGAAAGACATCAACGGCACCGGCGGCCAGGTGGATTTCGTGATTCAGAGCTTCACCGTGGCCGTGCCGGAGCCCGCCAGCCTGGCGCTGCTGGGCGCCGGCCTGCTGGGCCTGGCTGGCCTGCGCCGCCGCGCCCGCCAGGGCTGAGCCGCGCGCGTCCCGTCCGCATCCGGCGGACGGGACGCCCCACCTCCACCCCATGCCGCCTTCCCACGCGCAGCCCGCCGGACTGCGCGCGGAACCGTCTGCAACGCCACGCCGGTCTCCCCAGCCAGGGCGCGCCACCGGCCATTCGACAGGGATGAACCCCGATGAGCGGCACCAGGACTTTCGGTGACATCACCGACAACGGCCTGCTGTTCAGAAACATCCGCGTGGCGGAGACCGATACCGGCTCGGTCAACCAGTTCATCACCGACAATATCATGCTCACCGAGGCGCCGGACACGACGCTGTTCGGCGTCACGTCGCCGGTGCCGGGGCTGCTCTGGATGGGCTTCGTCGCCGGCACCACCGGTGCGAATTCCCGCATGTCGCTGGTGGTCCAGTATGACATTTCCGTCCTCACCCCGACCACCGGACTGACCGGGATCCTGCTCAACACCTTCACCCCCGACACCGTTGTGCCGGCAGGCGCGACGCTGACGCTGCTGGAGGAGGTCTTCAACACGGCCGGCACGCTGGTTGGGCGCAGCCTGCTGACCAAGACTTCGACGACCAACGATATCGGTGATCCAACCTTCGAATCCGGCGATCTCGGTACCTTCAGCCCGGCGCTCGGAAATGTTCACGTCAAGCTGACCATTGACGTGACCACCACGGCCGCCGTGACCACGCCGGTCAGCTTCAGCATCATGCAGCAGGCCTTCACCGCGCCGAGCACCTTCGCCGCGCTGGGCGACTATGTTTGGCTGGACGCCAACGGTAACGGCTTGCAGGACGACGGCAATACCGGCGTCGCGGGCGTGACCCTGACCCTACTGGATTCAACTGGTTCTTCGACGGGCCGCACGACGACGACCGATGCGGATGGCAAGTATGTCTTCGGCCAGCTGGCGGCCGGCACCTATTCGATGCAGATCAGCGCCCCCGCGGGCTATGCGCTGACAACGACGAACGTCCTCAACAACACCTCCGACGCGACCGACAGCGACTTCCTGGCGGCTAACAATCGCACTGGGCCCTACACGCTCGTGGCCGGGCAGTACAACAGCACGGTGGATGCCGGCCTGGTGGAGCAGCGGACCTCGCTCTCGGTCGACAAGAAGACCAATGGCGGCGATGGCGTCACCATCCTGCAGGGCGGTGCCGTCACCTGGACCTATGACGTCCGCAACACCGGCGAGACGCCACTGTCGAACGTCACGGTCAAGGACGACAACGGCACCCCGGTCGACACCATCGACGATTTCAGCGCCAGCTATATCAGCGGCGACAGCAACAGCAACAGCCTGCTCGATGTCGGCGAGATCTGGCGCTTCAGCTACAGCGGCACGGCGACCGCCGACAGCTATAGCAACATCGCCACCGCCAGCGGCATCTATATCGACGGCCTCGGCAAGACCCGCACACCGACGGCGACTGACCCCAGCAGCTACGTCACGGTCACGCCCTCGATCAGCATCGAGAAGCTGACCAACGGCGTCGATGGCGCGGTGCTGCTGCAGGGCAGTGCGGTGACCTGGACCTATGCGGTCCGCAACACCGGCGGCATCGCCCTGACCAATGTCGCCGTGAGCGACGACAAGGAAGGCGCGGTCACCAACTTCACCGGTGGCGATGCCAACAGCAACGGCGTCCTCGATATCGGCGAGACCTGGACCTACAGCAAGGCCGGCATCGCCTCCGCCGCCAGCTACGGCAATATCGGCTCGGTCAGCGCCAAGGCCACCGACGGCTTCAACAACACCAAGACCGTCAACGCCCAGGATCCCAGCAGCTACAGCACGGTCACGCCCTCGATCAGCATCGAGAAGCTGACCAACGGCGTCGATGGCGCGGTGCTGCTGCAGGGCAGCGCGGTGACCTGGACCTATGCGGTCCGCAACACCGGCGGCATCGCCCTGACCAATGTCGCCGTGAGCGACGACAAGGAAGGCGCGGTCACCAACTTCACCGGCGGCGATGCCAACAGCAACGGCGCCCTCGATATCGACGAGACCTGGACCTACAGCAAGGCCGGCATCGCCTCCGCCGCCAGCTACGGCAATATCGGCTCGGTCAGCGCCAAGGCCACCGACGGCTTCAACAACACCAAGACCGTCAACGCCCAGGACCCCAGCAGCTACGTCACCTTCACCCTCGGCTCGATCGGCGACGAGGTCTTCTTCGACCGGAACAACAACGGTGTGCGGGATGCCGGCGAGGGCCTGGCGGGGGTCAAGGTCGGTCTCGACATCGGCAATGACGGCAGCATCGACCGCGAGGTCTTCACCGACAGCACCGGCAAGTACCTCTTCGACAATCTGGCCGCCGGCAGCTACGGCGTGGTGGTCAATGGCGGCGTCGCGCCTTCCGGCTACCAGAACACCACCGACCCGGATGGCGGTGCCAACAGCCGCTCGACGGTCACGCTCGGCCTCAGCCAGAGCAACCTGGCGCAGGATTTCGGCTATCGCGCCTTCGACTTCGGCGATGCGCCGGACACCTACGGCACCACGCTGGCGGCCAATGGGCCGCGCCATGTGCTGAGCACCGGCCAGACCGTGGCGACACCGATCCTGTACCTCGGCAGCCTGGTGGATGCCGAGCTGAACGGCCAGCCCAGCATCGGCGCCGATGGCGATGACCTGAACGGCGTGCCGAATGACGAGGACGGCGTTACCCTGCCGACCGTCATCCAGGCCGGCCCGAGCTACCAGATCACCGTCCGTGTCGCCGAGGCAGCCGGGGTGGATGGCCGCCTCACCGGCTGGATCGACTTCAATGACGACGGCGACTTCCTCGATGCCGGTGAGCAGATCCTTCTCAACCAGGCGGTCGTCAACGGCGACAACACCTTCACCATTACCGTGCCGACCGCGGTCACCCTCGGCGACACCTATGCCCGCTTCCGGCTGAGCACCGACACGGCGGCGCAGAACCCGACCGGCCTGGCGCTGGATGGCGAGGTCGAGGACTACCGGCTGAGCATCGGCGCCCTCGGCTCGATCGGCGACGAGGTCTTCTTCGACCGGAACAACAACGGTGTGCGGGATGCCGGCGAGGGCCTGGCGGGGGTCAAGGTCGGTCTCGACATCGGCAATGACGGCAGCATCGACCGCGAGGTCTTCACCGACAGCACCGGCAAGTACCTCTTCGACAATCTGGCCGCCGGCACCTATGGCGTGGTGGTCAATGGCGGTGTCGCGCCTTCCGGCTACCAGAACACCACCGACCCGGATGGCGGCGCCAACAGCCGTTCGACCGTCACCCTGGCGGTTGGCGAGAACAGCCTGGGACAGGACTTCGGCTACCGCGCCTATGACTTCGGCGATGCGCCGGACACATACGGCACCACGCTGACTGACAATGGTGCCCGGCACCTGCTGAGCACGGGCCAGACCGTGGCGACGCCCGTTCTCTATCTCGGCAGCCTGGTGGATGCCGAGCTGAACGGCCAACCTAGCATCGGCGCCGATGGCGACGATCTGAATGGCACTCCGGATGACGAGGACGGCATCACCTTGCCGACCGTCATCCAGGCCGGCCAGACCTACCAGATCACCGTCCGCGTCACCGAGGCATCCGGGGTGGATGGCCGGCTGAATGCCTGGATCGACTTCAACGGCGATGGCGACTTCGACAACGTCAACGAGCGGATCCTTTTTGACACCGCGGTGGTGAATGGACTCAACACGCTCAGCTTCACCGCGGCGGATACGGTCACCCTCGGCACCACCTATGCCCGCTTCCGGCTGAGCACCGACGCGGCGGCGCAGAACCCGACCGGCCTGGCGCTGGATGGCGAGGTCGAGGACTACCGGCTGAGCATCGGCGCCCTCGGCTCGATCGGCGACGAGGTCTTCTTCGACCGGAACAACAACGGTGTGCGGGATGCCGGCGAGGGCCTGGCGGGGGTCAAGGTCGGTCTCGACATCGGCAATGACGGCAGCATCGACCGCGAGGTCTTCACCGACAGCACCGGCAAGTACCTCTTCGACAATCTGGCCGCCGGCACCTATGGCGTGGTGGTCAATGGCGGTGTCGCGCCTTCCGGCTACCAGAACACCACCGACCCGGATGGTGGCGCCAACAGCCGCTCGACCGTCACCCTGGCGACCGGCCAGAGCAACCTGGCGCAGGATTTCGGCTACCGCGCCTTCGACTTCGGCGATGCGCCGGACACCTACGGCACCACGCTGGCGGCCAATGGGCCGCGGCATGTGCTGAGCACCGGCCAGACCGTGGCGACGCCGATCCTGTACCTCGGCAGCCTGGTGGATGCCGAGCTGAACGGCCAGCCCAGCATCGGCGCCAATGGCGACGACCTGAATCCCATCGGCTCGCCGGATGACGAGGACGGCGTCAGCCTGCCGGGCACGCCGCAGGCCGGCCAGACTTACCAGATCACTGTCCGCGTCGCCGAGGCGGCCGGGGTGGATGGCCGGTTGAATGCCTGGATCGACTACAATCGCGACGGCGACTTCCTCGATGCCGGTGAGCGGATCATCTTCAACCAAGCGGTCGTCAACGGCGACAACACCTTCACCGTCACCGTGCCGACCACGGTCACCCTCGGCACCACCTATGCCCGCTTCCGGCTGAGCACCGACACGGCGGCGCAGAACCCGACCGGCCTGGCGCTGGACGGCGAGGTCGAGGACTACGCGCTGACACTGACGGCCGCACCGGTTTCCCGGCTCGACATCGAGAAGATCACTACCGGGTCGAGCAACAGCAACACGACCGCGCCGACCTACGATAACGAGGACACGGCGAATGGCGCCGGCGTGCCGATCCTCACCCCTGGATCGGACGTGACCTGGACCTATCAGGTCCGGAACACCGGCAATGTCGCCATCGCCCGCAACCAGATCAGCATCGTCGACGACAACGGCACGCCGGGCAACACCGGCGACGACATGACGCTGACCAACAAGATCACCTATGTCGGCGGCGACACCAACAACAACAACTTCCTCGACCTGACGGAGACCTGGACCTATCAGGCCACCGGCACGGTTCAGACCCTGACCGCGCTGGGCACTGCCACCACCTTCGACCTTCAGGGCAGCACGGCACTCTCCGGCACCGCCGGCAACGAATACCTGCTGACCAGCGGCGGCATTTCGATGAAGGTCACCGGCTTCAGCCGGGACAAGTCCACCGGCAGCTGGGCGGATGCCTATGTCGGCCGCTATGGCGGCGGCGTGGGCGTCACCGACAGCGGCGAGGGCACGGGTGGCAACAACAGCCATACCGTGGACAATGTCGGCCGCGACAACTACGTGCTGTTCCGCTTCGACCAGAATGTTGTCGTCGACAAGGCCGCCCTCGGCTACGTGGTCAACGACAGCGACCTGAAGATCTGGATCGGCAACATCGGCAACGCGTTCAGCACGACCACGAAGCTGACCGATGCGGTACTGACCAGCCTCGGCTTCACCGAGCTGAATGAGACCACCTCCAGCAGCGCGCGAACGGCCGACTTCAACGCCGGCAAAGTCACCGGCAACGTGCTGGTCATTGCCGCCAATACCGGCGAGCTGACGCCAAATGACTATTTCAAGATCCAGAACCTGACCGTTCAGGCGGCCGGACCGGGAATCTACGGCAACATCGCCACCGTCTCGGCGCCCAACGTCATCGGCGACAGCGATGCCAGCTTCTACCGCAACCCGGTGGCGCCGCCGACGGTCGCCAAGCTCGATATTGAGAAGACCACAAACGGCTCCAGCAACAGCAACACGACGGCGCCGACCTTCGACAACGAGGATACGGCGAGCGGCGCCGGCGTGCCGGTGCTCAAGCCGGGCTCGGACGTGACCTGGACCTATCAGGTCAAGAACACCGGCAATGTCGCCATCGCCAAGAATCAGATCAGCATCGTCGACGACAATGGCACGCCGGGCAATCCCGGCGACGACATGACGATCGCCAACGGCAAGATCACCCATGTCAGCGGCGACACGAACAACAACAACTTCCTCGACCTGACGGAGACCTGGACCTACAGGGCCACCGGCACCGTCAAGGACCTGACGGTGGCGGGTGCCCGCACCATCTTCGACTTCTCCGGCAGCAGCGCCCTGGACGGCCAGGACGGCAATGTGCGGAGCTTCTCCACCAACGGCTTGACCGTGGAGGCAAGCGCCTTCAGCCGCGACAAGTCGAGCGGCGCCTGGTCCACCGCGTGGCTCGGCCAGTATGGCAGCGGCCTCGGTGTCACCGACAGCAGCGAGGGCGACGGCGGCGGCAACACCCACACGGTCGACAATATCGGCCGCAACAACTACGTGCTGTTCCAGTTCAGCGAGAAGGTGATCGTCGACAGCGCCTATCTCGGCTACGTCGTCAACGACAGCGACCTGACCGTCTGGATCGGCAATACCAATGTCGCGCTGAGCGACACGCTGACCCTCAGCGATGCGGTGCTCAGCGGCCTCGGCTACACCGAGCTGAACGCCACCACGCTGACCTCGGCCCGCCTGGCCGACATCAACGCCGCCGGCATCGCCGGCAATGTGCTGGTGATCGCCGCCCGGGTCGACGACATGTCGCCGGAGGACAACTTCAAGATCGACCAGCTGACGGTGCAGGCGCTGTCGAAGGGCGGTCTCTACGGCAACATCGCCACCGTCTCGGCGCCCAACGCCACCAGCGACAGCGATGCCAGTTTCTACAAGACCAGTGCGCCGGTCGCGGCCCCGAAGGTGGATATCGAGAAGCTGGTCTCGGTCGATTGCGGCGTCACCTTCGCCGATGCTGACAGCGCGCCGGGCCCCAGCCTGAACCAGGGCACCGACCCGATCTTCCGCTTCGTGGTCACCAACACCGGCGACGTCACGCTCTACAACCTGATCGTCTCGGACGACCGGCTGGACCTGAACGGGTCCGAGGACGGCACGACGATCGCGATCAGCAGCCTCGCCGCCGGCAAGACCTACGCCTTCAACGTCACCGGCACCTGGGGCTCCGGCCTGCAGACCAATATCGGGACGGTGCGGGCGGTCTATGGCGACAGCTTCGGCAACACCCAGGTGGTCACCGACAGCGATGCGGCCAACTACACTGGCATGACGCCGATCGGCGGCCCCGGCGTGCGCACGCCGGGCTTCTGGATCAACAGCAAGTGGCAGGACTTCTGGGATGGCGACGCCGGCGCCCCGTCGCAGGCCGGCACCAAGGGCTTCGCCAGCGGCGACATCCTGTTCACCACCTATGGCGGCGGCGGGGTGACCGACCCGGTCGGCGGGGCCAAGAAGACCGGCCTGCTGGTCGGCGACTGGAACAAGAACGGCATCACCGATGGCGGGGAGAAGACCTTCTTCTACTCGGTGTCGGAGGCGCTCTCGATCCTCAGTTCCTCCGACAACGCTGGCGGGCAGGATGCCCGGCTGATCCTCGACCGCGCGCTGGTGGCCACTTGGCTGAACTTCCTGGCCGGCAACCCGGTGCGTGACCAGGCGAACAACGCTGCGGTGTTCGATGCCCGCGACGCGGTGGACCAGGGCATCGACTGGCTGCGCCGCTACACGCCGGACGAGACCGGCGACGGCTTCGGCGACGGCAGCGTCACGCTCAACGCCAACACCTTCAAGGTGCCGTCCAGCGCCACCGCCTGGACCAGCACCGTGAGCGGCCTCACCGCCGGCAACACCATCAAGAACTGGCTGGACGAGTACAACAACGGCGGGACCATCACCTATAATGGGGTCAAGACGACCATCGCTTGGGACGGCGACCTGATGTGAGGCTTAGAGTCCGTCCGGGATCATGTTCTGGTTTGGCAGAGCCTTCGCAGCATGAGGCGGACGGAGGCCCAGCGCAGGAAGCACAGGCCTGACCGGTTCAGGCACTCCCAGTCCTTGGCGAGCCGACGGCAGCG
>NZ_SMOA01000319.1 GCF_004353985.1 Paracraurococcus ruber | reverse complement strand
GTGCCTACGCTCAGCGTTGGCCTTGAACGGCAAGGTGGGTCCATCCCCGACAGTCGAGGGCTCGCCCTCCTTGCCAGCCTACCCGCCAGCTCCAGACCAAGCGACCCATGCAACAACGCCGCCGGGCAGGTAGAACACCTCGATCTCGGCCTCGCGGCCGACGAGCCAGTCGCGGACCTTGGCCGACCGATGCACGGGGAGGCGGTCGAGGATGAGGAAGACCTTCTGCCCGACGTCCCGGACCAGGCGGGCGAGGAAGCGGAGCAGGTCCGGCGCCTTGATCGCGCTGTCCAGCACCATCCAGCGCAGCGCAACCTTGTTGGTCACGGCCGAGATCAGGCCGAGGTTGGCCCGCTTGTGGTTGACGCGGACCTCCGACGTGCGGCCCGGGGGCGCATAGCCGCGACCGCGTACGTCGTCGGAGCGCAGGCCGGTCTCGTCACCCCAGAAGACGGCACCACCCTCGGCCTTGGCCCGGGCAGCGATGGCCGGGTAGTCCCGCCGCAGCCAGCGCCGCACCGCCGCCGGATCCTGCTCGTAGGCGCGCCGCAGCGGCTTCTGCGCCGTGAAGCGCCAGCGCGCCAGGTAGGTGCCCATGGTCCGCACCGCCAGCCTCACCCCGAACCGCTGCGAGATCAGCTCGCGCACCGCAGCCCGGCTCCAGAGCGCAAACGGCAAGTCCAGCTCGTCAGGCGTGTGGCGCCCGATCAGCTTCTGCGTCTCGACCTCCTGCTCAGCCGTCAGCAGCCGGCCATGCCCCGGGTCAGGCCCGCGCTGGCCTGTCTTCAGCCCAGCCGCACCCCGCTCCGCGTACCGCTTGCAGATGTCGAACACCCCGGTCTGGGTCAGCCCAACCTGCGCCGCGATCGCACCATAGGTCAGGCCAGCCTGCCGGAGCCCGATCACCTGCCGCCGGCGTTCCTCTTGCGCCGCTGGCGGCAGCTTGCGCATGTCCAGATGCTTCATCCACCCAACCTGGACCGATCCTACTTGCGTTCAAGACAGCCCAGGCCGGATCAATAACTGGGTGCCCGATGTGCTGGCGTCCGCACGCCGCCTCGCGCTGGTGCGCGCCGAGCGCAAGGGATGTCGGGTCAGCGTCTCGGCTCTCGTGAACGAGCTGGTCCGCGATGAAGCCGCTAAGGCGCTGCCGGAGAACAGCCGGTGAGCCTCGATCTGGCCACTGCGACGCTCGGCGACCTAGCTGACCTGCGAATCGTACTGGAACTCGCCCAGCAGCGGGCCCAGCAGCGCGAAGCGGCTGAACGCCAGCAGGCGGCAGCCGACGCCACCCATGCGGTGGAGGAGGCATTCCGGGCCGAGGTCGACGCGCTCGTGGCCCCGGGCATGCCTGCGGTGGTCGAGGCTCGGCACGCCCTGGACGAGGCCCGCGCCCGCGCCCGCGCCGACGCTGCACGACAGGCCGTCGAGGTGGCACAGGAGGCCGTGACCGCGGCCCGTGCCGCTCTCCCCGCGTTGGTCGACCGCGCCGTGGCTGGCAAGACGGTGGGCGCTGACCTGGTCGGCGCTGCCTATGCGGGCGTGACCCGAGCCGAACAGCACGCGGGCTTCCTCGCCACGGTCGCAGGCCGTTACGCCGCCTTGGTCCCGCCGGCCGAGGCCGCGCTGAAGGCCGCGATCGCCGAGGCGCACGAGCCTGTCTACCAACGCGGCGTCGCCCTGCGGATCGAGGGAGCCGCCGCCGCCGACGCAGCGCAGAACAACATCCCGACCCTGGGGAACCGCGCCGGCCTCGACGCCGCACGCTTGGTGTTCGAGTACGGCACCCGCTTTCTCCGTTACGCCGCCGACCGTAGCGTGCCTATCCGCAGCCGTGCCGGCGGCATTTCGGACTACTGGCCGGCCAGAGAACGCACAGAACGGCGCACATGGGGCGTGCCCGCGCCGGGCGAGACACCATGAGCAATCCACCCGAGGCCGCCCTGCTGCTGGAGCTGGTCGCGCTGCGGGCGGAGATCCGGGACCTGCGTGCCGAGAACGAGCAGCAACGCGAGGTGCTGGAGAGCCGGGCCGGCGAGATCGCGGCGCTGCGGCACCTGCTGCTAATGTACCCCTGCACCCAGCTCGTCACCGACCTCTCGAAACCTCGGCTGCACTGAGGTGCCGATGAACGCGATGCGGATTGGCTTCGAGGAATTCTGGCTCGACGCTGCCACCACCGACCGGATCCAGCGGCTCCTGGTTACGGACCATCCGGCGGCGCTCGCCCTGGCGAGGCGGTCGGCCCGGCAGGCCTCCGTCCGGATCCCGATGATGTTGATGGATGCCGCGCCGACGCCTGCAGCGACGGTCCCCTCCCCTTCACCCCCAAGGACAAGCCCAATGACCACCATGTCGAAAATCCGCGTCGGCGACGCTGACCACTTCGTCCCGGACGCCGTCGCGCGCGAGATCCTCGGCCTGCGCGGGCAGGTCGCCGCCCTCGGTGCAATGGCCCGCGGTGAGGTGGGGCAGGTCGCCCCACGCCCGGTCGCCGACGCCGCTACTATCGCCCTGGCCGCGCGTGATGCGGTGCGGGCCGACGAGGCGCGCCGCAACGACCCGGCCACACCCTCCGGCGCCTACCGAGCCTGGCTGTCGAGCGCCTGGCAGGGCGCGCGGTAGGCCCATGACCCGCGAGGAGCGGCTCCGAGCCGCGCTGACCGCTCCGTCGCTGCCTATGCCGGCGTGCTTATGAGGCACCGTCCTGGCGTTCTTTGCCCTATTTTCCAATCCTGAGGCGCTATCCAGGTATCGTCCGCAACGCGAGAATATCCCCCTCTCCGTTGCTGATGGCCGGCTGACGGAAGGGTCAGCCGGCCCCCCCCCTTTTTCCCTTCAGGGAAGGGCTGCCCTGATCTTCCGCTAGCGGTCGGCCGTTTCCAGGTGCTGTTTGTCAGCCCAGGAGGAAGAAAAACGCTCCTGCTGCGAGCCAGATCAGTACGATCATCGCCACCAGATGCGTGTCGTTCATCTCGAAATTTTATTGAGATAAGTGGCTATGCCAACGCGCATCGCCGTGGTCAGATTTGGCCTCAGCTGCCATGATGTAGCCGTTTCAACACAGTTTGCACTGTCTGTATCGCGCTTGCCCGGTCGGGCTCCTGCCCCTGAAACAATACACTGTTTGCGTCGCAAATCTGCCAGAGCCAAGTGGCTGCGCTGCTGGTGCCTAGCAGCGTCAGGCTATACTCGGCCATCGCGGCGGTGACGATTACAACCTCACCGCTCTGCGCCTGTGTCCACACGATCTCCGTGCTGTCCACCTGGGGTATGGGTCACAGCGGCTACGAACGGGCTGGGGCCTCGATCCTCTGAAGTAGCCGTTTCACCTGCGAGCGTGCCCAACGTCCACCGCGAGGCGCCGGGATTGCCTTCGCCTCCAGCCCAGCTGCCAGCTGCGACAACGACGCCGCACCATTCGCTCGTAGTTCCATGATCACGGGTGCCAGTCTGGCCGCACGTTGTGCCGCTCTTGCTTGTCGCGCCATGATGCTGGCCACGGCGCCGGGGTTACTGGCAATCCCAAGCCTGCTGTATGGCATCGCCGCCCCCTCTTGGTGACAGCTGCAACCTTGGCTCTGCTCAGGCGGCTTAATCCACTACTATGGCCGGTCCCGCTTCGGCAGCGGCGGCCCTAAGTGCGCAAAAATAAGGCCTCGCGGTAGCTCCGCCGCATCGGCAACTCACCTATTGGGATCGCGTGGCCTAGCGAAGTACTGGTGCGCAGCATCCTCGGCCTCGATCTCCGCGCCGAGCAGGGTACGGGTCCACCCCTTGGCGACGTCGGTGTCGCCACGCTTCACCCGCCAGCGCCAGACCTCGTCGTGTCCGGTGATCGACACCAAGAGAATGCCGAGCGCTGCGATGCGCGAGCGCAGGTCACCGTGCATCTCGTCGCGCCAAGCCAGCACCACACCACCGTCCTCCCAGCCATGGGTTACGGACAATCCTGGCGATTGTGACGCTTAACGCAAATCATTCTGTTACATATATCTAAGGGTTGCTATCGTGGCTGCAAATATTACCAATTGATGAATTGTTCTGGGCGGGCGCACATCCATGATCGTGGTATGGAATGGTTCTGGCTGGCTGTATTTGTCGCGTGGGTAGCGGTCGTCATCGTAGTGTTGCTGTGAGATGGCATACACAACATGCTTGAAAATGTCAGGGCGTCGCAATAACCAATAGTTGATATAAATCCTCGGTAAAAATTTTATTGTCGCGAAAGAGTTAACGCACGCTGGATATTTCTAAATATTCAAGCGTTCGATTGAAATATACCCTCTGCGAGTCCCAAATGGGCACGCTGCAATCATTTCGATTAAATTTTTGACACTCAGAGCGAAATCCGATCTGAGCATCAAAGTGGGAGAGGAACAATGACAGTTAGCCTCGGCAACGGGAGCGACGTCTATTATTTTAGCGGTGACGGTGAGGAAATCCGGGCCGGGAACGGCGCTGATGTTATTACTGTCGATGGCTACTTTAACAGCGTGTTCGGCGAGAACGGGAACGACACGCTGACAGCCAATGGAGCCGGCAACTTACTCGACGGTGGGCGTGGTGACGATCGCCTCAATAGCGTCAGTTACTACGGAGGCAGCACTCTCACAGGTGGTCAAGGTGCAGACATCTTCTCAGTGAATAATGTAGGTGACAACATCGTCGCAAACAATAATGGCAGCACGAAGAAGTAGTTTCTCAAGGAGACACTGTTATTGCTCAAATAGATAAGATAACGGATTACCAGAAAGGCGAGTTGCTTATTTTGGGCGCGACCACAAGCGTTGGCCCAGTGGTTGGCCTCGATGAATATGCGCCAGGCCACCAGCATTTCGAGCTTGGAGATGGTCAGTACGGTATCATCCGTGGTGAGTTGGCTGGTGAGAATTATTTCATTGTTGACTCTACGGGCACTGATCTATTGGTGGTCTATAACCGAGCAGACGGCTATGATGACCCATATTTTCAGGGTGCGGTGGCGTTGATCGATTACACGGGTCCGGTACTGATCGGATAAGCGTCAACCTTTCGCACTATCTGGAGGGGAGCGACGGACATCATCCTCCCTCTCCTTTGCGGATCTCGCCGCGGCGTGCTGGGTGGCGATGTGGCGCCGACGTAGCCGCCGGCGCGCCGCCCCCTGCCTGCGCCGTTATTTGCCGACAACGCAACGCCATGCGCTTCGCAGTGACGCGACTGCCCCGCACAACAGCCCGCACATCAGCAGAGCCGTGACGTGCGCGGGGCCAATCGGGGCTAATATCGCCCCCAGCAGCGACGATGGGTCAACGAGGGGCTGCCAGGCACGTCCATCGGCTGTCATCAGCCCACTCTCGACGGCACACGCCTCTGCACCAATCGTCGCACCACCTGCCATCACCATGTAGCCGACGAACGCCGCTACCCTATCCGCTCCGGTCATCGCATCGCATCGCTCCGCGCAATGCAGGTGGACAAGCCCCCCTGCAAAGGCAATTTCCGCAAACGGCGGCCCTCGCAAGGGCTACGGGAAAAGATTCTTTGTCGCCTAGCCCGAACGCCCGCGCCGCCGGATTTGGTCACAGATGGTCGCCGTGACGACGCCACCCATGGCGCTGGTCACCGCCAGGGTAGCGCAGAGGACGAGCACCGCGGCAGCCTTATTGAGCCTGTACCGCACCCGGCTCCTTGGACAACTGGTTGGGCTACGCGGCGCGCCTGAAGGTCTCCTCCTGCCAGGCGGCGCGCCTGTCGGCGGGGCTGCGATGGCCGTTCTTCTCGACCAGCCAT
>NZ_SMOA01000318.1 GCF_004353985.1 Paracraurococcus ruber | reverse complement strand
CGGCCCGGCCTCGCTGGCGCGGGCGGAAGGCCGCGCCAGCCGCCGCGGGCGCGATCCGCGCCGGCCCTCAGCCCAGGCGCTGCGCCACCCAGTCGGCGCGGGACAGCCGGTACAGGATGTGCGGCCGCGCCGGATGGCCTTCCGGCAGGCGCGGATGCCCGAAATCCTCGCCGCGGGACATGCCCAGCCGCTCCATCAGCCGCCAGGACGGCGCATTCGCCGGCCGGGTGAAGGACACGATCTCGGCCAGGCCGATCGGGCCGAAGCCGGCGGCCAGCGCCAACCGCGCCGCTTCCTCGGCGAAGCCCTGGCGCTGCGCCGCGGGCGCGATGCGCCAGCCGATCTCGACCGCCGGGGTGAAGGCGGCCTCCCAGGGGATGTGCATCAGCCCGACCGCGCCGATGCAACCGGGCGCGGCCCGCCGCTCCACGCACCAGAAGCCCCAGCCATGCGCCGCGATATGCGCCTGCAGCCGGTCCATCCAGGCATCGCTCTCCGCCGCCGTCATCGGCGCCGGGAAATGGCGCATCGCCTCCGGGTCGGCATTCAGGGCGGCGAGCGGCGCGCGGTCCGCCTCCCGCCAGGGGCGGAGGCGGAGGCGCGGCCCCTCCAGCGTCATGGGCTCGGGCATGCCGGCTCTCTCGCATGCCCGGCCGGGGCGGGGCCAGCCCGGATCGCGGCGCGGCCGCTGCCCCCCGCCCCTGCCCCTCCCCTGCCCCGCCTACCCGGCGCGGATGCCCTTCTCCCGGATGATGCCGCCCCACATCGCCAGCTCCCGCCGGTAATAGGCCGCGAAGCCCTCAGGCGTGCCCTCCACCGTCTCCATGCCCAGCTCGGCGATGCGCCCCCGCACCTCCGGCGCCCGCACCGCCGCCAGGTTGGCCTGGTGGATGCGGCGCAGCACCTCCTCCGGCGTGCCGGCGGGGGCGAACATGGCGAAGTCGGTGGTGGTGCGGAAGCCGGGCAGCCCCAGCGCCTCCGCCACCGTCGGCACCTGCGGCAGCAGCGGCGTCCGCTGGTCGCCGGTGACCGCCAGGATCCGCACATCGCCCGAGCGCACGAAGGGCAGGCCGGAGACGGCATCGATGCAGGAGATCTGCACTTCCCCGGCGACCAGCGCCTGGGTGGCCGGCGCGCCGCCCCGGTAGGGCACGTGCAGGATGTCGGCCTTGGTCTGGTGCAGCAGCATCTCCATCGCCAGGTGGAAGGAGGAGCCGGCGCCGGCCGAGGCATAGGTCAGCTTGCCGGGCTGCGCCCGCGCCAGCGCCACCAGCTCCGCCAGGCTGCGCGCCGGCACCGAGGGATGCACGCACAGATACAGCACGTTGAAGGCGACGAGCCCGAGCGGCGCGAAGGCCCGGTCATGGTCGTAGGGGATGTCCATCAGGTGCGGCGCCATGGCGAAGGTGCTGTTGGTGCCGACCAGCAGCGTGTAGCCATCCGGCCGTGCCCGGGCGACCGACAGGTGCCCGACCGTGCCGGAGGCACCGGTGCGGTTGTCCACCAGCACGGGCTGGCCAAGGTCCTGCGCGATGCGGGGCGCGAGGACGCGGACGACCGTGTCGGTGGACCCGCCGGCCGGCCAGGGCACCACCACCGTGACGGGGCGGTTCGGCCAGGCGCCGGCCGGGCTGGTCCCCGCGCCCGCACCCGCACCCGCACCCGGCCCGGGGCCTGCCCCCGGGCCCGCGGTCTGGGCCAGGGCGCCTGCCCCGCCGCCGAGTGCCGCCAGTCCCGCCAGCGCCGCGCGGCGCCCCAGACGCAACCCTTCCATGCTCCGTCCTCCCGTTGGTTTCGGCTTGGTTGCGAAGGAGCATGGCGCGCCGCCGCTGCCGTTTCCAGGGGGCCGGCTGTGCCGCCCCGGCCTTCCTGCTATCGTGCCGGGGCGGAGGAATGACGATGACCACCCCGATCAGCCTGGAGGCGATGGCAGCCAGCGTGCCGGACGGCGCGCTCGTGGCGCTGCCGCCCGACAACTCCCTGCCATCCGTCGCGCTGGCCAAGGCGCTGGTGCGCCGCGGCGCCCGCGGGCTGCGGCTGCTGGGCGTGCCGGTCGCCGGCTTCGCCGCCGACCTGCTGATCGGCGCCGGCTGCGTCGCCGAGATCGAGACCAGCGCCGTCTCGCTCGGCGAGGCCGGCTTCGCCCCGCGCTTCTCCGCCGCCGTCAGGGCCGGCACGCTGGTGGTGCGCGACTGCACCTGCCCGGCCGTCCACACCATGCTGCAGGCGGCGGAGAAGGGCGTGCCCTTCATGCCGCTGCGCGGGCTGATCGGCAGCGACATCCTGGCGCACCGGCCGGACTGGAAGGTCAGCGACAATCCCTATGCCGCGGGCGGCGACCCGATCGTCCTGCTGCCGGCCCTGCAGCCGGACGTGGCGATCTTCCACGCCGTCATGGCCGATGCGGAAGGCAATGTCTGGCTCGGCCGCCGCCGCGAATGCGCCACCATCGCGCATGCATCGAAGCGCGCGCTGGTGACGGTGGAACGCGTCGTGCCGGGCAATTTCCTCGAGGATGAGCGCCTCGCCCCCGGCACCATCAACGCGACCTATGTGACCGACATCGCCATCGCGGAGCGCGGCGCGCATCCCGTGGCGCTGCTGGACGAATACGGCTTCGACGCAGGTTACGTCGCCGACTACGCCCGCATGGCGAAGACCGAGGCGGGCTTCGCCGCCTGGCTGGCGCGCGAGGTGTTCGGCCAGCGGGCCGCGGCCGCCGAATGAGCGGGATCAAGCCCGAGGAACGCCTGGCCGCCGCCCTGGCGCGGCTGATCCTGGCGCCGGATGCGCCGCCGGCGCGGCACATCGCGGTCGGCGCCGCCTCCCCCATCCCGGCCGCCGCCTGCTGGCTGCTGCGCAAGGCCGGGCATCCCGTGCGGCTGTCCCTGCTGCACCGGCGCAGCGGCAACCCCTTCACCGAGGGCACGCGCGAGCTATTCGACCTGACGGGACAGGGCCGCATCGACCTGTTCTTCCTGGGCGGCGGGCAGATCGACGGGCAGGCGAACCTCAACCTGGTCGGCACCGGCGCATGGCCGGGGCGCGACGTCCGCTTCCCCGGCAGCTTCGGCTCCGCCTTCATGTACGCGATGGCGCACCGGACCATCCTGTTCCGGGAGGAGCATTCGCCGCGCGTCCTGGTCGAGCGGGTGGACAACATCTCCGCGGCCGGGGTGAATGCGCCCGGCGTGTACCGGCGTGGCCATGCCCAGGCGCTGGTCACCGGGAAATGCGTCTTCCGCTTCCACCCGGACCGCGCGCGCTTCTCCCTGCTCAGCCGGCATCCCGGCGAGACGGTGGAGAGCATCCGCGCCGCCACCGGCTTCGGCTTCGACATCCCGGACGCGGTGCCCGAGACCCCGGACCCGACGCCCGCGGAGCTGGCGCTGCTGCGCGGCCCGGTCTGCGACGAGATGCTCGAGACCTATCCGGAATTCTGCGCCCGGGTCTTCGGGCGATCCGAAGCCCGCGCCCCGGCCGCCGAGTGAGTGAGGAAAGCCGCATGACCGACGCCCCCCCGACCGCAGACGGCAAGGGCCTGGCCCGCTCCGCCGGTGCCCTCGCCGGCCTGCGCGTCATCGACCTGACCCGCGTCCTCGGCGGGCCCTATTGCACCATGGTGCTGTCCGACCACGGCGCCGAGGTCATCAAGCTGGAGCCGCCGCAGGGCGACGAGGTGCGCGACTGGGGCCCGCCCTTCGACGAGGCCGGCGACGCGAGCTACTTCGTCGGCGTCAACCGGAACAAGCGGTCGGTTGGCCTGGATCTGTCCAAGCCGGCGGGCAAGGACGTGCTGCTGCGCCTGCTGGAAGGCGCCGACGTGCTGATCGAGAATTTCAAGCCCGGCAGCATGGAGAAATGGGGCCTCGGCTACGACGCCGTGCTCAAGTCCCGCTTCCCGCGCCTGGTGCATTGCCGCGTCTCCGGCTTCGGCGGCACCGGCCCGCTCGGCGGCTTCCCGGGCTACGACGCGGTGCTGCAGGCCATGGTGGGCCTCATGTCCATCAACGGCACCGAGACCAGCGGCCCGACCCGCCTCGGCAACCCGATCGTCGACATCGCCACCGGCCTGTTCAGCACCATCGCCATCCTGATGGCGCTGCAGGAGCGGGAGCGCAGCGGCCTCGGCCAGTATTGCGACATGACGCTGCATGATTGCGGCATGGCGCTGCTGCACCCGCATGCCGCCAACTACTTCCTCAGCGGCAAGCGGCCGAAGGCGACCGGCAACCCGCACCCGAACCTCGCCCCCTATTCCAAGTTCAAGACGAAGACCTGCGAGATCTTCGTCGCCGCCGGCAACGACCCGGCCTTCCGCAAATTCTGCGACTTCCTCGGCATGCCGGAGATGGCGCAGGACCCCCGCTTCGCCACCAACGGCGCCCGCGTCACCAACCGCGACGCGCTGACCGAGGTGCTGGAGCGCCGCTTCGCCGAGGAGGATGGCCACGACCTGACGCGGCGCATGCTGGCCGCCGGCCTGCCCGCCGGGCCGGTCCTGCATGTGGACGAGGCGATGGCGGCCGAGCACACCGCCCACCGCGCCATGGTGACGGAGCTTGGCGGCTATGTCGGGCTGGGCACGCCCATCAAGCTGTCCCGCACCCCGGGCGGCACCCGCGCCGCGCCGCCGCGCTTCGCGGAGCATACGGAGGCGGTGCTGTCCGCCCGCGGCTTCTCGGCCGAGGAGTTGAAGGCGCTGCGGGCCAGCGGCGTGCTGGTGGACCAGCGGCGGCGCTGACCGCGGGCACGGCCTGCGCATTCGCCGGGATGCGCCGGCCGCTCCGCGTCGCGGCAGGCGGAGACCCTCCACGCTCCGCTTCGGGCCCGGGCGCCCCCAGGCGTCGTCTGCCATGACCGCCGGCCGGGTTCCGGCGCCCGGCGAGCGCCGACCGAGGTCACGCGGCGACGCCAGGGCCTTGCGGCGGCGCCCGGCGCCCTGCGCGCCCGCAGGCGCGACGATGCGGGCACCGGCGTCCTGCCTCTCGGCATGCATGCCGGGCGGCGAAGCCACGGCGTCCGGGGCGGTGCCGCTGGCGGGACCGCCGGACGTCGGCGCCCTGACCTCACGCGGCCAGGCTGAGTTCCTCGAAGAGCGGCCCGACCGCCAGGGCGGCCGATTGCGGCTCGGTGAAGACCAGGCCCAGCAGCCCCGCCTCCACCCGCGCGACGCGGGCGGTCACCGCCGCCGCGGCGCCGGGCAGCGTCACCAGCACCGCCGTCCCCGGCGCGATCGGGATGTTGCAGGCGAAGCCGACGCCGCCGGCCGAGATGTCCTTCAGCACCGCCGGGATGCTGCGGCCGTCGGCCAGGCGCAGCATGGCCAGCGCCTGGCCCGGCACCTCCTGCCGCTCGAAGCGGCGGCGGTTGCCCTCCTCGGTCGCAGGCCCGCCGGCCAGGGCCTCCATCTCCGCCCGCAGCGTGGCGCATTCGCGCGCCACCGCCTCGGCCGCCTGCAGCGCCGGGCAGTTGGCTGCATCCGGCCCGTCCGGCCCGGGACCGGCGGCGTCGCGCAGGGTGGCGGCCGCCTCGGCCAAGCGGGCCAGAAGGCCGGCCGAGGTGCGGCCGAATTCGGCCTGCCGCTGCTCCAGCGCCGCCTCGCCCGCCGCCTCCAGCCGCTGCCGCTCCTGCAGGCCGGCACGAACCTGCTCCAGCGCCGCGGCCAGGGCGCCGATCTCGTCCCGCCGGGCGCGGCCGGGAATCGCCAGCGCGGTCTCGCCTGCCGCCAGCCGCCGCAGCGTCGCCGCCAGGCCCCGCAACGGCGCCGCCAGGCGCGACGCGGCGACC
>NZ_SMOA01000317.1 GCF_004353985.1 Paracraurococcus ruber | reverse complement strand
CCGCGGACCGCCGCGCGCCCGGGCGCGCCGGGCCGCCGCGCCGCGCCATCCGCAGGGCAGTCCGCGCCGTCCCGGCCGGGCCGGAAAGCCTTGCCGGCCAGGGACTTGCGTCGTGTCGCCCGGCTCAGCCGCCCTTGCGCAGCAGCAGCAGCGTGGTGCCGTCCGGCTCCTCCCGCTGGGCCAGGACCGTATGGCCCTGCTCCGTGGCGGTACGCGGGATGTTGCGGCGCGGCTCCTCCCCCCGCAGGCGCAACAGCAGCGTCTGTCCCGGCGACATGCGATCCAGGGAGAGACGCGTGCGCACGAATGTCATCGGACAAGTCTCGGCGGTGATGTCGAGACTGCGATCACCACTCAGTTCTTGATTGCAAACAGAGTTCAACGGATCATGCTCCGCGAATCGACGGTGCGCATTGCGAAACGGCTGCGCATGGCAGTATAGCTTGGCAACCGAACACGGGAAGACGCGCCTCATGGCTGAAGAATCGCCCCCCGCCGACCTTTTGGGACTGACGGCCGAAATCGTCTCGGCGCATGTCTCCAACAACCCGGTGTCGCTCGCGGACCTGCCGAACCTGATCCAGGATGTCTACCGCACGCTGTCGACCGTCGGGCAGCCGGCGGCCAAGCCGCAGCCGGAACGGCCGCAGCCTGCCGTGCCGGTGAAGAAGTCGATCACCCCGGAATACCTGATCTGCCTGGAGGACGGGAAGAAGCTGAAGATGCTGAAGCGGCATCTCCAGACCTCCTACAACATGACGCCCGAGCAGTACCGCGAGCGCTGGGGCCTGACGCCGGACTACCCGATGGTGGCGCCGAACTACGCCAAGCACCGCTCGTCCCTCGCCAAGAAGATCGGCCTCGGCACCAAGCCGCGTGGCCGCCCGGCGCGCGGCGGCCGGCGGGAAGCCGCCGTGGCGGCCGCGGTCGCGGCGCCGCCGACCAAGGTCGGCTGACCTTCGCCCTGCCGGGGCGGGCCGCCGCTCCGCCATGGCCGCGGCCCGGCCTTGGCGCTATGGTCGGGGCGAAGGTCCAGGCGGGGAAGGGGTTTCGGGTCGGTCGGACGGGGTGGTTGCCGCGCCGGGCATGTCGGGCCATCGGCCCGCGCACTTGGCGCCGGCCAGGCGACGCCCGTCGGGGCGAGGCCATCCCGGACGCCGCGCGCCGCAGCCACCCCGGCGGGCCGCCATGAATTGCCGGGGCCGGGACATGCTGGCCGCCGACCAGGAAGGGCCGCAGCCGAGCCGCATGGACACGCCCGCATCCGTGACCCGAGAGGAGGCCGACCGCGAGGGCATCTCCCGCATCGAGAGGCTGTGCATCGAGCGCGGCCTGAAGATGACCGGGCAGCGCCGCCTGATCGCCCGCGTGCTGTCGGAAAGCGCCGACCACCCGGATGTCGAGGAGCTCTACCGCCGCGCCCATGCCCGCGACAGCCACATCTCCATCGCCACGGTCTACCGCACCGTGCGGCTGCTGGAGGAGAAGGGCATCCTGGAGCGGCATGATTTCGGCGGCGGCCGCGCCCGCTACGAACCGACCGAGCACGGCCCGCACCACCACCTGATCGACGTGGACACCGGCAAGGTGATCGAGTTCGCCGACGACCGTCACGAGGCGCTGGCGCGCGAGATCGCCGCCCGGCTGGGCTTCGAGCTGGTGGACCACCGGCTGGAATTGTTCGGCCGCCGCTTCCCCGAGCCGAAGCCGGAGGCCGGGCCGCCGCGCCGTGGCGCCCGCGGCCGCACGGGGCGGGAGGGCGCATGACCAGCCTGCTGGCGGTGCCCGCCGCGGCCGCGGGCGGGGCCCGCTTCCCGGAGATCCGCGCCGGCAATCTCGGCGTCCGCTTGGCGGAGACCGAGGCGGAAGTGGATGCCTCCCTCGCGCTGCGCTTCCGCGTCTTCTACGGGGAGATGGGGGCGCGGCCGGATGCCGCGACGCTGGCGAGCGGCCGCGACCGCGACGAGTTCGACGCCGTCGCCGACCACCTGCTGGTGGTCGACCACGACCTGGGGGAGGGCCCGGAATCGGTCGTCGGCACCTACCGGCTGATCCGCCGGCCGGCGGCGGCGCTGGCCGGGCGGTTCTACTCGGCGGCGGAATACGACATCGGCCGCCTGCTCGCCGCGCCGGGGGAGGTGCTGGAGCTCGGCCGGTCCTGCGTCGATGCCAACCATCGCACGCGCGGCACGCTGCAGCTGCTGTGGCGCGGCATCGCCGCCTATGTCTTCCTGCACCGCATCGACCTGATGTTCGGCTGCGCCAGCCTGCCGGGCACCGATCTCGACGCGCTGGCGCCGGTGCTGACCTATCTGCACGCGCATCACCTGGCGCCGGAGGCGATCCGGCCGCGCGCCTTGCCCGAGCGCTACGTGGCGATGGACCGGCTGGATCCCGCCGCGCTCGACCTGCGGGCCGTGGCCAATGACCTGCCGCCGCTGGTCAAGGGCTATCTCCGGCTCGGCGGCTTCGTCGGCGACGGCGCCGTGCTGGACCACCAGTTCAACACCACCGATGTCTGCGTGGTGGTGAAGACCGACCTGGTGACCGACAAATACGCGAAGCACTACGAGCGGAAATTCGCCGCCGGCACGCCGGACTGATCGCCCGGGCGCCGGAGCCTGCCGCATTCGCCAAAGACCGGATCGCGGAGCCGCGGCCGGGTCCGAGCGCAGGCGGCCATGGCCGGGCAGCATGGCCGGGCCGGCGGTCGCGCAAGGTCGCCAGCGGCCTGGACACGCCCCTCGGGGCACGACCGCCCCGGCGTGCGACGTAGCGCTCGAGCGGATCCCGATCAGGTGGACTCACCTGATCGGGTGAAGAGGCTGGTAAACTCAAAGGATCAGGGCGGTTGCCCTGCGCCATGGCGAACGGAAGCCGCCCTGGGCCGGGCTTGAGATCCTCCTTGCCACGCTGGCCGGGGGCGCGTTCCGCTCCCCCCAGCTCGACCTTGCCTTCTCCGTGCCGCTTGCGGGCAAGGCGGGCGACGCGTTCTCCTCGGCTGCGTCGCCACCCTGGCTGCCCCGCCGCCGCCCGGGATGAAGGCGGGCCGGGCGGGGTCCTGAGGCGCGGGGCACCGGGCGGCCGGCCCGCATCCCGCCTGCGGACCAAGACCGATCGGGCCCGGGTCTCCCGGATGGCGGGCCGGCAGCTTGGCGGCACGGCCGGCCCGGCCGGCATGGCGGCATGCGGCACCGTCCCGCCCCATGGCCCGCGGCCCGGCGCAACCCGCCATCCGCGCCGCGGCGGGCGGCGCCTCCGCCCGCGGCGACGATGCGGGACGCCGCGCCGCGGCTGAATGCGGCGGTATTAAATGTTCGGAACGATTTCCATTGCTGCCCGGTGCGCGCCGGGCCTAGCGTGGCCGGAAGGCGGCGATGCCGGGCCCGCTGGATCCGCTCCTCCGGGGAGACATCGATGCGACGACCCATGCTCGGGCTCGGCCTGGCGCTGGCGCTGGCCGGCTGCGCGACCGAGCCCATGCCCGACGTGAATGCCGGCCCGGCCGGGCCGCTGGGCCAGGGCCCGTTCTGGACCACCGAGACGCGGGCCGCCTTCTACACCCAGGACCAGGGCTCCCGGCTCATGCCCGCCGCCTGGCTGGCGGCGCTGAGGCAGCCGGACGGCACGCCCTTCCTGGCGGACCGGCTGGCGCGCTACGGCTACCTGCCGAACCTGGAGGATCCGACCACCCTGCTCCCGGCCGGCTTCACCAGCACCCGCGCCGACGGGCAGCAGGTGGTCGGCATGACCTGCGCCGCCTGCCACACGCGGGAGATCGCGCTGGGCGGCCAGACCCTGCGCATCGATGGCGGCCCGGCCTTCGCGGATTTCGGCGCGCTGCTCGCCGGCCTCGACACCGCCGTCCGGCCGCTCACCACCACCCCGGCCGCCTTCCGCAGCTTCGCCGCGGCGGTGCTGGGGCCGCAGGCGACCGCGGCCGACCGCACCCGGCTGGCGGCCGATGTCCGGCGCTGGTACCGGCGCTTCAACACCATCGTCTCCCGCTCCCTCCCGCCCGAGCCCTGGGGGCCGGGGCGGCTCGATGCGGTGGCGATGATCTTCAACCGGCTGACCGGCCTCGACCTCGCCAGCACGCGGGACGGGATGATCGTCGAGAACATCCGGGTCGCCGATGCGCCGGCCCGCTATCCCTTCCTGTGGAACGCGCCGCGGCAGGACAAGACGCAGTGGCCCGGCTTCGCCGACAACGGCAACGACTTCCTCGCCATGGCCCGCAACCTCGGCCAGGTCATCGGCGTGTTCGGCGAATTCCACCCGGTGGTGGACAAGCGGGTGCCCTTGCTGGGGGTGAACTACGTCGGCCAGAACTCGGCCAATTTCGAGGGGCTGCAGAAGCTCGAGGAGCTGATCCAGCGGATCGGCCCGCCGCGCTGGCCGCTGCCGGTGGACCGGGCGCTGGCGGCGCAGGGGGCGGCGATCTTCGCGCGGCCGGAAGCCGCGGGCGGCTGCGGCACCTGCCATGCGGAGCGGATCCGCGAAGCCTATGGCAACCAGCTATGGATCACGCCGATCCAGGATGTCGGCACCGATTCGCGGGAAGTGAAGCTGCTGTCGCGCACCGCGCGGTCCGGCGTGCTGACCGGCCAGACGGTGTTCAACATCGGCCCGCTGGCGGCGGAGGAGCCGGCGGTGCGGCTGCTCGGCGCCGCGGTCGTCGGGTCCATCGTGCAGGCGCCCTTCGCCGCCGACCTGAGCGGCCGCGGCCGGCTGGCGCCGGTGGAACGGCGCGAGCCCTATGCGCAGGCGCGCGACGACGTCGCCGCCAAGGGGGAGACGCTGCGCGGCGCGCTGCCCGAACGGCCGCCGACCGAGGCGGCGCCGGAGACCTTCGCCTATGAATCGCGGGTGATGCGCGGCATCTGGGCGGCCGCGCCCTATCTGCACAACGGCTCCGTCCCGACGCTCGAGGACCTGCTGAAGCCGGCGGCCGAGCGGCCGGCGGAATTCGCGGTGGGCCCGGCCTATGACGCGGCGGCGGTGGGGCTGGCGCGGACCCAGCCCGGCAGCGGCTTCCTGCTGCGCACCACCGGTTGCGAGGCGCGGAATTCGGGCAACAGCCGCTGCGGCCATGAATTCGGCACCACGCTGTCGCCGGCCGAGAAGCGGGCGCTGCTGGAATACCTCAAGACGCTCTGACCGCGCGGCGGGGCGGCCCAGGGCTGCGGCCCAGGGCCGCGGACCGGGGCGCCGGCCAGGAACCGGGCGGCGCGCCCGGGCTTCCGGGAGGATGCGCGCCACACGCATCCTCGGCGGCTGCGCCGTCCTGCTCACCGCCCTCGCCCTGGTGCCGGCGGGGGCGCATCTGCTGGCCCTGCCGAACAAGCTGGCCATGGGGCGGGACGCCTATCTCGCCGCCCAGGGGGCGTATGCCGGCTGGGCCTGGGCGGGGGCGTTCCCGATCGCGGCGATCCTCGCCTGCCTCGGCCTCGCGCTGCGGCAGCGGCGCCCGCCGGAGACGCCCCGGCCGGCGCTGCTGGCGGCGCTGCTGCTGGCGGCGGGGCTGGCGGTGTTCTTCGCCTGGACCTTCCCGGCCAACCTCGCCACGCGCAACTGGACCACGCTGCCGGAGGGCTGGGAGGCGCTGCGCGCGCAATGGGAATGGTCGCATGCGGCGAATGCCGTGCTGACCCTGGGCGCGCTGGTGGCCGCGATCCGCGCCGCCCTCGGCCCGCCGGACCGGCCGGGTGCACGGGGCCGGCTGGCGTGACCCGCGCCCCTGGCCACCGCCGGGCGGCACGGGCGGCGCGACGGCCTAAGCGGATCGCGGGGCGGCGCG
>NZ_SMOA01000316.1 GCF_004353985.1 Paracraurococcus ruber | reverse complement strand
CGCGTCGCGGCCGGGGATCGGGGCCGCGCGTCGCGGGCCCCTGGCGCCGGGCGATGCCGCCGCCGATCCCGGGCGGCGTGGCGGGCGCCGGGCGCGGGCGGAATGGCGGGGGAGAGTGCGCCGCGGCGATTCCACTGGGCGGCGATCTGCTCTAGCCTGCCGCGCATGCAGTTTCCGGGACCCTCGCCGCGGCTCGCGCTGCTCGCCGCCGCGCTCCTTTCCGCCTGCGCCGCCGGCGGGGTGCCCGGCCAGGGCGGGCCGCGCGGCCAGGGCGCCGCCAGCGGTGCCTTCGGCGCCTATCTCGCCGGCCGATTCGCCAGCGCCGAGACGGATACCCAGGCGGCTGCGGACTACCTCCTCGCCGCCCTGAAGGCCGACCCCGACCAGCCGGAATTGCTGAACCGCGCCTTCATGGCCGCCCTGCTCGACGGCAGGGCGGATGCGGTGCGGCTCGCCCGCCGGCTGCCCGACAACCCCGCCGCCACCCTGCTGCTGGCCGGCACCGACCTGCAGGCCGGGCGCTGGGACCGGGCGGAACAACGGGTGAAGGGCATCGGCCGCGGCGGCCCGCTGCAGGTCCTGCAGCCCGTGCTGCTGGCCTGGCTGCAGCTTGGCCGCGGCCAGCCGGACCAGGCGCTCGCCATCCTGCGCCCCCTGGCCGAGGGCAACCGGCTGCGGGCGCTGAACGCCCTGCACGCCGCCCTGATCGCCGACATCGCCGGCCGGACGCGGGAGGCGGAGCGCTTCGCCCGCATGGCGGTCGCCGACCAGCCGCAGCCGATCTGGCGGCTGGCGGTGCTGGCCGGCGGCGTGCTGGGCCGCGCCGGCAAGCCGCAGGAGGCGGCGCGGCTGCTGGACCAGATCGCCGAGGGCGGCGACGACGCGGCGCTCGGCGCCGCCGAGGCCAATCGCCGCGCCCTGCTGGCGCAGCGCGGCGTTGCCTCCCCGGCGGATGGCTGGGCGGAGGCCTATACGGCCCTGGCCGGCGCGCTGCGCGGCCAGGGCTCCCCGGACGTGGCCTTGGTGCTGGCGCAGCTTGCCCTGCGGCTGCGGCCCGGCTTCGGCCCGGCCCTGGTCATGGTGGCGGATGCGCTGGCCGACCAGGCGCATGAGGAGGATGCGCTCGGCGTGCTCGGCCGCGTCGCCGCCGAGGACCCGCTGGCGCCGGTGATCGGCCTGCGCCGCGCCGGGCTGCTCGACAAGCTCGACCGGACGGAGGAGGCGGTGGCGCTGCTGCGCCGGCTGTCCGACGCCTACCCGGCCATGCCGCAGCCACCGACCCGGCTGGGCGACCTGCTGCGCGGCCGCAGCCGCTTCGCCGAGGCGGCGGTGGCCTATGACCAGGCGATCGCCAGGCTGGGCGAGGTGAAGCCGCGCGACTGGCCGCTGCTCTATGCCCGCGGCATCGCCCGCGAACGCTCCGGCGACTGGCCGCGGGCCGAGGCCGACCTGCTCCGCGCGCTCGAGCTCTCGCCCGAGCAGCCCTACGTGCTGAACTACCTCGGCTATACCTGGGCGGAGCAGGGGAAGAACCTCGACCGCGCCAAGGCCATGCTGCTGCGGGCGACCGAGCTGCGGCCGCAGGACGGCAACATCGCCGACAGCCTGGGCTGGGTCCTGTTCCGCCTGGGCGACCTGCCCGGGGCGGTGACCTGGCTGGAGAAGGCGGTGGAGCTGGAGCCGCGCAACAGCCTGATCAACGACCATCTCGGCGATGCCTACTGGGTGGCCGGCCGGCAGCGGGAAGCGGCCTTCCAGTGGCGCCGCGCCTCCACCCTGGACCCGGAGCCGGAGGAGCTGGCGCGGATCGAGGCCAAGCTGCGCGACGGCCTGCCCGGCTACCCCGCCAGCACCGCCCAGCGCTGATGTTTTCCGAGTCCGCGCCGGCCAAGGTGAACCTGTACCTGCACGTCACCGGGCGGCGGGAGGATGGGTACCACCTGCTGGACAGCCTGGCGGTGTTCGGCCCGGTGGCGGACGCGCTGCGCGTCGCGCCGGCGGACGACCTGGCTCTGGCGCTGGAGGGGCCCTTCGGCGCGACGCTGGCGGCCGAGCCGGACAACCTTGTGCTGCGCGCCGCGCGCGCCCTGGCGGCCGCCGCCGGCGTGCCGGCGCGGGCCGCCATGGTGCTCACCAAGCGCCTGCCCGTGGCCTCCGGGATCGGCGGCGGCTCGGCCGACGCGGCGGCGGCGCTGCGCGGGCTGGACCGGCTCTGGGGCCTCGGGCTGGGGGAGGCGCGGCTGGCCGCGATCGCCGCGCCGCTCGGTGCCGATATCCCGGTCTGTGTCGCGTCCCGTCCCGCCCGGATGCAGGGGGTGGGGGAAGCGCTGTCGGCCGCGCCCGCGCTGCCGCCCTGCGGCCTGCTGCTGGCGAATCCGGGCGTCGCGCTGCCGACCCCGGCGGTGTTCAAGGCCCGCGCCGGCGGCTTCACCCCGCCCGCCGCGCTGCCCGCCGCCTGGCCGGACGCGGCGGCGATGGCGCGCGCCCTGGCGGCGCTGCGCAACGACCTGGAGCCGCCGGCGATCGCCCTCTGCCCCGTCGTCGCGGAGGTGCTGGCGGCGCTGCGCGCCCTGCCGGGCTGCCTGCTGGCGCGGATGAGCGGGTCGGGCGCCACCTGCTTCGGCCTCTTCGCCGATGCCGCGGCGGCGCGGGCGGCGGCGCCGCTGCTGCCGGGCCGGTGGTGGCGGGAGGCCGGGGGGCTTTACGAGACGGGGGGCTGACCCCTATTCACCGGCCACGCGGCGGGTGGGGCGTCGCCAAGCGGTAAGGCAGCGGTTTTTGGTACCGCCATTCCCAGGTTCGAATCCTGGCGCCCCAACCACCACCATCCCGCGACACCTCGACCCGGGCGCGCCGTGCCGGTGCCGGCATGCAACGCGCTCCGCCCGGCCGGAACGCCGATGCCTGGCGGGTATCCGGGCAGGCCAGCGGCGGCCGAAGCCATGGGCCGAGACCGCCGCCGAACCCGGATGGCGAAGCCCCGAGGCCCTATGCCGACGGCTGTCGATCGCCGGGCGGCAGGAGCCGCGCCGCCCGTCCGGGCGCCCGGCCTGTATGCATCAGCCATATATGCATCAGGCATGTATGCATCAGCCATGCCGCAGGCATTGCACCCGCCCCGGCCGGCGCGGCGCGGCGGCGCGCCGGACCCGCATGCCCCGCATCCTGACGATGCCCGGGTCCGTCACCCGGCGTAGTCGAACACCACCCGCGAGACCGCCAGGGACAGCACGCGCCGGTCGGTGCCGCCGGCATCCTCGGACGGGCTGCCGCCGGTCAGGCTGACCAGCCGCAGCAGCCGCACCGCGCGCGGCGCCGGCGGCGCGATATGGACGCGGAAGCCGCCATACTCGTCGGCCTCGACCTCCACCGCCGCCGCGGCATCGTCGAGGGTCGCGGTCAGCGCCGGCGCATCCGCCCGATACAGGTGGCAAACTTCCAGCGTCACGCCGGCCAGCAGCCGCTCCGGCGCCGGGTTCAGCACCAGGCCGCGCGGGCTCATCCAGCGGAAGGAGCCGGAGGGATAGACCTCCTCCATGTGCCAGCCGGCGCCGAAGACGCCATCCTCGGGCGCCACCCGGACCTGGCGGCCGCTGGCCTCGCCAGCCGGCACCGCGGCCTGCGGCGGCGCGGTCAGCGCCAGCAGGCCGCGCAGCGCATCCTGCTCGGCGCCCGGGGCCGTCGCCAGCCGGTCCAGCAGCAGGGTGGCGGCGGCGGCGATGAAGCCGTTCACCCGTTCCTGCTGCACCGCCACCTGCCGGCGCAGCTTCTCCTGCAGGTCGCGCTGCAGGACCGACTGCTCCTCCTCCATCTGCCGCAGCCGCGCCTCCAGCTCGGCCAGCCGGCGGTCCTGCGCGCCGGCGCCGGCCCGCGTCCAGGCGAAATGGCCGAGCGGCGTGTCCTGCCCGACCATGTGCAGCTCGACCGTCAGCCCGGCTTCCGCCAGGTCGGCCGGCAGGATCGGCAGGGCGAAGCGGAAGGCGCAGCCGCCTTCCGGCAGGCCGACCGGCGGGTCCACGCTCACCGCCCGCGCCGTGGCGCCGTTGATGCGGGCATAGAGCACCGGCTCGATCAGGCCGTTCCGCTCCTCCCGACCCGTGCCGCGCAGCATGCCGTGGTCGAGGTAGAGATCCTCCGCCCGCACCGATGGCGGGCCGAGCAGCGTCAGCGCCGCGGCGGCGCCGGCGAGCGGCCAGGGCGGCGCCAGGTCCGGCCCGTCCGGCGTGGCGGAGAGGCGAAGCTCGGCCGGCAGTGGGACATGCGGCAGCCGGGCCACCGGCAATTCGAGGATCGTGCCGGCGGCGATGCGGCCGCGCGGCTCCAGCCGCCCCACCTCGATCCCGCGGCAATGCAGCAGCAGCGGGCCGGGCGCGTCGAGGCTGCGCAGGGCACGCAGCGCCAGGCGATGCGGCCCCGCTCCGACCATGAGAAAGGGGAAGGGGCTGCTGCCGCTGCCGTCCATGCCCCACGGCGGTACCATGGCATAGTTTGCACTTCAAGACTTCGTGTGCTTTCTGGCAATGATCGCGCCGCAGCCCGGCGACATGGTGACGAACCGATGACCGATGCGCGCGACCGGCTGACCGTCTGGACGCCCCTGCCGCCGGAACGCAACGGCATCGCCGACTACGCCTATGTGCTGCTCGCCGCGCTGTCCGACCGCTACGGCTGCCGCGCCGCCTGCGACGACTGGCTGGCCCGCGTGCCGGATGGCGTCGCGCTGGTGGACCCGGCGCTGGCGCATCGCGGCGCCGGGCCGCGGGCGCTGCACCAGCTGGGCAACAATCCCGGCCATGGCTTCGTGTTGCGGGCGCTGCGCCGCGTGCCCGGCGTCGTCACCCTGCACGATCCCGGTCTGCTGCACCTGTATGGCACGATGGGCGAGGATGCGGGGACGATCCGCGCCGGCATGGCCGCGTCCCTGCCCGGGCTGTCCGCCATCTTCGCCCGGCACTGGCGGGAGGAGCGGGTGCAGACCGCCGCCGACCACCTGCTGTTCGACCTGGCGGGGGAGACGCTGGCGCGCGCCCGCGCCGTCGTCGTGCATTCCCGCTACGCCCGCAACCGGCTGCGCCTGGTGCATGGCCCGGCGGCGACCGCGCATGTCGAGGTCATCCCGCATTTCGTCCCGCCCGTGCTGATGCCGGACCGGCAGGCGGCGCGGGCGCGGCTGGGGATCGCGCCGGGCGACTTCCTCGTCGTCACCTCCGGCTTCGCCACCGCCGCCAAGCGCTTCGACTGGCTGCTGGCGGCGCTGGACCATGCCTGCGAGGCCGGCGCCGACCTGCGCTGGATCCATGCCGGGGCCGAGCGGCCGGAGGAATACGACCTGGCCCGCGCCATCGTCGAGCGGCCGGCGCTGCGCGGCCGCGCCGCCGTCACCGGCTACCTGGAGGAAGCGGCGCTCGATGACCACATCGCCGCCGCCGACGTCCTAGTGAACCTGCGCTTCCCCTCGACCGGGGAGAGCTCCGGCTCGCTCGCCCGCGCCTTCGCCGCCGGCACCTGCTGCATCGTCTCCGACACCGCCGCCTATGCCGAGCTGCCGCGCGACGCGGTGCTGCACCTGCCGCTGACCGAGACCGTGCCGCTGCTGTCGCGCGTGCTGCGGGCGCTGGCGGCGGCGCCGGACCGGGCGGCGGCGATCGGCGCCCGCGGCCGGGCGCATGCGCTGGCCGAGATGGGGCTGGAGGCGGTGGCCGGGCGCTATGCCGCGGTGATCGAGGCGTCGCTGGACCGGCCGCCGGCACCCGGCCCCGCGCCCCGCCCGGCGGCGCCTTTGACGCTGGAGGCGGCGGGGCTGCA
>NZ_SMOA01000315.1 GCF_004353985.1 Paracraurococcus ruber | reverse complement strand
GGCCGGCGGGGGACCTGGCCGCCGGCTTCTGGGACGGCACGCTGCGCCTCTGGCCCGCCGGCGGCGGCGCGGCGCGGGTGCTGGCCGGCCATGCCGGCCCGATCGGCGGCCTGGCCTTCACCCCGGGCGGCCTCGCCAGCGCCGGCGCGGATGGCACGCTGCGGCGCTGGGACGCGGCGGGCGGCCGGGTGCTGGCGGAATTCGGCCTGCCGCAGAATGCCCTGGCGGCGCTGCCGGGCGGCGTCCTGGCCACTGGCGGCGCCGATGGGGTGGTGCGTCTGCTCGGCGCCGACGGCATGGTGAGGGAGCTTGCGGCGGGGCCGCGGCCGGTGGTGGCGCTGGCCGCTTCGCCGGATGGCGCGATGCTGGCCGCGGCGTCGCTGGGCGGCAGCGCCGGATTGTGGTCGGTGGTGGATGGCAGGCTGCTGCGGACGCTGGACGGGCCCGGGCTGCCGATCTGGGCGGTTGCCTTCGCCGCCGATGGCGGCAGCCTCTGGACCGGTGGGCAGGACCGCCGGGTGCGTCGGTGGGCGGCGGCGACGGGCGCGCCGCTCGGCCCCGTGGCGCCGGAGGCGGAGGCGGCGCTGCCCGCCGGCGCCGATGCGGAGGGTGCCCGCGTCTGGCGCGCCTGCAGCGCCTGCCATGCGCTGCGCCCGGATGCGGGGCCGATGGCCGGCCCGACCCTGCACGGCCTGTTCGGCCGGCGCATGGGCAGCGTGCCCGGCTATGCCTATTCCGAACGCCTGGCGCGCGGCGACATCACCTGGACGCCGGCGACGGTCGCCGATCTCTTCACCCGCGGGCCGGATGTGGTGACGCCCGGCACCCGCATGCCGGTGCAGACGGTGGGCGAGCCGGGCGACCTGGCGGCGCTGATCCGGTTCCTGGAGGTTGCGACGCGCTGATACCGAAGGCTGTTGGCCGTGACCGATCGACAGCCCCTCGATCGCCGGGCGGTTTGCGCCGCAGGCCTTGGCGACGCGGCATGAGCCGCGCCGCGCGGCCGGTCACGCCATGCGGCTGATCCCCAGCACGAAGTAGTTGTAGGGCAGCGGCTGGCGCATGTCGTCGCGGGCGCCGATCCGGCCATTCTCCGGGTCATAGGCCCAGTCCTGCCAGTCCCAGAGCGGGAACAGGTCGTCGCGCACCTGCGCGGCGACATAGGCGCCTTCCGCCAGCCGGGCACGGCCCGGCACGTTGGAGAAGTCGAGCCCCATGGCCACGTCCTGCACCGGCACGTTGCGGTTGCGCCGAGCGATCGCGCGGGTGATGCCGAAGGCCATCTCGGCGAAGGGCTTGATCACCGGCTGCACCGACTGGGTGATCTCCAGCCCCTGCTTGAAGGCGTCGGATTCCAGCAGGTCGAGGAAGGCCTCGTCGGCGTCGTTGCGGACATTGACGGTGTAGCAGCGGAAGGCCAGCCCCTCCTCCCCCGCCTTCAACCCGACGAAGACCGGATAGCCGAGGATGCCGGCCTGCTGGCCTTCCCGCACCCGGTAGGTGGCGTTGAAATGCAGGTCGCTGTCGGGGCCGTCCGACTGGTTCCGGGCATAGAAGTCGAACAGCACGCGATGCGTCCCGCGCCCGGGATAGTCGGCGACGCGCAGCCAGTTCAGCGTCACCCGCAGCCGCGCGCCGCGCAGCCCGGGATCGGGCTTGATGTTGCCGGCATGCGCGATGGGCAGCGGGCCGCGGGCGCCGGGCTTGTGCGGGGCGATATAGCCGAAGGCATGGCTGGTGGAGCGCCAGAGCCGCTCGCCGAAGAGGCCATCCAGCCAGCCGCCCGGGGCGAAGCTGGCCGGCGCGCCGGCGGCGGGCGGATCGGGCGGCGGCTCGCCGAGCTCGGCCAGCGTCGCCGCGATCTCCGCCACCGGCCGTGCGCCGAGGACGGGGATGTCGCCGAACCAGGGAGTGTCCTCGGTGCTCATGGGTCCCTCCTGCCGGCCGCATCCTGCATCTGCCGGATCGCGCCGAGGAGCTGGCGCGAGCGCGACATGGCTTCCGCCCCGCCGCCGCCGGCGCGCCCGGCGCGGCGGATCGCCTCCTCGGCATAGATCAGCGCGTCGGGGAATTCCTTCTGCTTCGCCTTGGACCGCGCCATCTCCCGGCAGGCGACGGAGGCGCCGAGATGGTCGTCGGTGCCATCGGCCAGCTGGATCGCCGTCTGGTAGTGCCGGCCCGCGGCGGCGAAGAATTCCGCCTGCCGGGTCAGCATCCCGGCATCGTCGTGGATGTTGCCGAGCAGCAGCTGGACCTGCAGCGCGATGGTCGGGTAGCCCTCCATCACCAGCGCGGCCGTGCTGCGCGCCGCCGTCAGCGCGTCGTTGATGCGCTGCTCCAGCACCGCCGGCTCCGCCCGGATGGCCATCGCGTTCTGGAAGCGGGCGTAGTGCAGCTGCGCCAGTTCATACAGGCACATGACCCGGGTCTGCCCCGCGCCCTCGCCCAGCTTGTCCAGGGCCCGGTTGTACCAGCGCTCGGCCGTCGCGTAGTCCTGCTCCTTGTCGGCATGGTCGCGGGCCATGTCCATGTAGCAATGGCCGAGATGCAGCGCCTGTCCCGCCGCCTCCCGGTCCATCCCGAGAGCGCAGGCGAGGTCGTAGGCTTCCTCGGCGCGCCGCGCCGCCTCCGGCAGGGCGGCCACCTCCCGCCGGTCGACGATGGCGCCCACCTCGATCCGCAGGGCGTAGATATAGGCATGCGCCAGCTCCCGCTGCGCATCGGTCAGCGTGCCGCCGTCGATGGCCGCGGGCTCCCCGACCTCGGCGCGCAGCCGGGCGGCCAGGACATCCAGGATGCGCCGCGCATCCTCGGTCCGGTACTCCCGCAGCGCCAGGCTGTGCGCGAAGCCCATGCCGTCCAGCCAATGCGCCTCGAGCCCCGGGCGCGGCGCCAGCGTCGCCATGTCCAGCAGCCGCTCGCAGAGCGGGCGGAGCAGGCGCAGGTATTCCTCCCGCCGCCCGGTATCGGTGTAGAGGTTGCCCAGCCGCCGGGCCGCCTGGATCGCCGGCTCCCACCAGCCCCGCCGCTCGGCCAGCCGGCGGACCTGCAGCAGGTTCGCCTCCTGCGCCCGCAGCAGGCCGGTCCGCGCCTCGTCGCGGCCGTCGCCATCGTCCAGCACCGATGTGGCGGTCAGCACGGCCACCGCGAAGGCCCGCTCCGCCCGCCGCGCCGGGGACGCCTCGCCCAGTTCCGGTGCCTCCGGGTGGAAGCGCTCGAACATGTCGCGGAAGAACCAGGGCAGCGCCGGATGCACCGCGAACAGGCCCTGGCCATGCGGCGTCAGCAGCCCGCCATCCGCGGCGCGGCCCAGCAATTCCCGCCAGGCCGAGAATTCCGGCGCCTCGCCGCCGTCGACGAGCGCTTCCACATGCGCCAGCATGGCGTCCCAGGCGATGCCCTGGAACAGGTGCAGCAGCGCCAGCCGGCGCCGCTCCGCCTCCGAGAAGCCCTGCGAGAACCCGTAGGAGAGCGAGGCGCCGAGCGAGCGGCTGCGGCCCTGCTCCGCGTCGTCCTCGAAGGCCGCCTCGCCGTCGCGCAGCCGCCCGGCCAGCGCCGCCGCCGCGTCCCGCGTGCGGATCCCCTCGCGCAGCGCCTGGCGCAGCACCACGCCGAGCGTCAGCGGATTGCCGCGGGAGAAGTCGAGCAGCGGCTCCAGCGCCTCGACCAGGCGCGCCTCCCCGCCCTGGCGTGCCAGCAGCGCGCCGGCGAATTCCATCCGCTCCAGCCGCGGCATGGGCGGGATGCGCACGCGCACCGGCAGGTCGCCGAGCCAGCCCGCCTCCTCCCGCCGCGAGGTCAGCAGCACCTTCGCCTTGGTCTGGCCGAGGTCGCGCAGGAAATCCGCCAGCGCCTGCTGCTCGGCCGCCGTCCAGGCGGCGGCGGCGCCGGCCGGGAAGCCGGCCACCTGCTCGACATTGTCCCAGATCCACAGCACCGGCTGGATCGAGAGCAGCTGCAGCGCGAGCCGCCGCCGCTCGGCATCGCCGAGCGCCACCCAGACGATGCCGCGCGGCTCCAGCACCGGGGCGAAGACCCGGCCGATGCGGTCGAGCAGCCGCGGCAGCGGCAGATACTGCTCGAAGCTGTCGAACAGCAGCGGCCCGTCGAGGCCGCCGGTGGCGGCGTACCAGCGGGCGAATTCCGCCGCCGTGGTGGTCTTGCCGCTGCCGGCCAGGCCATGCAGCAGCACCGCCTTCCGGCGGTCGAAGCCGCGGTCCAGCGCCAGCAGCGTCTCGTCGCGGCCGATGAAGCCGATATCGGGGGCGCGCGGCAGCTCGTCGGCCTCGGCGGTCGCCGGGGTCCAGTCGATGGCGTCGAACATCGCCGCCACCGCGCGCCGGCGGAACAGCCGGATCGGCGCGGCCTCGTACACCGCCGGCACCGGCCAGTCCTGCAGCTCGATCCGCTTGCCGGCGGCCCGCCGCAGCCGCTCGTCGCCAAGGTGCTTGCGCGCCCGCGTCGCCGCCTCGCCCAGCGTCTGCCCCTCGGCCAGGGTCTGGTACAGCTCGCCGACGAATTGCGCGGCGGTGACCACCAGCACGTTGTAGCGCATGGCCACCACGCCGGCGACGCCGGCATCCACCACCGCCTGGGCGAAGGACCCGTAGGCGCGCACCTGATCCTCCTGCGCCAGCGGGGCCGGCGGGTCGGCCTCCGCCGCCGCCTCGGCCGTCGGCGGGGCCGCGGCCGTCCCCTGGGCGGAGCGGCAGGCATTCAGCACCAGCACAGGCACCGCCGCCTCGTAGAGCAGGTTGCCCAGCGCGGCGCCGTCCACCAGCCGCATGCGGCTGTTCCGGGCGGGATCCTCGAAGCAGACATAGCCGCGCGCCTGCGCCGTCTCGACCGGGCCGAGGCGGCGCGGGTCGAACCCGTCCTGCGCCTCCAGCGCCGCCCGCTCCGCCTCCCCCACGAAGGCGCCATGGCCGTCGAAATGCACGATGTGGAAGGGGCGGCCATCGGCCTTGGCCCGCCGCAGCACCCGGCCCAGCTCCTCGAAGCTCGGCGGCCGCAGCACATGCAGGTCCACCGCGCTGGCGCCGGCCTCGGTCAGCGCCTTCACCAGCCGGCTGGCGACCGAGCGGAAGGGCACGTCCTCGGCGCCCGAGGGCCGGCAGATCGCCACCAGCAGCCGCACCGTCCCGTCCTCGACCGCCACCGGGATCAGCGGCGCCCGCCCGGCCTGGGACTGCACGCGGACGAATTCCCGCGCCGAGAGCGCCAGCGGCGCATCGGTGCGCGGGTCCCGCAGCAGTTCCCAGGGCAGCGCATGCGCTTCGCGGATCCCGGTCGAGATCTCCAGCCGCGCCTCGCCCAGCCGGTCGGCCACGTCGCCCCAGAGCCGGATGGCATCGCGGTTGGCCTCGAACACCGCGCTGAACAGGTCGCGGCCGATCTCGGCCATGCGCCGCTCGATCCCGGCGGCGATGCGCGGCGCCGGGTCGGCGCTGCGCTCCAGATAATCCTCCAGGTACCAGCGGATGCGGCTGGCATCGGCCGCCGGCAGGTCGAAGCGCGCCTGCACGGCGGCGGTCCGGCGTGGCCCGGCGCCTTCCAGCGCGATCTCGATGGGAACCGGCCCGGCCGCCGCCTGGCCGAGCTGGGTCAGCCGCAAGGTGATCATCGCCCGTCTGCCTCCCGACCGGCTTCCGCCCGGCAGCATAGACAGGGTTGCAGCGCGATTGCGCCCGTGATCGGCCGCCATCCGCGCGTCCTGTGCGCCGGGACACGCCGGGGGCCATGCGCCATGACGCGCCGCGGTGCCGGGTCGCCGCCCGCCGGCGCCGGCCGGCCGCGGCCGGCCGCATCGCGGTTGCGCGT
>NZ_SMOA01000314.1 GCF_004353985.1 Paracraurococcus ruber | reverse complement strand
GCCGGCGCCAGGCCGGCGCGGCGCAGCAGGTTGGCGACGGTGACCCCGCCGCGCGGCCCGTCCAGCCGCGCCGCCAGCGCCCCCGGCTCCAGGTCCGGCCGCAGGTCGAGCAGCACCTCCGCCACGCCCCGCGCCGCCACCGCGTCGCGCACCGCGGCGGAGAGGGCATAGGCCACCCCGCCCTCCAGCCCCGCGGCGGTCAGCACCGCTTCCCCGCGCACCCGGCGGCCGCCGAACTCCAGGGCGATGCGCTTCAGCGGCGCGCCGGCGAAGCGTGCCCGCAGATGCTCCGACCAGGCGATCCGCCAGCCGCTATTGGCCGGGCGCAGCGGCGCCACCCCCGCCAGCAGCCCGGCCCAGGCGCCGTCCGATCCCAGCCGCGGCCAGGAGGCGCCGCCCAGCGCCAGCACCGTCGCCACCGGCCGCACCCCCACGGTGCCACCCGGCGAGTCGAATGCCAGCGCCCCGTCCCGCCAGCCCAGCCAGCGATGCCGGGGGCGCAATTCCACCCCCAGCCCGGCCAGCCGCGCCAGCCAGGCCCGCAGCAGCGGCGAGGCCTTCATCGCCCGGGGAAAGATCCGGCCGGAACTGCCGGTGAAGGTCCCCTGCCCCAGCCCCTCCGCCCAGGCGACGAGGGAGGCGGGCGGGAAGGCCTCGACGAAGGGCGCCAGCCGGTCCTGCGCCGCGCCATAGCGGGGCAGGAAGGCCGCCAGCGGCTCGGAATGGGTCAGGTTCAGCCCGCCCCGGCCGGCGATCAGCAGCTTCCGCGCCGGGGAGGGCATGCGGTCCAGCACCACCACCCGGGCACCGCCCGCCGCCGCGACCTCCGCCGCCATCAGCCCCGCCGGCCCCGCGCCGATCACGGCGATGGGAGGGCGCCCGTCCTCGTCCTGCATGCGGGACTTCTAGGGCGGATCGCCGCGCGGCGTGAACGCCGCTCCGCGCGCCATGTGCCGGCGCGGTCCGCGGGGTCGCGCCGCGGCCGCCCGCGATCCCCGGCAGGCATCCGGCCGGCCCCCCAACCCACCCCGATGGCCATCCCGCCCGGCCCGCCCCCGCCGCATGCGCCTCCGCCGGGGGTGTCGGAACCCGAGCGAACCCGGAGCGGCCATTGCCGTTCAGACGCCGCAACCGAATGGGACGGAGATTTTCGATGGCTGACGGGTTTCTCTCCGGCTGGCGCTCGTCCACCCGCGACATCCGCGACGACGCGGAGGAGTATGGCCGCCGCGCCGGGTCCCGCCTGCGCGACCTGCGCGACGACGCCGAGGATTACGGCCGCCGCACCGGCAGCCGCCTGCGCGACCGCGGCGAGGATGCGCGCGGCGAATTGTCCCGCCTGTGGTCGCAGATGGAAGACCTGGTGGAGCGCCGCGTCCGCCCCGCCGCGTCCGAGGCGGTGGACACCGCGCGGTCCTATGCCTCCTCGGCCGGGTCCTATGCCCGGGACGGGCGGGACATGGCCTATGACGTGGCCGACCAGGTGCGCGACCTGACCCGGTCCCGCCCGCTGGTGGCGATCGGCGTCGCCGTCGCCGCCACCTGGGTGATCGCCAGCATGCTGCGCAGCAAGCGGTAAGGCACTGCCCGGGGCGGGCACGGGACGCTCGACGCGGCGCCCGGCCCGCCCCACATTCGGGGGGTGATGAACCACCTCGCCCCTGTCACCTTCTTCCCGCAGAAGCGCCCGGCCCCGCCGTCCGAGCGCGTCCTGAAGGTCGTCTCGCCCTTCGAGCCGAATGGCGACCAGCCGGCCGCGATCCGGGACCTCGTCTCGGGCCTCATGGCCGGGGAGCGGGACCAGGTGCTGCTGGGCGTGACCGGCAGCGGCAAGACCTTCACCATGGCCAAGGTGATCGAGGCGGTGCAGCGCCCGACCCTGATCCTCGCGCCGAACAAGACGCTGGCCGCCCAGCTGTACGGGGAGATGAAGAGCTTCTTCCCCGACAACGCGGTGGAATACTTCGTCAGCTACTACGACTACTACCAGCCCGAGGCCTATGTGCCGCGGACCGATACGTATATCGAGAAGGATGCGCAGATCAACGAGCAGATCGACCGCATGCGCCACTCGGCGACGCAGGCGCTGCTCGAACGCAACGACGTGGTGATCGTGGCGAGCGTGTCCTGCATCTACGGCATCGGCTCGGTCGAGACCTATTCCCGCATGGTGGTGAAGCTGGAACAGGGCGGCCGCATCGACCGCGACGTGCTGGTAAAGGGCCTGGTCGAGCAGCAGTACCGCCGCAACGACAGCTTCTTCGCCCGCGGCACCTTCCGCATCCGCGGCGAGACGGTGGATATCTGGCCCTCCCACCTCGAGGACCGCGCCTGGCGCGTGAGCCTGTTCGGCGACGAGGTGGACGGCATCCGCGAATTCGACCCGCTGACCGGCGAGGTGACCGCCGAACTCGAACGCGTCTCGATCTACGCCAACAGCCACTACGTCACGCCGCGCCCGACGCTCAACCAGGCCATCGTGCAGATCAAGCAGGAGCTGCAAGAAACGCTGGCGCGGCTGGAGGGCGAGGGCAAGCTGCTGGAGGCCCAGCGCCTGGCGCAGCGCACGCAATTCGACATCGAGATGCTGGAGACGACGGGGAGCTGCAAGGGGATCGAGAACTACTCCCGCTACCTGTCGGGCCGCGGCCCGGGCGAGCCGCCACCCACGCTTTTCGAATACTTGCCGGAGAACGCGCTGCTGGTGGTGGACGAGAGCCACGTCACCATCGGCCAGCTCGGCGGCATGTATCGCGGCGACTTCGCGCGCAAGAGCATCCTGTCGGAGTTCGGCTTCCGCCTGCCCTCCTGCATGGACAACCGGCCGCTGAAATTCGAGGAATGGGAGGCCTATCGCCCCCATACCGTCTTCGTCAGCGCCACGCCCGGCCCCTGGGAGATGGAGCGCACCGGCGGCGTCTTCGCCGAGCAGGTCATCCGCCCGACCGGCCTCGTGGACCCCATCACCGATATCCGTCCGGTAGAAGGCCAGGTGGACGACCTGCTGGCCGAATGCCGGGAGGCGGTGAAGAAGGGCGGCCGCGTCCTCGTCACCACGCTGACCAAGCGCATGGCGGAGGACCTGACGGAATACATGACGGAAGCGGGCATCAAGGTCCGCTACCTGCACTCGGACGTCGATACGTTGGAGCGCATCGAGATCATCCGCGACCTGCGCCGCGGCGCCTTCGACGTGCTGGTCGGCATCAACCTGCTGCGGGAGGGGTTGGACATCCCCGAATGCGTGCTGGTCGCCATCCTCGACGCCGACAAGGAAGGCTTCCTGCGCAGCGCCACCTCGCTCATCCAGACCATCGGCCGCGCCGCCCGCAATGCCGAGGGCCGCGTCATCCTCTATGCCGACCGGATGACCGACAGCCTGCGCCGCGCGCTGGAGGAAACGGAGCGCCGCCGCAGCAAGCAGCTGGCCTGGAATGCCGAGCACGGCATCACGCCGCAGACCATCAAGCGGCAGATCGCCGATGTCATGCAGTCCGTCTACGAGCAGGACTATGTGACGGTGGAGGCGGTGGAGGGCGACGCCACCGCCCAGTTCGTCGGCAAGGACCTGCGCGCCTCCATCGCCGAACTCGAGAAGCGGATGCGCGCCGCGGCGGCGGACCTGGAATTCGAGGAAGCGGCGCGGCTGCGCGACGAGATCAAGCGGCTTGAGGCGCTGGACCTGGGCCTGGAGCCCAACCTGGCCGGGCGTTCCCTGCAGGCGGAGACGCCCCGCGCCCCGGCGGGCAGCGCCAAGGGCCGGGCGAAGCAGGACTGGAAGCCGAAGCCCCTAGGCCCCGGCGGCGGCGGCTACGATCCCGAGAAGCGCCGCGGCGGCCGCCGCGCCGCGACCGGGCGGGCGCGGTAGCCCCCCCGCGGCAGCCTCCTCTGGCCGGGAACGCCCGCCCCGTCCCTGGCGTTCGCCCCGCGAACCGAGAGGAGACGCGCGATGGGCGAATACACCGGCCGCATCGAGATCGCCCGACCGCCGGCGGAAGTCTTCGGCTTCCTCGCCGACCTTCGCAACATGCCGCGCTACCTGCCCACCGTGACGCATGTCGGGCCGCGCGGTCGCCATGCCGACCATGACGACATCGCGGTGGAAGGCCGGGCACAGGACCATGCCTATCGCGACGAGGGCTGGCTGAAGGCGGAGCCGGAACAGCGCCGCATGCGCTGGGGATCCCACACGCAGGACGGCTACCAGGGCAGCATCGTGGTGACCGAGGCCGCGGGCGGCGCCGCGGTGGAACTCCGCCTCGGCATCGACCCGAAGCCCGAGGTGGCGGCGCGGCTGCAGCGGGACCATGGCAGCGTCGAGAACGGCATGCGGCTGGCGCTGGCGCGGACGCTGGGCGCCATCAAGGCCTGCTGCGAGGATGCCGAGGGCGTGGACAACGCCCGCGACAGCGACGACCTGCCGGACAGCCGGCCTTTCGGCAGCAGCGCGACGCTCAATCCTGACATCTGACCGATCCGGGACGGGCGCTGCCCCGCCCCGGCCGGCCATCCGCCAGGGGCCGGTCCAATGCCGAGGCTACCCCCCCCTTGGATCGCTTGAGGCGGCGCCTTGCTGCGATGCAGCATCCCCCTTGCGCGGGCGGTTCGCTCCGATAGGCTCCCAGGGAAGCCCCAGGAGACCCCCCGATGCTTCGCCGCAGCCTCGTCGCCGGTTCCGCCGGCCTGCTCGCCATGCCTGCCATGCTGCGCGCGCAGGCCCTGCCGAAGATCACCATCGGCATGTCGGGCTGGACCGGCTTCGCGCCCCTGACGCTGGCCGAGCAGGCCGGGCTGTTCAAGGCGAACGGCGTCGAGGTGGAGACGAAATTCGTCCCGCAGCGGGAGCGCAATCTGGCGCTGGCCTCCGGCGCGCTGAACTGCGTGGTGACCACGGTGGACACCATGATCCTCTGGGCCTCCACCATCCCGCTGGTGCAGGTGCTGGTGCTGGACCGCAGCCATGGCGGGGACGGCATCGGCGCGCGGCCGAACATCCGCGGCTTCGCCGACCTGAAGGGCAAGACCATCGCGGTGGACGGCCCGGGCACCTCGCCCTATTTCCTGCTGGCCTACATGCTGCGCGAGAACGGCATGACGGTGCGGGACGTGCAGACCGCGACCCTGGCGCCGCAGCCCGCCGCGCAGGCCTTCGTCGCCGGCCAGTTCGATGCCTGCGCGACCTACGAGCCCTACCTGTCCCAGGTGCGCGCCATGGGCGCCGAGAAGGGGCGGATCCTGGCGACGACGCTGGACCACCCCTGTGTCGTGGACACGCTGGCCTTCCAGCCCGCCTTCATCCAGGCCAATCCCGAAGCCGTGCGGCGGGTGGTGAAGTCCTGGTTCGACGCGGTGGCGATGATCGCGCGGGAGCCCGACAGGAGCTTCGAGATCATGGGCAAGCGGGTGAACCAGACCGCCGAGCAGTTCAAGGCCAGCGCCGCCTTCATCGAATGGATGGATGCGCCGCGGAACACGGACTACGCCGCCGGCGGCCTGCCGGAATTCCAGCGCAAGGCGCATCTGGTGCAGCGGGAGACCGGGGTGGTCCGCCAGGACGTGGACCTGTCCCGGCTGTTCGACGGCCGGTTCCTCGCCTGATGCCGGCGCGCCGGGTGCAGGGGTGGCGTCCGCGCGCCGGCCGGCATCGGCCGTTCCGCTTGCCGCGTTGTGAGGCCGCGGCCGCAGGCCGGCAATGACTCCGGGCGCCAGACTGGCCACCATGGCAATGATCCTCCCGCGGCGCGGCGTCTGCGCCGCCGCCCTGGCCCTGCTGCCGGTCGCCGCGCCGGCCGCGGCCGTGCCGCCGCCGCCCGGCTTCGCCGACCTCGCCGCGCAGGT
>NZ_SMOA01000313.1 GCF_004353985.1 Paracraurococcus ruber | reverse complement strand
CTGACGGCCGAGGTGGTGGCGGCGGCGCGGGCCAGCCTGCCGCAGGCGCCGGCGGCGCCGCGGCCGCGCGCGGCGGGGTCGCCGCCGCGGGGTGAACGCCGCGGGTGAGGGACGGGCAGCGGCCGCGGGCGACGGATCGTGGCGGCCCGGACGCCCGCCGCCCGCGTCCAGGTCGGGGCGCCGCGCGGCCGCGGATCATCGGGTGCCGGGGTCGGGGGAAGGCGCGGTCCCGGCCCCCGGGCCCTCCGCCCTATCGCCGGCGCTTCAGCAGCGTCACCGCCACGGCCGTCGCCGCGGCGGCGGCGCCCACCGCCGGCGCGACGCTCTTGCGCTCTCCCTCCCGCCGCACCCGGCGGGGGCGGCAGGGGTTCACCGGGTCGGCCGCCAGCGCCTCCTGCGCCTCCGCATTGCCCTGCATCCCGGCCCAGACCTTGGTGAACTCCGCCCCCAGCAGGAAGATCTGCGCGGAATAGTAGATCCAGACCAGCACCACCATCAGCGCGCCGGCGGCGCCATAGGTGCTGCCGATGCCGAAGCTGCCGATGTACCAGCCGATCAGCCCCTTCCCCAGGGTGAACAGGAAGGCGGTGACCAGCGCGCCGACCGAGACGTCGCGCCAGCCGATATGCCGGTTGGGCAGCACCTTGTAGACGCCGGCGAAGACCGTCGCGGTCAGCACGAAGCTCAGGCCGAAATTGCCCCAGGCCAGCAGCCGGCCGCTCTCCGGCAGCAGCCTCGCCGCCGCCTCGGTCAGCGCCGCCAGCACCGCGGAGGCGACGAGCGAGGCGAGCAGCAGCACCCCCATGCCCAGCACCAGCGCGATGCTCAGCAGCTTGTTGCGCACCAGGTGCAGGATGGTGTCGCGCGCCGGTGGCGGGGCGCGCCAGATGACGTTCAGCGCCGCCTGCACCTCGGTGAAGACGCTGCTGGCGGTGAACAGCAGGATGAGGATGCCGACCCCCGCGGCGATCTGCCCGGCCTGCTGGTTGGCGGCGCCGCGGATCAGCCCCTCCACCACCTGCGCCGCCGCCGGGCCCATCGCCTGCTCCAGCTGCGCGGCGACCAAGCCCTCGGCTGCCTGGGTGCCGAAGAACAGCCCGGCGATGGCGGTGGCGATGACCAGCAGCGGCGCGACCGAGAAGAAGGAGTAGTAGGCGATGGCGGCGCCGCGGCTCATCGCATCGTCGGCGATGAAGCCTTCGACGCTGCCGCGCACCAGGTCCCAGAGCCTGCCGAACATCCCGCCTTTCCCCCTGGCCCCGGCCCCCGGTTCCCCTTGCGCGTCGAAGGGGGCCGGGGCGACCGGCTCTCCGGCCGCCGGGCATGCTGCCCTGCGGCGATCCGCGCTGCCGGCCGGGGAACGATGCCCGGCCCGGCCGGTTCCGTCAGGCCGGCGCCGCCTCCAGCCTGCCGTCGCGCACCCGCAAGGTCCGGGCATGGTACTGCGCCACCGCCGGCCGATGGGCGATGGAGACCAGCGTGGTGCCCGGCAGCCTTTCCCGCAGCAGCTGGTAGAAACGCGCCTCGGCCTCCGGGTCCAGGCTCGCCGTCGCCTCGTCCAGGAACAGCCATTGCGGCCGCAGCAGCAGGGCGCGGGCCAGGGCCAGGCGCTGCTGCTCCCCGCCCGACAGCCGGCGGTCCCAGGCATCCTCCTCCTCCAGCCGCGGCGCCAGATGGCCGAGCCCGGCATCCGACAGCGCCGCCCGCACCTCCGCCTCGGAGAAGTCGGTCACGCTGCGGGGGTAGCAGACGGCGCGCTGCAGCGAGCCCAGCGGCAGGTAGGGCCGCTGCGGCAGGAACAGCACGCTGGCATCCTTCGGCACCTCCACCCGCCCGCCGCCGAAGGGCCAGATGCCGGCGATGGCGCGGAACAAGGTGGACTTGCCGGACCCGGAGGGGCCGGTGACCAGCACCGTCTCGCCGGGCGCCACGCGGGCCGAGGCGCCCTCGATCAGCACGCGGCCATCCGGCAGGGCCAGCGTCACGCCGTCCAGCGCCAGGTCCGGCCGCGCCTCCGCTTCGGCCCGCACGCCGGTGCCGGCCTGGGTGGCGCCGCGCGCCGCCCCGATGGCGTCGAGGAAGCCGGTGATGCGCACCACCGTCGCGCGCCATTCCGTCAGCTCCCGGTAGCTGTCCACGAACCAGGACAGCGAGCCCTGCACCTGCCCGAAGGCATCCGCCGTCTGGGTCAGGCCGCCCAGCGGGATCTTGCCGGCGAAATAGGCGGGCGATGCGACGACGAAGGGAAAGACCAGCGCCACCTGGGTGTAGCCGTACTGGAAGAAGGTCAGCCGCTTGGTGGCGACCATGATCCGCCACCAATTCTCGATCAGCGCCTGGAAGCGGGCGGTCAGGCCGCGCTTCTCATCCGCCTCGCCGCCATAGAGCGCGACGCCTTCGGCATTGTCGCGCAGCCGCATGAGGGCGTAGCGGAAATCCGCCTCCACCCGTTGCTGGTTGAAGTTCAGCGGGATCAGCCGCCGTCCGATCCAATGCGACAACGCCGTGCCGATGACGGCATAGAGAAGCGCGACCCAGACCATGTAGCCGGGGATCTCGATGCCGAGGATGGTCGCGGTCCCGGACAGGCCCCAGAGCACGAAAACGAAGCTGACCAGGGTCACGACCGATCGCAGCAGGCCGAAGCCCAGGTCCAGCGTCTTCTCGACGAAGAGGCGGATGTCGTCCTGCACCCGCTGGTCCGGGTTGTCGGTGCCCGGATCCGTCAGCGCGATGCGGTAATAGGCGCGGTCGGCCAGCCAGCGGTCGAGCACCTGCTTCGTCAGCCAGGTCCGCCAGCGGATCTGCAGCGCCTGCCGCAGATAGAGCTGATAGACGGCGATCAGGATGAACAGCGCGGCGACGAAGACGAAGCCGGGCATCGGCCCGCTGTCGGTGACCTTGCCCCAGAACAGCAGCGACCAGAAGGACGCCGCGTCCTTCTCCTGCAGGGCGTTGAAGAACTCCCGGTTCCAGTAGGAAAGCAGGACGCTCATCCCGACCAGCGAGAGGTTCAGCAGCACGACGACGCCGAGCAGCAGCCGGGCGCGCCAGCGTTCCTCGCTGTGCCAGTAGGGGCCGGCGATCCGCCAGGCATCGGAGAGGAAGGAACCGATTCGCCGCATGGCAACTCCTGACGTCCGGCGCTGCTCGGCAGCCCGGCCCGGTGGCCGGGAGGGAGGCGCGCCGGACGCAAGGCGTCGCCCCCAAGAGCTCCCTCCGCCAAGGGTCGGAGGGCCCCTGGATCCCGCGGATCACCGCCTGGGCGGGATGCTCGCCGCGGCAACAAGCCCATGCGACCGCCAGGGGCGGTTTGGTCCCCGGCGGGGTGCGTGCAGGAGGGGAGCCGCCGGCGCCCCTGCCAGCGCCCCTGCCGAGGCTACCGCCGCAGCGCCGCGCCCAGCGCCGCCAGCCAGGCCTCCACCCGCTTGCGGTTCGCCCCCAGGTCGGAATAGCCGAACAGGCTGCGCGAGAAGAGGAACAGCCCGCAGCCGCCCGGCGCCGGCACGATCTCGGCGGCGACGATGTCGGGCCAGTTCATCAGCGGCGAGCGTGCCACCCATTGCGCCTGCCGCCGCTCCGGCCATTGGCCGTAGCGGAAGGCGCGGGGCTGCGCGTCGCAGGTCGCCAGCAGCGCCGCCCAGGCGGCGTCCGGCGCCACCTCGAAGGGCGGCACCGTGACATGCGCCTGCGGATGCCCGCCGGGCGGCGCCGCGAGGCAGGTATTGGGCGAGGCCGGCAGGCGCAGCGTGGCGAAATCCACCGGCTCGGCCGGTGGCAGGCCGCCGGTGCCGGAGGCGAAGAGCGCGGCGATCGGCGCGCTCATGCCGGCCGCGGCGTCCGCAGGCGGATGACGCCGCGGACCTCCTCGACCGGCACCGGCTTGCCCTTGCGCAGGATCTCCACCCGGCCCTGCCGCGCGAGGGCGATGGCCGCCTGCCGCACCGGGCCCATCAGCGGCCGCCAGGGGCCGTCATCGCCGCCCGCCAGGGCACGCGCCACCTCGCTCGGGCAGATGGATTTGTCGGGGCCGCGCGCCGCGGTCTGGCGCAGGATCTCGGCGGCGATGGCGCCCTCCTCCGGTGTGGTCATGGCGGTGGCAGCATAGGCCGCGGCGGTCAGGGTGTCATACCGGCCGGCACGGGGGCTGGCCGGCATGGCCAGCCTGCCCGGCGCGCCGCCGCCATGCGAACCCTGCGCGCAATGCCGGCGTGCCCAGGCGGGGACTGCGGCCCCCCGGCACCGGACCGCTTCGACCTGGCGGCAGGCGGCCCGTCGCGGACCCGCGCCCCCGATGTCCGCCGCGCCTGCCGGCGCCGGACCTCAGGGCACCAGCCATGTCTCCTCCACCCAGTCCGTGCCCCAGGCGAAGCGGGCGCGGCGATGCCCGGCATGGTGCAGATGCAGGAATTCCAGCCGGTCGAAGACAAGGCGGAGGACGCCGAAATGCGCCCGCCCCCCGGCATCCGCCCGCGGCGCGGCGGGCGGCGCCGGCACCGGCGTGCCCGGCCCGGGCGAGACGGAGTAGCAGAGCCGGCTGCCCGGCTGGCTGGCGAACCAGGCGGCATCGGCCACCTCGTCCTCGGCATGCCGCGAGGCGGTGCCGGACAGCCGCAGCTGGATCTGCGCCCCGGGATCGTAGACATGCAGCGCGGCGCGCGCATCGCCCGCCAGCGAGCTCCATTTGGCGCTGCGCCGGTCGGTGTGCAGGCGCAGTGCCCGCGCCGCCGGGTCGAAGCCGCGCAGGACCAGGGTGCGAAGCTGCGGCGCGCCATCCGGCCCGATGGTCGCCAGAGTGGGGGTGTGGAAGGCGCTGCGGCGGTCGGCGACCCCGCGGGAGAGCAGCCGGAAGGCCTCCGCCCGCAGTTCCGGCAGCGCCGGGACCGGCGTCACGGCAGCAGGGCGTCGGCGAGGGCGAGGCCGCTCTCGAAGGCCGCCTCCGCCCGCCCGGCCAGGCACCAGTCGCCGGCCAGGCCGAGGCGCAGGCCGGGATCGTGCAGGCAGGGCCGGCCGAGCGGCGCCTCCACCAGCGAATAGCGCCAGCGATGCGCCGCGGCATGGATGGGGGCGGGCAGGTCCGTGCCGGCCAGCGCGCCGAGCGCCGCCAGCAGGGCGGGCATGACCTCGGCCGGCGTCTGCTCCAGATGCGCGCGGGACCAGGCCGGGCTGCCCTGCACCACCCAGCATTCGGCGGCGGGGCGGCCGGGCTTGGAATTGTCGCGCGCCGCCCAGCCGATCGCGCCGCCGTCCGGGCTTCCGAGCGCTGGCCGCAGCGAATCCGGCAGCGGCAGGCGGGCGGCGAAGGCGGCCATCACCGTCCAGCAGGGCGCGAGCCGCACGCCCGCCAGCAGGCCGGGCCAGGCCGGCGCCTGCGGCGCGACCAGCGGCGCCGCCTGGTCGGGCGGCAGGGCGATGGCGACCGCCTCGAAGGGGCCTTCCTCGGCCGGCGGGTCGGGGGGCAAGGGCATGCCGGGGCGGACGAGCGCGGCATCCAGGTGCCGCACCATCCAGGCGCCGGGCCGGCCGGCCAGGGCGGTGACATGCCGGCCGGCCGCCAGGTCGAGGCCGCGGGCCAGGGCGCGCGGCAGCGCCGACATGCCGGGCGCGCCGACGAAGCGGCCCGGCTCGCCCCAGGGCTGCGCCCCGGCTTCCGCCAGCAGGGCGGCGAAGGCGGCGCTCCGCGCGGTCAGGTACTGCGCGCCATGATCGAATTGCAGCGCCTGCCCGGCCGCCTCCGCCCGGCGGGTCGCCAGGCGGCCGCCGGCGGCGCGGCCCTTGTCGAACAGGCGGGACCGGGCGCCGCGCGCGGCCAGGGCGCGGGCACAGGCCAGGCCGGCGAGGCCGGCGCCGATCACG
>NZ_SMOA01000312.1 GCF_004353985.1 Paracraurococcus ruber | reverse complement strand
CGCCCTGCCAGGCCGCGGCGACCGCGCTGCGGCGCCCGGCGTCGGGCGCCATCCGCTGCAGCCGCGCGTGCGAGCCGCCGCGGCGTGAGGCGGGCGGCCGCCGTCCCTACAGCATCTGCCCGCCATCGACGATGATGGTCTGCCCCGTCACCCAGCGCGCGGCGGGGGAGGCGAGGAACATCGCCACCTCCGCCACCTCCTCCGGCGTCCCCAGCCTTCCGAACGGGATGCCGGACAGGATGGCGTTGTAGAGCTTGGGGTCGGAGGTCTTGCGTGCCTCCCACGACCCGCCGGGGAATTCGATGCTGCCGGGCGCGACCGCATTCGCGCGGATGCCCTTCGGCGCATACATCGCCGCCTGGGACTGCGTGTAGTTGATCAGCAGCGCCTTCACCGCGGCATAGGCGGGCGTGCGCGTGCTCGGGCGATACCCGGAGATTGAGGAGACGTTGACGATGCAGCCGCGGCTGGCCTCGAGGAAGGGCAGCGCGGCGCGGGTGGCGCGCACCGTCGCCATCACGTCCACCGACAGGCCCTGCGCCCAGTGCTCCTCGGTGTCCTGGCTGCCGAAGCCGGAGGCGTTGTTGACCAGCACGTCGATGCCGCCCAGCGCCTCCCCCGCTGCCGCGACATAGGCCAGCACGGCATCCTTGTCGCCGAGGTCGCAGGGCGCGGCATGCGCGGTGCCGCCGAGCGCGGCGATCTCCGCCCGCGTCGCCTCCAGCGGGCCGGGGCTGCGGGCGCAGAGCGAGACGGCGGCGCCGGCCTGGGCGAAGCCCAGCGCGATGCTGCGCCCGATGCCGCGGCTGCCGCCGCAGACCACCACCCGCCTGCCCGTGAAATCGACCATCCCTGCCTCCTCGACTGTCGGCGGCAGGCTCGCGCGCGGCGGGCGACGCTACAAGCCCCGGCGGGCGAGCCAGGCGGCGCGCAGCGCCTCGCCCGTCAGCAGGTCGGCGTATTTCTGGCCCAGGTCGAACAGGTTGGCCTCGTGCGGCGCCAATGCACGGTCGCCGACGCAGTCGGTCAGGCAGATGGTGCGGAAATTGTGCTGCAGCGAATCCACGGCGGTCGCCCGCACGCAGCCGGACGTGGTGCAGCCCGCGACCGCCACCGTGTCCACCCGCCGCATCGCCAGCCAGCCCGCCAGGTCGGTACCGAAGAAGGCCGAGGCATAGCGCTTGCGCAGCACCAATTCGCCCGGCCGCGGCGCCAGCGCCGGGACGATCTGCGAGAGCGGGCTGGTCTCGGTCAGCCGCAGCAGGGCGGGGACCTTGCGGGTGAAGATGCCGCCATCGCTGCCGTCATCGGCATAGACCACGCGGGTATGCGCCACCGGCCAGCCCTGGTCGCGGGCGAAGGCGAGCATCGGCACGGTCGCGGCGATGGCGTCCGCGATGTTGCCGCCGCCGAAGTGCCGCGGGTCGGTGAAGCCCTCGACGAAGTCGATGATGACCAGCGCCGGCGCCGCGCCGACCCCGCTCGCCTGGCCGAAGCCCTGCGCCGCATAGATCTCGTCCTCGGGGTGCCGCACGCGCCCGCCTCCGCTGTCCGGCGGAAGGCTACCGCGCCGCGTGCCCGACTCAAGGGTTGCCCGACCCGAAGGTTGCAAGGGCCCTCCGGCCCTCGCCGGGGGGAGCGACGCTCCCCCATGCCGGCCAGCATGGATGCTGGCCGGCATGATCATCGTGTTCGGCGCGCAGCCGCCACGCCAACCCTGCGCGCCGGCATCAGAGCCCCAGTTCCGCCCGGTACCGCCGGAAGCACGCCGCCCCGCATTCCAGCCGCATCAGCGCGCCCTCGGCGATGGCCGTCGCCCGCCGCGGGTCCTCCTCGACCAGCGGCTTGATCGCCTCGGCATTCCAGGCTGCGGAGTGCTTCACGTCCAGCACCGCGTGCAGGTCGAAATAGTGCCGGTCGCCCGCCGGCACCTTCAGCCGCTTCAGCCCCTTCGCCACCAGGGCGGAGCGGCCGGGCGCCGTCTGCTCGATGACGCCGAGCGCGCCGATGGACTGGAAGGCGTAGCGGCGGGTGGCGGCCAGCCCGGCCATGGTGTTCGCCAGCGCCAACGATTCCCACACCGTCGTCTCGATCCGCGGGTCGAGCTTGAGGCGATGCGCGAGCATGTCCAGCATCGGGCCATGCATGCCCTTCGGGTTGCCGCGGCCCATCTCGTCCCAGTAGTTGCGGGCGATCTCCAGTTTGGTCCGCTGCGGCATGCGCATCTGGGTCAGCGCCGCCAGGTCGTCGAAGCCGGCCTCGCCGGCGACTTCCTGCGTCAGGAACCAGCGCATCTGGTCCATGGAGGCCTGCGCCGCCAGCCAGGGAAACAGCGGGTCGCCCTGGCCCGGGCCGCTGCGGTCCAGTGCCTCGAACCAGGCGACGAAGCCGTCCGGGTCGGTCGGCGCCTGCGCCGCCCGGGCGGCCACGCGGGCGCGGCCGGCTGCCAGGAAGCGCCGCTCCTCCCGCTCCAGTGCCGCCATTTCCTCCGATTCCCGGTCGGCATCGCCCTCGGGCAGGGTCGGGGTGAAGCGGCGGCGGTTCAGCTCGCAGAGGCGACGCTGCAGCGCCTCCTGGCCGGCGTCATCCAGCGTGGTCGCGTGCAGGCTGCCTTCCGGCATGGACTGTTCCTCGGGTCTGGCGTTGTTGCCCGGCGACCGGCGCCCTGGGTCGTGCCCGCCGCCGGGGCAGGCACTCTCCGGGGCGGCACTCAGGGCGATCGCGGGTCGGTGGCCGTGAGAACCACGGCGGCGATGCGGTCGGCCCGCGCATAGGCCCCGCCTTCCAGCTCCTCGCCGAAGACGTCGGGATCCATCTCGCGGTAGTCCCAGGCGAAGCGCGTGCCGCGCAGGTGGCCTTCGGCGGCGGCGAGGAAGGCGTCCTCGCCCTCCACCATGGCGACGCCGGTGTAGAGGACCAGCGTGCCGCCGGGCGCGAGGCGGCCGAGCGCGGCGTCGAGGATGGCGACGGACAGCCCTTCCCCCAGCGCGCCGCCGCCATGCCGGTAGGCCCGCCGCCCGGGGTCGAGCAGATAGGGCGGGTTGGAGACGATCAGGTCGAACGCGCCCGTCGTCGCGGCGAGCAGGTCGCTCCGCATCGCCACGGCGCCCGGCGTGCCGGCCAGCGCCGCGTTGATGCGGGCGAGGCGCAGCGCCGCGTGATTGATGTCGAGCAGCGCCACCTCGGCCCCGGGATGCGCCCTGGCCACCAGGATGCCGCCCGGCCCGGCGCCGCAGCCGATATCGGCGGCGCGGCGGATGGGGGCCTGGCGGGCGGCCAGCGCCTGGTGGATGGCATCGGCGAAACGCACCGTGTCGGGGCCGAAGAACACCGCGTCCGGCGCGGTGGTCGGGTGGGCGGAATGGAGGAACAGCGCGCCCTGCAGCGTCGAGAGCCGAACGAGGCTGCGCCACAGCCCGTCCGCCGCCGGCGCCAGCACCTCGGCCCGGCGCATCAGGTCGAACAGGCCGGCGGGCAGCAGGTCCTCGGGGAAGGGCCGGCTCCAGCCGAAGACGTCGCGCAGGCCACGCGCCACGGCGGCCTCCGGCCTGGCATTCACCCGCGCCTGGGTCGCCGGCGTCACGGTGGTGAAGCGGTAGCCGGTGGCGCGGACCGCCTCCGCCAGCGCGAGCAGCGCGGCGTCGGCGGGGGGGAAGGCGGGGTCGGCAGGCATGCGCCGCCCGAACGGCCCTGGCCCTGTCAGGTTCCTGACAGTTGCGGAGGCGGCGCCGGCATCACCGTCCCGGACTGCGGCCCGGCATGGTCCGATGCCGGATGGGTTGATGCCTGATGGGTTGATGCTGGCGCGGCGGGGCGCATCTTGGCCGGGCATGCAGCTTCCCGCCCTTTTCGACCGCAACCCCCGCATCGCGCATGTGCGCCTGCAGGGGGCCATCGCCGCCCGCCCCGGCTTCGGCGGCGGCATCTCCCTCGCCACCACCGGCCCGGTGCTGGACAGGGCCTTCGCCCTCAAGCGCCTCGCCGCCGTCTTCCTCTCGATCAACTCCCCGGGCGGCTCGCCGGTGCAGTCCAGCCTGGTGGCGGCCCGCATCCGCCGCCTGGCGGAGGAGAAGAAGGTGCCGGTCATCGCCTGCGTCGAGGATGCCGCGGCCTCCGGCGGCTACTGGATCGCCTGCGCGGCGGACGAGATCGTCGCCGACCCGGCCAGCATCCTCGGCTCCATCGGCGTCATCGCCGCCGGCTTCGGCTTCCAGGAGGCGCTGGCGCGCTACGGGGTGGAGCGGCGGGTGCGCACGGCGGGGACCGAGAAGAGCTTCCTCGACCCCTTCCGGCCGGAGAGCCCGGAGGACCGCGCCCGGCTCGAGACCCTGCTCGAGGACCTGCATGGCGAGTTCCGCGCCTGGGTGGCCGCGCGCCGCGGCGACCGGCTGAAGGCGCCGCCGGAGCAGCTTTTCACCGGCCGGTTCTGGCCCGGGCGGAAGGCGGTGGAGCTGGGGCTGGCGGACCGGCTGGGCGATGCGGCGGGGGAGGCGAAGCGGCGCTTCGGCGAGAAGGCGCGGCTGGTGCCGATCGGCGGCCCGCGGCCACCCTTGCTGCGCCGGCTGCTGCCGGGCCTGTCGGCCGGGGGGCCTGTCCCTGCCCTTGCCGCCGAGGGGCTTCTCCCCGGCCTGTCGGTCGAGGCCATGATCGCGGCGCTGGAGGAACGCGCGGCCTGGGCCCGGCTGGGGCTGTAGAGCAGATCCCGCTCAGGTGGATCCACCTGAGCGGGTGAAGATGCTCGCCGATTCAAATGACTGGAGCAGATCCCGATCAGGTGGGATCACCTGAGCGGGTGAAGATGCTCGTGGAATCAGAAGACGAGGGCGGTTGCCGTGAGCCCTGGCGAACGGAAACCGCTCCAGGGCCGTTCGATCGGCCAGGATCGACGGCCGTCAGCATCGGTCCCGGATCGGCAGCGGCAGGCCGGCCAGCGGGCAGGGCTGGCCGGCCAGCAACTGGGCGGTGGCGAGCGTGACCGCGCTTTCCACCGCGCGGCGCCAGCCGGGCTGGCGGCCGCGGACTTCCCGCACGATCTGCCGCAGCAGGAAATCCAGCGTCTGGTCGCGGGCCAGGCGGCCCGGCCGCAGCCGCCCGTCCGGCCCCGGCAAGCCGGCCCGGTCGGCGATGCCGGCCAGGAAGCCGGCCGAAAGATGCAGCTGCAGCGCGCCCTTGGCGCCGGCGGCGTTGTACCACCAGGATGCGATGCCGGGCGGCAGCAGCAGCGCATCGCCGCGCCGGACGGCCAGGCGGATCGGCCGGGCGGCGCCGCTGCCTTCCAGCCGGCATTCGTTGCGGCTGGCCCCCAGCACCAGGATCAGCACGGCATTCGCCGTCTCCGGCGCCACCACCTCGACCGGGCCGGTGGCGCGCGGGGTCCGCCGCTGCAGCACCACGCCCCAGCCCTGCTCCGTCGGCAGCACCTGTTCCAGTTCCGGCAGGCGAGTCCAGCGGGCGGCGTCGTAGTCGGGTAGGCCGGTCCGGTGGTGCAACAGGGGCAGGGCGGCGCAGGTCATTGGCCAAGGCCGCCCTGCCGCCGCACCGCCCGCAGCAGGCGCGCCGGATCGGCGAAGCCGCAACGGGCCGCCACCGCCGCCGGCGGCAGGCCGGCGGCCAGCAGCGGCAGGGCACGCGCCACCCGGCGGCGGGCCAGGTAGGCCGCCGGCGTCTCCCCCTGCTCCGCCCGGAAGGCGCGCAGGAAGGCATGGCGCGGCATCCTCGCCAGGCCGGCAAGGTCGGCGAGGCTCAGGGGCTCGGCCAGCCGGTCCTCCATCGCCTGGCGCAGGGCGGCCAGCGCGGCGGCGCCCAGCCGCGGCTGCCCCCAGGCATTCTCGTTGGAGGGCGACGCATAGACCTCGTTGATCACGTTCG
>NZ_SMOA01000311.1 GCF_004353985.1 Paracraurococcus ruber | reverse complement strand
GCGCCGCCGGCCGCGGCGCCCGCAACCAGGTGCTCGGCGGCCACAACCTGAACGCCGCCACCGGCAAGGGGTCCTTCGCCGACCAGCAGGTCGTCACCATCGGCGCGCAGTAAGCGCCGGCGGGAGCGCTCGCCGCCACGTGCGTCGCGGGCGGGCGCTTCCTCGGTCATCCTCCATGGCATGGCGCGGGCCGGCGCGCGGGACATCCCCGCCGCCGGCACGACGCATCGGGAGGATGGCATGGCGCTCGCTGAGCAGCATCGGGAGGCGGTCCTCGCCGCGCATCCCATCCTGCGGCACCTGCAGCGCGAGGATCTGCGCCGCCTCGCTGCCACCGCCCGCATGGCCCGGCATCCGCGCGGTGCCACCATCTTCCAGAAGGGCGATCCCGGCAGCAGCATGATGGCCGTGATCCGCGGCCGGGTGAAGATCTGCAGCGTCTCGAACGAGGGCCGCGAATTGCTCCTCAACATCATCGACACGGGCGGGATCTTCGGCGAGGTCGCGATCCTCGATGGCCGGCCGCGCACCGCCGATGCGGTGGCGCTGGAGGAGACCGACCTGCTGGTGCTGGAGCGCGGGCAGTTCCTGCCTTTCCTCGCCGGCAATCCGGAAGCGCTGTCGCGCCTGCTCGCGGCGCTCTGCCAGAAGCTGCGGCAGACCAGCGCGCATCTTGAGGACGCGCTGCTGCGGGAGGCGCCCTCCCGCCTCGCCAGCGGCCTGCTGCGCCTGGCCGAGACCTTCGGGCGGGACGCCCCGGACGGCACCAGGCTGACCATCAAGCTGTCGCAGCAGCAGATCGGCAACCTGATCGGCACGTCGCGCGAGAGCGTGAACAAGGCGCTGAACGACTGGGTCCGCGCCGGCGTGCTCGGCATGGAGGCCGGGATGATCCTGATCCGCGACCGTGCCGCGCTGGAGGAGATCGCCGCCGCAGAAGCCTGACGGGCTAAAGAGGAGCGTGGGAGGGCGTGAACGCCCGGACGCGAGACTCCGCTCTGCAATCAACAGGACAGAGCGGCATCCTGCATCGCGCCGCTGTCGATCCGCCAGGCGGCCATGCGCGCGCTGCGGTTGCGCAGCGCCAGGTCGCCGATGCAGCGGCCGGGCACCATCCCGTCCAGCAGCCGCCAGGTCGGCTCGCCCAGGATGATGGTGCAGCATCCCGGCCCCTCGCCGCCATGTTGCTTGCCGAGCTGTTCCAGGCGGGCGCCGACATTGGCCGTATCGCCCAGCAGGCAGAAATCCAGCCGCTCGCCGCGGCCGAGGCTGCCGGCGACCAGCGGCCCGGTATGGATGCCGATGCGCAGCCCGGCTTCCGGCATGCCCGCCGCCCGCCATTCCGCGTTCAGCGCCGCCATGGCCCGCTCCATCGCCAGTGCGCAGCGCGCCGCCGCCTGCGCATCCGCCGCCACGCCCGCGGCATCGGGGCGCGGCACCGGCACGCCGAAGCCCACCAGGATGCCGTCGCCGACGAAGCGCAGCACGGCGCCGCCATGTGCCGCCGCCACCGCCACCATCGCCTCCATGTAGCGGTCCAGCCAAGCGACCAGGGGCCCGGGCGGCAGCGCCTCGCAGATGCGGGTGAAGCCGGCGATGTCGGAGAACAGCACGGTCGCCGTCAGTTCCTGCGGCTTCGGTCGCCCGCCGGCGAGGAAGAGGGCGCGGTCGCGCAGCAGCGCCTCGGCCACCGGCGCACCCATGAAGCGGGCGAACATGGCGCGCAGCGCCATGCGGTCCCGCCGTTCCGCCGCACCGGTCCAGGCGCGCGCGGCGCCGCCGGCGAGCCATGCGGCCAGCGCGGGGGCGATCGCCGGCCAGCCGCCATGCCCCGCTGCGACCAGCGCCATGACGGCCATCAGCCAAGCCACGGCCAGCGCGCCGAGCGCCAGCACCAGGCGACGGCCCGCAAGGCGCAACCCGGCCAGCAGCCCGACCAGGGCGAGAGCGACGGCAGCAAGCGCGCCGACCGCAGCCCCCGGCACGGCATGCATGCGCCCGTCCAGGATCTGCGCCAATGCCTGTGCATGGATCTCCAGCCCGAAGGCCGGCTGGCCGAAGGCGGTGGCCAGCGTCCGGTGCTCGTCGGTGCCGGGCAGCAGGGTGCCGATCAGGGCGATGCGGCCGCGCAGCCAGTCCGCCGGCAGCAGCGCCACCGCCTCGGCCGGGTAGAGCGGGGCGACCGGCCCCTGCGCAGTGCGGCGCCAGTCGAGCGCGAAGGGCGTAGGCGGCGCCGGCACGCCCACCGCTTCGGCCAGGGCTGCCGGGAAGCTCGGCACCCCGGTCACCGGATGGCGCGGCAGGTGCAGCCGCACCAGCCCGTCGAACCTGTCCCGCGCCAGATTCGCGGTGCCAGCCGGCGCCGCGCCGGTGAAGCCGGCCAGGACCGCCGCGCGCTCCTCCGGCAGCGGCGTGTCGGGACCCAGGGAGATGATCACGGTGGGCACGGCCTGGCGGGCGATGGCGTCGCGGAGCGCCGCGTCCTTCGCCGGCTCGGTCGCGCGGTCGAGCAGGATGTCGAGGCCGATCGCTGCAACGCCGGCCGCCGCCAACTGGTCCAGCAGGCCAGCCAGAAAGCCGCGATCGACGGGCGAGCGATAGGGAAAGGCTTCCAGCGTCGCCTCGCTGACGCCGATCAGCACCAGACGCTCATGGGGCGGCTGGACGGGCGCGAGCCAGCGCTGGCCGGCGCCCTGGAACAGCCGCTCCGCCGCCGCGAGCGGGGAGGGCGGCTCGGTCGTCAGCAGGCCGAGGGCGGCGGCACCGGCCAGCAGAGACGCTGCCAGCGCCGCGTCCTGCCATCGCCGTCGGGCCATCGTCTCCTCATGCCGGAAAGCCGCAGTCTCGGGATGTCGGCGGGACCCGGCAACGCGCGTCGCCGCCGCGCCTGGTAACGCCCTGCGGAGGATGCCCCGGCTGCTTGCCGCCATCCGGGGGCCTCCAGCCTCACCGCGGGGCTAGGGCCGGCGAAAGAGCGGATCCCCATCAGGTGGCATCACCTGATCGGGTGAAGAGGCTCGTAGAATCAAAAGACTCGAGCGGTTGCCGTGAGCCATGGCGAACGGAAACCGCTCTAGCGCCGCGGGGCGCGGCGCAGCGCGACGGGAAGCGGGCCGCGCAGCGGCCGCAGCCGCAGGGCCCGGAAGCGCGTCCGCTCCGCTTCGGCCAGGGCACGCCCGGGGGCGGTCCAGCGGGCCAAGAATTCCGCCTCCGCCAGGCCGGGCAGGCCGAGGAGGAGCAGCGGGACGGTGCCGCCGCAGCGGCATTCCGCCGCCTGCGGCCCCGGCGGGACGCCGCCCGGCCCAGCCCCGGCATCGGCGGGCACCTCGACACGGGCGAGCGATGGCAGGGCCAGCAGCAGGAAGCCGGCGGCCAGCGCCGCCACCAGACGGGGGCGCGGCATCGTCCTAGTCCACCCGGGCGAACTGCACGCGGCGGTTCCGCGGGTCATAGGGGTTCTCGGTCAGCGGCGTGGTCTCGCCCAGGCCCTGGACCACCAGCCGCGTCACCTCCACGCCCTGCCGTTCCACCAGGTAGTTGGCCACCGCGGCGGCGCGGCGTTGCGACAGCTGCAGGTTGTAGGCGTCGGCGCCCAGCGCATCGGTATGGCCTTCCACCTGCATCTTCACCTGCGGCTCGGCCCGCATCAGCTCCGCCACCCGGTCGAGGAAGGCGAAGGCGGTCGGCGGCACCGCATCCGAGTTCAGGGCGAAGTTGATCCGGAAGCCGATGGTGCCGGCGGCCGGGGCAGGCGGGGCGGGTAGCGGCAGGCTGTTGCCCGCGGTCGCCAGCACCGCGGCGGCCGGTGCCCGGCGCGGGCGGCGCGGCGTGGCCTCGGCGCTGCGCTCCGCCTCGGGCTCCGGCATCGCGGCCGTTGCCTGCGCGGCCGGAGCAGGGGCGGGTGCGGCGACCGGGGCAGCGTAGCTCGACGGCGCCGGGTCGGGCTGACCCAGGACGATGCGGCGGCTGAGGCCGGGCCGCGATTCCGGCACCATGATGCTCCGCAGCAGCTCGAGCGGCGGCGCTTCCTCGAAGATCTGCACGGGCTGGGCCAGGGCCGATCCGCCGAGCAGCAGCGAGGCCAGGGTGCCGAGGCTGGCGATGCGGTGGCGGGTCTGGAACATGGCGGCGATTCCCTTGCGTCTCGTCCGCGGCGTCCTGCGCCGGTGGAAGCACCCTAGGGGACCGGCACGGGGCGGCCTGTGAGCCACGCCACACCTGCGGGCATATCGGCCGGGTCGGCGCGCCGACCTGCCTCAGTCCAGGCGGAAGAAGGCGCGCAGGCGGCCGAGCAGGTCCGCCTGGCCCGGCGGAGGCGCCGTATCCGCCGTCTCGGCAGGGCCGGCCACGGCGTTGCGGGCGCGGCGGCTGGCCATGATGGCGGCGAGGCTCTCCGCCAGCTCCGGTCGCCGGCGCAGCACCGGGTCGAGATCCTGCCGCCGCAATTCCATCACCAGGCAATCGGTTTCCGCGGTCACGGTCGCGCTGCGCGGCTGGCCCGTCAGCAGCGACATCTCGCCGAAGATCGCGCCCGGCCCCATGCGATCGGGCGCCATCTCCGCGCCATCCTGCAGCGCCCGCACCTCCAGCACGCCCTCCGCCAGCAGGAAGAGGCTGTCGCCCGAATCCCCCTGCCGGACCACGGTGGTGCCGCGCGGCAGGGCATGTTCCACCAGCATGGCGGCCAGCGCCGCCCGCTCCGCCTCGGCGAAGCCTGCGAACAGCCCGACCCTGGCCAGCAGCGCGGCACGGCCGGGCGGCTGTGCCGCGCGCTCGACCTGCAGCCGGCGACCGGGCGGCGCGGGGGCAAGGCCGGCCTGCTGCAGGCCGCGCAGCGCGGCGGCGGCGACAGCATCGCGGCAGGGCGCTTCCTGACCGTAATCCGGCACATGGATGCGCAGCAGATAGATGGCGGCGCCCTCGGCTAGCTCATGCAGCAGCACGTCGGGGCGGAGGCCCGGATAGCGCCGCTCCGCCTCCAGCGCCGCGGCCAGCAGGATGCGCTTCGCCCGTGCCTCGGGCACCGCTGGATCAAGCGCGATGCGCAGCGCGATCCGGTAGCGCGCCGCGGCGCCGTAATTCAGCAGGCGATGCGCGGCGATCAGGCCGTTTGGCACCGTCACCGCCACGCCGTCGCGCGTCACCAGCCGCGTCGCGCGCCAGCCGATCTCGGCGACGCGGCCGGCAGAGCCTTCCGTCGTCTCGATCCAGTCGCCGATGCGGTAGGGCGCATCCACGCCGAGCGCGAGGCCGGAGAAGAGGTCGCTGATGATGTTGCGCAGGGCGAAGCCGATGACCGCGACGGCGACGGAGGAGGTGGTGACGAGGCCGAGCGCCGGCTGGCCGAGCACCTGCGTGACGATGGCCGCCGCCGCGCCGGCGAAGAGCAGGGCCCGCACCAGGTCGGAGAGCAGGCGCGGATAGGGCGCCTCGCGCCGCGTCGCCCGCGCGGCCCGGCGCAGCAGCAGGTCGAAGCACCGGGCGCCGGTCCAGGCGAGGCCGAGCCAGCCGAGCGCGCCGGCGAGCGCGGCCAGGGCGTGCGCGGGGGCCATCGCCGGCAGCCAGCGCGGCGCCGCGCCCTGCAGCAGGAAGCCGCCGAGCGCGAGTGCGGCGGGAAGAATCAGCGGCCCGGGGCCGGGTGGCCGTGCCATTGCCATGGCGGAAGCCTGACCCGACGCCGCCCGGCCGGCAAACCGGCATCGCCTGTGGCGTGGTTCACAGGCGCCTGCGTGGCGGGTGGGTAGGGTCCCTGTGTCGCCGATGACCGCTGCGGGAGAAGCCCCGGAGGCCGGCGAGAGCCCGAGAGAGAAGGACCCCGGCCATGCGCAAGATGATCCTCCCCGCCGCCCTCGCCCTGCTGGCCGGTGCGGCCGCCCTGGCCCCCACGGTGCAGGCCCAGGGCCTGGAGACCGGCGGCATCAGCATCACC
>NZ_SMOA01000310.1 GCF_004353985.1 Paracraurococcus ruber | reverse complement strand
GGCGCGCGGCCGCCGCGCCGGGCGACCTCAGGGCGTCCGGGCGCCAGCCTCCGCCGGCAGCCGCCGCAGCAGGACGAGCATGATGCCGAGCGCGGGCAGCGCCGCCGCCGTGGTCAGCAGGAAGAAGCCGGTCCAGCCCAGCCCCTCCGCCAGCCAGCCGGACCCGGCGCCCAGCGTCCGCAGCGGCACCGCGGCGAGCGAGGACAGCAGCGCATACTGCGTCGCGGTGAAGGACCGGCTGGTGAGCAACGACAGGAAGGTCAGGAAGGCGGCGTCGGCGAGCCCGTCGGTGAAGCTCTCCACGCCCACCTGGGCCCAGAGCATGGGCATCGAATGCCCGGCCATGTTCAGCGCGACATACATCAGGTTGGACAGCATCTGGCCGAGGCCCGTCACCACCAGCGCCCGCCGCACCCCGATGCGCCCCACCAGCCAGCCTCCCGCCACCGCGCCGCCCAGCGTGGCGAACATCCCGAAGACGGTGGCGACGGCCGCCACATCCTCCCGCGTGAAGCCGAGCGACCGGTAGAAGGGCGTGGTCATGATGCCGGCCAGCGCCTCCCCCAGCTTGAACAGGGCGACGAAGCCAAGGATGGGCAGCCAGAGCGGCCGGCGGGTGAAGTCGCGGAAGGGCTCGACCACCGCGCCGCGCAGCCGCGCCTGCCAGCCGATGCCGGCGACGGGCACGCGCGCCGGCTCCCGCCCCCAGAGCGTCGTCAGCAGCCCCGGCAGCAGCAGCGCCGCGCCATAGAGGTAGGCGCCGGACCAGCCGACATGCTGCACCAGCAGCAGCGTCCCGGCGCCGGAGGCGAGCAGCGCCATCCGGTAGCCCCAGACATAGCAGGCGAGGCCCCAGGCCTGGCGCTGGTCGTCCTCGCCCAGCGACTCGATCCGGTAGGCATCCACCACGATGTCCTGGCTGGCCGAGAGGAAGGCGACCAGCGCCGCCAGCGCCGCGGTGGTGCCGGCATCGAGCCGCGGATCGGTCAGCCCGACCGCCGCGATCATCGCCATCAGCGCCAGTTGCAGGCAGGCCAGCCAGCCCCGCCGCTGGCCGAGGCGGCCGAAGAGCGGCGGCCGCACCGCGTCCAGCGCCGGCGACCAGAGGAATTTCCAGGCATAGGCCAGGCCGATCAGCGCCGTGAGGCCGATGGCGGAAAGCGACAGGTTGCTCTCGGCGAACCACTGCCGCAGCACCTGGCCCGCCACCAGCGGCAGCGGCACGCCGGCGGCGAAGCCGAGCAGGAGCATCACGGGAAAGCGCCGGTCCCGCCAGAGCGAGGGGGCGGCGGCGGGACCGGCATCGGGCATCCCCGCCCGCTAGCAGACGGCGCGGGCGGCGGCCATCACGGAGATTGCCGGGGCCGCTTCGCGTGGACCGCTTGGCAAGGATGCGCAGGCACCGCGCTGCCACGGGCGGCCGGACGGCGCCGCGCCCGTCACGCGCCGGGCTGGCGGGGCGCCTCCGCGCGGGCGACGGTCGAAGCCGACCGCCGGCGGGCTGCGCGGTCCTCCGCGCCACGTCCGGCCGGCCCCAGGCATCCGGGGTTGCGGCGCGCGCCGGGCCGGGCCGGGCGCCCTACGTCCCCTGCGGGTCGCTGAACAGGCCGCCGGGTGCGAAGGCGTCGCGCACGAAACCGATGAAGGCGCCCACGGCCGGCCGCGCCGGCAGGCCGGTGAGCGACAGCAGCACCAGCCGCACCGGCGCCAGGTCGGCATCCAGCGGGACATAGGCCAGGCGCGTCCCGTCGGAGGCGTAGGGCGTCCGCGCGATCGAGTTCTGGATGGCGAAGCCATGGCCGTTGCCGACCAGGCCCCGGATCAGCTCCTGGCTGCCGGAGGAGAAGCGGACCTGCGGCTCGATCCCCTTGGCCCGGAACAGCGACATGAAGTAGTCGCGGCTGTGCGGCAGGTCGAGCAGGAGGAAGGGTTCCTCCGCGAGCTCCGCCAGGGCGATCCGCTCGCGCTCCGCCAGGCGGTGTCCGGCCGGCAGGGCGACATGGGCCGGCAGCACCGCAAGCTCGATCGCGTCCGCCGCCTCGGGCAGCGCGAAATCGTAGGCCAGCGCCACTTCCGTGCGGCCCACCATGAGCGAGTCGATGATCTGTCGCTGGTCGCCCTCCTCCGGCCGCACCCGGATCGCCGGGTGGCGTTGCGCGAAGGCCGCCAGCAACTGCGGCAGGTAGCGCGGCGCGACGGTGAGGAAGCAGCCGAGCGTGATATCGCCGGCGGGCTCGCCGCCCAGGCTGCGGGCATTGCGGGCGAAGTCCCGGACATGGGCGAGCAGGTGCCGCGCCTCCGCCACCACCCGGGCGCCCGCGGGGGTGGACGAGACCCCGCGGGCACGGTGCCGGATGAAGAGCGGGAAGCCGATATCCGCCTCGAGGTTGGCGACGGCATCCGAGATCGAGGGTTGCGAGACGTTCAGCCGGCGTGCCGCGCCGGTGACGCTGCCGGCATCGGCAACGGCGACGAGGTAGCGCAGCGATCGTATCGACACCTCCATGCCGCAGCCTCGCATAGCCGCAGCCGATCCAGAACCTCGAAAAATCATATTTTCCTGATTTGAGAACCGAAAGCATTCTCCCTCGGCGGCGAGAAGTCGCGCCGGACGCCCGGCACAAGCCGCCGGATGACTTCGTGCGACGGCGTATTGGCGGCGATCCCACCTCCGAAGGAAGGAGATTTTTCTTGAATCGCAAGTTCCGCGTGATCCTGCACGCACTTTCCTTGGGCACGGCAATACCGGATTGCAGCCGTGCCGATGTGTTCGAGGCGCTTGAACAGGCGGGCGCTGAAGTGAGCACTGGAAAACGCGGCCAGATCATCGTGAGATTTGGCGATTACATCTATGGCTTCGCGAGGAAGCGTGACGTGCTGACGCAGGAGGAACTGCTGACGATCCAGCACATCATGCGGGGAATTCACTTCAATCCAAGGCTCGACTGGCCGCTGGAAGACGAGGGAACTGCCAGGAATCAACCTGTTGTTTCGAAATAATAATAGCGTGTGAGTGCGCTGCCGAACCGAACGCGGCAGGCCGTCTGGGGGCGACCCGGAAACGGGCCGCGGCGCCCCTCCGGCAGGCGGGCCGGCCCGGCTTCCGCGCTATTCCCCGATGTTCAGCAGCGCCCCCCGCACCCGGGCGGAGTGGAATTGCCGCATGAAGACCCAGGCCATCACCGCCAGCCAGAACCCGTCCAGCGCAAAGGCGGCGGCCAGGTGGCCCCAGGCGATCTCGCCGTGCAGCAGCGCGGCCCGCATGCCCTCGAACACATGCGCCGAGGGCAGCGAGAGGGCGACCGGCTGCAGCCAGGCCGGCAGCACGCTCACCGGGTAGAACACCGCCGAGAAGGGGGCGAGGCCGAACAGCACCGACCAGGCCAACGCCTCCGCCCCCGCGCCGTAGCGGAGGATCAGCGCGACGACGCCCAGCGCCACCGCCCAGCCCATCGCCAGCAGCGCGGCGAAGAACAGCACCACCACCGGGCCCATCGAGAACAGCCCGAAATGGTAGAGCAGCCAGGCCAGCCCCACCGCCGGCAGCACGCCGACCACCACGCGGATCACGCTCATCGCCATCAGCGCCGCGACCAGTTCGCGCGGCCGCAGCGGGCTGACGAAGACATGCCCCAGGTTGCGCGACCAGATCTCCTCGAGGAAGGAGATGGAAAAGCCCATCTGGGCGCGCAGCGTCACCTCCCACAGCAGGGCGCCGCCCAGCAGGATGCCGGCGGCGACGCTGGCGGTGTTGGCCTGCACGCCGGCCAGGTAGGCGGTGACGAACCCCCAGACCACCATCTGCAGGATCGGCCAGTACATCAGCTCCAGCACCCGCGGCCAGGACCGGCGGTAGAGCGCGAGGTGGCGATAGACCATGCCCCAGACGCGGCGCAGCGCCCCGCTCCTCATGCCGGCACCTCTTCCCGCTGGCGGCCGCGGGCGATGTCGAGGAAGACCTCCTCCAGGTCGTCGCGGCCGTATTTCGCCAGCAGCGACGCCGGGCTGCCCTGGTCCACCACCTTCCCCTGCTTGAGCATGAGGACATGGCCGCAGAGCCGCTCCACCTCCGCCATGTTGTGGCTGGCGAGCAGGATGGAGCAGCCGGTCTCCGCCCGGTAGCGCTCCAGCCAGGACCGCACCCAGTCACCGGTATCGGGGTCGAGGCTCGCGGTCGGCTCGTCCAGCAGCAGCAATTCGGGCGTGTTGATCAGCGCCTTGGCCAGTGCGACGCGGGTCTTCTGCCCGGCCGAGAGGTTGCCGGCCGGCCGGTCCAGCAGATCGGTCAGCTGCAGCTGCGACGCGAGGTCGCGGATCCGCCGCTCCGTCCCCGGCACGCCGTAGAGATGCGCATAGACCCGCAGGTTCTCGGCGACGCTGATGCGCGACGGCAGGGCGATGTAGGGGGAGGAGAAATTCATCCGCGCCAGCGCCGCGAAGCGGTCCCGCGCCATGTCGTGGCCCAGGCAGGCGATCCGGCCGCTGGTGGGCACCAGCAGGCCCAGCAGCATGCCGATGGTGGTGGTCTTGCCGGCGCCGTTGCCGCCCAACAGCCCCCAGGTGGCCCCGCGCGGCATCGAGAAACTGAGGCCGTCCACGGCGGGCGGGGCGTCGGCCGCATAGCGCTTGGTCAGCGCCTCGGCGAGGATGGCGGGGGATTGCATGTGGCTGCCATATGCGGGTGAGCGCCGGGAACGCCAAGCCGCGGCCAGGGATGCCGGACGCCGGGATGCCCGACGCAGGCGCGGTCCCGCCGCGGCGGTCGGGGGGCGGATGGCCTCAACCCTCGCGCCCCGGCCGCCGAGGCGGGCGCCGGGGCGATGCCGGGCCTGCGGCGTCGGCCGGCCCTCAGCCGGGCCGCAGCAGCCGCCCCTCGAACAGGGTCACCCCCGCCTCCCACCCCCAGCCGATGGCGGCGGCGCGGTCGGCACCGGTCAGCACCACCTGCTCCGGCCCCGCGGGCAGCAGCGGCGCGGCGGCGGCCAGCTCCGGCGACCAGGGCAGGCGCAGCAGGTCCATCCCCACGCGGTCCAGCGGCAGCGCCGGCAGCAATTCCGGCCCCGGCAGGTCCAGCGCCAGGCGGTAGCCGCGGGCGCGGGCGAAGTCGCGGGCGAAGGCGAAGCCCTCGGCATCCGCCAGCGCATCCTCGGCCGGCAGGGCCAGCACCGTCGCCGCCCGCGCCCCGGCATCCAGCAGGGCGTCCAGGCGCAGGAATTCGGCCTCCCCCAGGGTGGCGGCGGACAGCGCAAGGCCGCAGCGGCCGAGGCGCCGCGCCTCCTCCGGCCGCGCCAGCTCGGCCAGCAGGCGCCGGTCCAGCAGGCGGCGCAGCCGGCGGGCAAGCCAGGGCGCCGCCTCCGGCTCCAGCCCCGGGCAGAGCGCCGCGCCCAGCGCCGGCCAGGCCAGGCCCCATTCCTCCCAGGCAAGCTCCGGCCCCTCCCCGCCGCGCACCAGACGGCAGACCGGCCGGCGGCGCAGGTAGCTGGACAGGCCGGCGCCGCGCAGCGCCGCCTCCAGCGCCGCCAGATCGGCCGGGCCGAAGCCGCCGCCCGCCTCCGCCGGGTCGTCCGGCGCCGGCGGCAGCGGCGGCGGGGCCAGCGAATCCTCGACCGCCGCCAGCAGCGCCGCGGCATCGCGCGGCAGGTCCAGCGCCGCCAGCAGGGCCGGCCCCGCCACATCCTCCGTCGCCGGGGCGAGGAGGAGAGCGACCACCGCCTCCGCCTCCTCCATCTGCCGGGTGCCGGCCGGGGCGATCGCCACCAGGTCGCCATTCGGCAGTTCGAACAGCCGGCTGCGGGCGGAGCGCAAGGCGGGTTCCAGGGCTTCCCGCAGCAGCCGGCGGTGATGCCCGCGCAGCAGGTCCCGCGGCAGCCGGGACAGGCGGAGATGCAGCGCCCGCCGCGGCGCCTCGGCCGCCACCGCGTCGCGCACCAGCGCGGCCAGCGCCAGCGC